>NZ_JAUBSF010000001.1:0-357844 GCF_036704615.1 Microcoleus sp. K4-B3
GTTTTTGCCCAAGTATAGCCCGGACTATAACTTAGTTGAATTAGTCTGGCATTCTGCCAAGGAATATGTTGCTAATAGATTATTTGAATCCATTGAAAAATTAGAAGCACTGTTACATAAACTGTTAAATGAAGGAGGACTAATTATGAAATGGAACCGAAAAATAAAAAGTAAAGGTAACTTAGTTAATGCAGTTTAGATGTTTGACAGCTTATCCAATTCGCGACACTCAGCCGTTATCGCTGCTTTTGGGGAACGCTTCGCTCGCACTAATCGAGTTCCGGTAGAACTGCACCGCTACCTAATTGATGCTGAAAGAACTCGTCTCAGAGCGGATTATAATGTCGATCCAAATATAACAGAAACCGATGCCGAACAACTGATATCGCGGACAGAATACTTTCTCAATTTTGCCCTAGCCAATATTGATTCGCTTCCTCCACCATCTCCTTAAAGGATAGGAAGCTTGTTTGCTGTGGGGAGGCAGATCGCAATACTGTTGATATTAATGCGGAAATTTATGTCGAAAGTTATGCTAAAATTAAACGTTTGTCCATTAAAGGCGACAATCTGGTGTTTTTGCAGAAGTTCCGGAGTTTGTGCGATCGCAAATATCAAAGTCCAATTGAAAAATACTTAAACTACCTGATTGCTAATCAAGATTTGTTGCAGCCAACAATATCCACAATTTGCGAGATGGTGGAAATCTAACAGGTGGAATTGAACCGGGAACAGGAAGAGAGGGAACGTCAGGGCGATCGGGAACAAATGGAAATCGACTCGAAGAACGAAGACAAAGAGAAAAAGCGCGGCTAACTTGAGAATATCATCTTTTTTGTCGGAACTGCGAGCGGCGGCGGACAAATCTTTTCAGCCAGCGATTCCCTAATCAAAGCTAAACCCATTAAATGGCAACCCAATTTTTCCGTCCCGCTTCATCCCTTCACCGCGACGACGATCGGGAGTTTACTTTTCGCTTTAATATTCGGCCTGCTGATACTGGGTATCCTGCCGCTGGCGAGAAAAATCTCCCCCAGAATCCTGCCGCTGGTAAGAAAAATATTGCCGAGGTAAAGCGGTGCGTGACAGTCAATAGTAAAGGGCTGCGGTGCAATGATTTTTCACCCTCACGCACCCTACGACTGATACAAAACATTGTATTGGTAGGGAAACGGCATTGCCGTTTCCTTTAGCAAAACCGAACCGGAATACAATTCATTAAACAAAAAAACCGGGTTTGCGATCGAACCCGGCTACCATGAACACAAGCAATATTAACACTGCTCAAAGTTCAGTTTTTTAATAACTTCATGCCCATTTTTACCTTGTCCAAAATCGTCTTTTGCGAAACACAAGTAATCAGACAAAGCTTACCGCAATTCAAAGTATCCCGGCGGACTTCCTGAGCTTTTTCGCCGTACCAAATAGCGCGGGCGCTTTGCTCTTTGACATTCCCAATCACCGGAAACTCATCGCACAATTTCACATCGCCGCGCGTATCAATCCAGTAATTGCGCAGTCCAACGCGACAAGGACGAGTTGAATCAGGAGCTTTTTCTTCCGCGAAGTGAGGAATCATCAATCGCAACACTTCATCGCTGTTCATAATCGGAGCACCGTTGTTCTTCATTTCAATTAGGCGCTCGATTACTTGTGCAAATTCTTCCATGTCTTCTTTTTCAATCCACAATTCCTCGTATGTTTCTGGCGTCCAGCGGTTGACAGGTTGGAAGTTCACCGTCGTCGCCCCAATTCCCTGAGCCCAGGTGACTATTTCCGGGAGGTGGCGGAAATTGAGTCGGTTCATTGTCGGTTTGACGTTGATCGGAAACAGGACGTTCTGTTTTTCTTGTTCTTCGCGCAGATAACCGATTCCTTTAGAAAGCCGATCGAACAATCCCGGTTGACCCCGCAAATAATCGTGCAGTTCTGCATTCGGCCCGTCAACTGACATATTCACATTAAAAGGACGAGCAGCGACTGTTTTGGCTGCGTTTTCCCTGGTCATACAATAGCCGTTGGTGGTGACGCCGGCGTGAATGCCATTTTTATTCGCAAAGGCCAGCAAGTCTAGAAAACCTTTTTTAATATAAGGTTCGCCGCCGCTAAAGTTGATTGAAAATTCACCCACAAATTCTTTGACGCTCAAGAGGGCATTTTGCCATTCTTCGATCGTCATTTCGTCTTTATATTCTTTGAGTCGCCAATACTCGCACTGGCGGCATTTAACATTGCAGCGCTCGTTGACAATCCCGTAAAAAGTGACTGGGCTTGTCACGTCGTATCCTGTATTGATCCGCAGCGATTCGGCTACTGCACTCTTGGTGTGCTTGACTCCCAGCCTGGACAATGTTAAAGCATCCATGTCTTTTTTTCCTTACGTGTTGTTAGCTACGTCAATTTCTCGATCCCTCTTTTGTACGTATTATTACGTACTTATGAAGACGCATTCCTTTTGAGTACGTATGCACCATCCTAAGTGTTCCGTTTGGGTATGCCTAGATGTTTCTCAAATATTTATAATATTAAAACTTGTAACATATTAGTATTCCCGATTGATTAAGCCATATTTTTTGTGAAAACATGAATCAATCTTAATAATGGCCAATATATTGGCTTAAGATTGACTTAAATTAATAATTTTTGTAATTTTTGTTTAAATTTGGTTAAATAACTTAATACTAAGTGTCAGTAAAACTACTTAAGTAAGCGATCTAAATAATTTATTGTTATAGTGAAATGAGCAGCCGTACAGCAATTAATTTCACACAACCTTTACAATATGGAAATTTAAGTATTTACACGGCAAAAAATGGCGATAAACATGGGACGATATTTGCACGTACTGAAATTGTTCTGGGGTGCGGCGATCGCAGCGGAACTAGAATACCGAATCAACTTTGTCCTGGCGGCCCTCAGCAGCCTCGGAAATCTTGCGGGCAGCTTGTTTGGGCTGTTTTTGTTCTACCGTACCGGTTACACGTTTTCTGGGTGGAAATGGGAAGAAGCCTTAGTTGTACTCGGTATTTTCACGATTTTGCAGGGGTTTTCGTCAACGTTTCTAGCACCTAATCTCAGCCGTATTGTCGATCGAGTCCAGCAAGGTACTCTCGATTTCGTACTCCTCAAACCCATCAGTTCCCAATTCTGGCTATCTGCAAACACAGTTTCGCCTTGGGGAATCCCAGATTTAATCTTGGGAACCGTATTGCTGCTGTATGCTGCTAACAAATTGGAAGTAGCAATCGGCAACTATTTTTTAACAGCAATACCGCTGTTATTCGGAACTATTACTCTTTACAGTATATGGTTTATGTTAGGGGCAACCAGCATTTGGTTTGTCAAAATTTACAATGTTACCGAAGTTCTCGAAGGATTGTTAGAAGCGGGTAGATTTCCAATGGCAGCTTATCCCGCAGCTTATCGATTTTTCTTCACTTTCGTAGTTCCCGTTGCCTTCTTGACGACTGTGCCTGCAGAAGCCATGCTGGGGAGAGGTGAAATCGTTTGGATCGCAGGGGCGGGAATATTGGCGATCGGGCTGTTATTTTTCTCCCGCTACTTCTGGCAATTTGCACTCCGCTTTTACACCAGCGCTTCCAGCTAGTTAAGTAGGTAGGTAAGCTGCTGCACATCTAGATTGTCTATTATGTTTAAGAGGGAGAGGATTTGACACGTGGGGAATAGGGAATTGAAATATACATTTTAAAGGCAAAAGAGATTATCTAAAAAATATTTTTTTCTATTTACTTAGATAGTTAAATAAATGTAAAATTTCCACCTATCCTTGAAATGTAAACTGGAAATAAACCACGCAAACGAAGGCAAACCAATGAAAAGAAAAAAACTGGGTAACACTAACTTTACTATCAGCGCAATCGGTCTTGGAGGTATGCCAATGTCCTTAAGCGGCCGACCGCCAGAATCGCAATCAATTGCGGTAATTCACCGCGCCCTCGATTTGGGTGTCACCCTAATTGACACCGCAGATTCCTACTGCCAAGATCAATCCGACAAACACCACAACGAACACCTGATTGCCAAAGCTTTGCAACAGTACAGCGGAGATGTTAGGTCCGTTACTGTCGCCACTAAAGGCGGCTTAATGCGGCCTCAAGGTGCGTGGACGCGCAATGGCAACCCCCACCATTTACGCAAGACAATTCGGGAAAGTTTTGAAGCATTGGGCGGCAAGGAACCGATCGACCTTTGGCAATATCACTCGCCAGATCCTGCTTATACCATCGAAGCAGCCCTAGCACCCGCAAAAGAAGCAGTAGAAGCTGGAATGATTCGATTTATTGGAGTTTCCAACTTTTCTGTAGAGCAGATCAAACGTGCTCGCGATACAGTAGAAGTTGTCTCCGTGCAGAATCAGTACAATCCGTGGCACAGACAGCCGGAATCAGACGGCGTGCTGGAATATTGCGAAACCGAAAAACTGACATTTTTTCCCTGGAGTCCTTTAGGAGGAAGCCGCCGCGTCACCAGCTTGCAAGATATGCCCGCGATCGCAAAATTAGCCGAAGAAAAAAACGTTTCAGTTTACTGTATAGTATTAGCTTGGTTGATGGCCCAATCGCCTTGCATCGTTCCGATTCCCGGTGCGACCAAAGTATCGAGTATTGAGGACTCTGTGCGGGCGCTCGAAGTTAAATTGACTGACGAGGAATTGCAACAAATTGCCGTAAGTTAAGTATATAAGGGCAAAAAAAACAATAGAACAGGCTTTCCGGCCTGTTCCACAAAGAGAACTTTATTGTGGGGTGGGCATCTTGCGCGCCCCTGAAAGCGGGATTTAATGAGTAAAGTTGACATTTTTTGAGGAATTGGGTTTTATGGAAGCTAATCAAGTGAATGCCGATCGAGACGTAGCAATTGAACATCAAAACGTACCTGTCGCCCATGAAGGACTGCACAACTTTTTATACAGTTCCGACTCAGAACACAGCGCAGCAGCCACTATTTCTGAATTAGAAAATGACGGCACGCAAGTAATGTCGATCGATACATGGCGCGATTTGGCAACTAACGCGAAAGTCGCCGGCGTTTACGCTGTAATGGATATTTCCCGCAACACTCAGTTTATCGGTTATTCGCGAAATATCCTGCTTTCCATCAACGGTCACATCGCCCAAAATGGCGCAGAAAATTGTGCTTTCCTGCGCGTGCAAACTTTCAAATTCCCGAAGCGGGAAGAAATGGAAAGTTTGCGGGATGCTTGGATAGCAGAAATTGGCAGCATTCCACCTGGAAACGGTGCTGAAAGCGAAATGTGGGCGGCTACGGTAGGCCAAGCAGCGCGATCGGCAATGTCTGCCGAAGAACAAAAAGCTTATGAGGAAAAGAAGCTGAAATTGCGGAAAGCAATGGCAGATTCCACTCTTACCAAAGAGTTAGAAACAGCCGCCAAAAGTGATGGCGAACGCGCTAAGGATTTGGAAGCTGCTGTTAACAATGATGACTGGAGTGCCGTGATTCAGTCACAAACCCAGGAAACAAAGTCCGGCGAATAAAATTCGCGGCTACATAAACTTTCGTCCGCCATAAATGGGGGCGGGTTTATGTAAATTATTGGTGGAAATTAAAGAGTGTTGGTCAACCAGCCCATACTAATTAATGACTAACTTTGCGTTCAGTAACTAAAGTCAAACTTACCCATTCACCCCGCTCATTGTAACTGCGAATCATCCGAAACCGCAAGTCAGGTTCTACCAACCAACCGGCCTCGAAAAATATAGGTTTTCTCAATTCAATCTTGACAGGTAAAGTGCAAGAACCGCCGTCAGGGAGGAGCAAAACTTGCACGGGGGAAGCACCTTCGTTAAAGTGCAGAACTGAACCGTCAATGCTGGCGCTAGAAGTGATAACAGTAGCATTACTGCCAAAAGTGATTTTGTTCACTAGGCGATCGCCACTTTCCAAATGCAATTGTAAATTGGTAGAATAGGAATCAGGATGACGATAATCTGGATAAATTGTCACCGCCTCGCCCTGCCATTCTCCCAGCAAATCGTCAACAGTTAAAGGCGGACGTTCGGGGACATTTTTATCCGGCTGCTTTTCCCGAATTAAGGTAAGGTTTGATAAATTGCCGTCGGTATTGTAGAGCTGAACGAAGCGCAACCGGCGATAATTGTAGATAAAACCAAACTCGGCACCGCACTCACAATAAGGCGCTAGTTGAATAGTTCCCTGACAAAAAGCTCCATTCTCAAAAAACAGGATATCTCGTCCTAAACTTTGATATTCTCGCACAAGTTCGCTCACTTCCGGTTCGCCGACACCGCTAGGATTTGGGGAAAAGCGACGGAGTTTCAATCGCACTGTTTTGTTGTCATTGAAACCTTCGAGAGAAATAATGCTAGGAGTATCTTGAAGTACCTCTCCTCGCGGCGATAGCTGAGTGAATGAACCGTGCCATTCTCCCAAGTTTTGCAGAAAGTTTTCCCATTGTGATACCATATTTTTACCTTTGGATATATGTCTAAAAATAGAATTATAACTCTGCTTACGGATTTTGGATTAAGTGATGTTTATGTAGGAGTGATGAAAGGTGCGATCGCCCAAATTAACCCGCAGTTAAAAGTCATTGACATTACGCACCAAATACCGTCTCAAAATATTGCGGCGGCGAGGTTTTGTTTGATGACTGCTTTTGCTTATTTTCCGCCGGAAACCGTACATATTGCTGTCGTCGATCCGGGTGTGGGAAGCAAGAGACGCGGGGTTGCGGTTAAATGTGCTAATTGCTTTCTTGTCGGGCCGGATAACGGGTTGTTTAGCGGGGTGTTGAGTCGGGAAAGTGCCAGATCCTCTGTCGAACTCACGAATTCCCAATACTGGCGCACACCTCAACCCAGCAGCACTTTTCACGGTCGCGATATTTTTGCAGCAGCGGGCGCTCACTTGGCGAACGGGGTGGCTTTGGAAGAGTTGGGGGAGGCGATCGACCCTGCAAGTTTAGTAGAGTTAGAGATACCAAATTGTGGCGTTACAGCCACAGGTGCAGCAGGCTGCATCCAATATGTCGATCGCTTCGGCAATCTAATTACTAATATTCCCAATAATTGCATTATAGGTAACAATTGGTCAGTAACAATTAGCAATAGTTCTGATGCAATTCGCATCCCCAGCGGTAACACCTACAGCGACAGCGAACCGGGCGATTTAATTGCCATAAGTGGTTCTGACGGTTGGGTAGAAATTGCCGTTAATGGCGGCAGCGCTCAATCAGTATTGCAGCTAGAATTTGGAGATAAAGTACAAATGATTTACATAGAGTGAGGGTAATCTGCATTCATCTCATTCTAGATATATCTGCAAAATCAACAATAGTTTTGCGGTATTCGCTACTGTTAAAAAAAGCATCTCCATTATTGTGCTTAGCATTAGGAACAAGTAAAATTTTCTTAGGTTCAGGAGAAGCAGCATACAACTTTTTACTCATCCCACTGGGAATCAAAGGGTCAGCAGTCCCGTGGGCGAACAAAACCGGAATTCGCAGCAATTTAACCTTAGCCAAAGAATCAAATTTTTGCGTCAGCAGCAGCCGCAGCGGAAACAGCCGCATTATACTGTAGCGTTCTACCATATCAAGCATTGAAGTGAACGAACTTTGAACAATTAATCCCGCAGCTTCCGGATGTGCGATCGCTAATTCCACAGCAACAGCACCTCCCATTGAATGACCGTACAAAAAGATTTCGCTGGGCGACAATTGCCGCTGTTTCACTAAATAATTATAAGCTGTTTCCGCATCTTCATATATCCGAGCTTCGCTGGGAAAGCTGCCTTGACTGCGGCCGTAACCCCGGTAATCAATCAGCAATACGGAAAAACCCAATTGCCGAAAGCGGTAAGATTGATTGATATTCGCACCGATGTTAAAACCCCTGCCGTGCAGGTACAATAGAGTTCCTAATGATTGTCGATTTGCCGCGGGCAGCCACCAACCGTGAAGTTTTTCAATTTTGCGCGATCGACCCTTAACTGGCAACCAAACTTCTTGGTAAGGGATGTTAAAAGCATCCGGTGTTTTGGCGATTGTAGGTGTTGGCTGAAAGATCAAACGAGTTTGCAGAAAAAACAAGAGTATACAGCAAGCAATGTAGGCGATCGCCCAAAATTTTCCTATTAAAAATAGCAACTTTAAACAATGTCTGTATCTATTTTGTATTTCGAGCATTGTGGAAAATCCAATAATAATTAGACTATTTAGCCGATTAAAAACAATAATTATTAACTTCAAAAAGGAGCCTATTTTGAGGTAAAATTAATCCTGATGCTTCCTCATTTAATAATTGGTTGTATATTGTATCCGCTTCCCAAAAAGATTCTTGAGGCAAAAATCTAAATATTGATGCAGCAACATATTGTTTTTCTTTTTCAAAGCTTATCCAGTTTCTTGATAATTGTTCTGCTGCATAACCCGTAGTATTAGAACCAGAAAAAATATCTACTACCAAGTCTCCCGGTTCAGTAAGAAAATTTATAAAAAATGACGGTAATCTTTGAGGGTAACGTGCCGGATGCGCCTTAACATTAAACTCTTTGCACCAACGCAAGTATTGAGAATTACTTTCCGAATTAGAAATCTCTAGTAAATTAGATGGAATAGCACCTCCATTATCTTTGGCAAATCGATCGCTAATATTGTGACCGGAAGGACGTTCTTTGGGGGTGTAAAATTCATCAGCATTTTTTAAAAGTTTTTTCATTCTCTCAGAATACTCTACTTTGACTTTAGTAATATTCGCTTGAGGCTGATTCGTTTTGGAAAGCCACCAAACAGTATTCACAGAATCTTTAGCCCGGATTTTCTTTTTATTCACCCACTCTATAGGAGATGGAAGTTTTGAAGGATTAAACCAGAAAAATTCTTGAGCAAGTTTAAATTTATATTCGTCACATAACCTAATAAGTACGCGGTAATTATACAGCGAGCGTACAGGTATTCCTTTTTGATAAGCACCTCCAAGGTCTATAACAAAACTTCCAGTATCCTTGAGAACTCTTTTAATTTCTGGAGCAAATCCCAGCAGCCAATCAACATATAAATCTTGATCTTCATTTCCATAACTCTTTTTGCGTTGCAATGCAAAAGGAGGGGATGTAATCACCAAATCTACAGAATTGCTAGCAAGACTATTCAGGAGATGAAGAGAATCTCCCAAATAAGATTGACCGTATTGGGTGGTGTAAATTGGGGCGGGCAAAATGTTACTCATGCTTAATTTAGATTAGTTTAAGGTACAACAGACACAGCCTACTGTCATTATATCAGAATCCGTACTCTCAGTTATAGTAAATCCGTACTTTCAGTACGTGGTGTTGTGTATAAATTCTTCGTACCATTCAAAAAGCGAACTTTCAGTTCGTTTTTATGAATTGTGAGGGGTATGAATTACAAAGAAGCCAGGCAACAATTTGCGGCCAAGGTAAGTCAGTTACGCAGAGAAAAAAGGCTGACACAGGACGAGTTAGCAGAACTCATAGACAAGACTACTGACTATATCAGCTTATTGGAACGCGGTGAAAGATCGCCATCCTTTGAAGTTATTTTCGCTCTAGCTGAAGCGCTCGATGTACCCGCTACTTATTTAATCAGTTTTAGCCAAAGCGGCGAGAGTACAGCTCTCATTAGCACCCTAATAGCTGAACCAGTTTCTCCCTCAGTTGTAGAGCCTGTTGAAGAGGCTGTTACCACGGAAGCAGAACGCATTTCAGATGCTAAACGGTTAGAAAATGCTATGAAAAGCATCCAAGAATTGCAAAATCTGGCTAGTAAATATGGTATTGCGGATATTTTTCAAGATAACGGGGGAAAGACTTTACAGTTATTAATCCTTTTAGGGCTGCGGATATCACCTGGACGTGAAGGAAACGATGCTATTGATGCTGAAGGAAAAGAATACGAACTTAAAACAATAAATATTGCTCTCAATAAAAGCGGTGGGGTCACTACTCACCATCATTTGAATGAAATTATACTTGACAAATATCGCAGAGTAGAAGCTTGGTATATTGGACTGTATGAAGGCATAACTCTCAAAGAGATTTATAAACTTACACCTGAAATGCTGGAACCTAAATTTAAAGAATGGGAAGAAAAGGTAAGGCTAAAAAACGAGCCGCTAAACAATCCTAAAATTCCCTTAAAGCTAGTAAAAAAAGGGCAACTTGTCTACTCTTACAGTAAATAATAGTTGCCCGATAGAGTTTAAAGGGGATTAGGTTGTGTTTGTGTATAAACGATACGTTGCCTACAGGTAGCGACTTTTACACTCAAGCCACCACGAAATTAACCAACTTTCCAGGCACGACAATTACCTTTTTAATCTCCTTACCTTCCAGGTGACGCTTGGCTAATTCCGACTCGCGAGCAAAGTTTTCCAAAGCAGCTTTATCAGCACCAGAAGGCACTTGAATTGTGCCGCGAGTTTTGCCCATTATTTGAATTACCAGCGTAATTTCATCGGTAATTAAGGCAGAAGCATCCACACTCGGCCAAGTTTGCCTGTGTACCGATTCACTGTTACCAGTATTGTGCCACAATTCATCAGCAATATGCGGCGCAAAAGGCGCTAACAAGCGAATCAAAGTGTTAATTCCTTCTGCATAAATGGGCGAATCTTTACATTTAGCATCATTCAAAGCATTGCTGAGTTTCATCATTTCCGAAACAGCAGTATTGAACTGATAATCGCCCTCCAAATCTTCGCTCACTGCCTTAATTGCAGTGTGAATCGCCCGCCGCAAATCCTTCTCAGGTTTACTTAATTCAGCATTCTCTCCCCCTTGACCGGGGGTGGCAGGGGGGCGTGCAGCAAACTCTGTCACCACGCGCCAAACGCGATTTAAAAAGCGAAATTGCCCTTCCACATCAGCGTCGTCCCACTCCAAATCCTTCTCTGGTGGCGCTTTGAATAAAATAAACATCCGCGCCGTATCTACCCCATATTTGCCCATAACTTCCAAGGGGTCAACGCCATTGTATTTTGATTTGGACATCTTCTCGTAGAAGACTTCCAAAGTTTCGCCAGTTTGAGGATCTTTTGGATTTGCGGGGTCTATATCTGCTGGGGGAACGTATTTGCCAGTAACGGGGTTTTTGTATGCCATTGCTTGCACCATGCCTTGAGTTAACAGGCGTTTAAATGGTTCGTCACAATTGATCAAACCCCGATCGCGCAAAACCTTGGTAAAGAACCGCGAATACAGTAAGTGCAAGATTGCGTGTTCGATGCCGCCCACATATTGGTCTACGGGCATCCAATCATTTGTCTTCGCCCTATCGAAGACTTGCTCTTGATTTTGAGCATCGGGGTAGCGCAAGAAATACCACGATGAATCGATAAAAGTATCCATCGTATCTGTTTCCCGCTTCGCCGGAGTGCCACAACTCGGACAAGGAACGTTTACCCATTCTTCCATCTTTGCCAAGGGCGAACCTTTGCCAGTAAATTGTACATTTTCCGGCAACAATACGGGCAAATCCGATTGGGTGACGGGTACTGTGCCGCAGTTGGGACAGTGAATTACGGGAATCGGAGCGCCCCAATAACGCTGTCTAGAAATTAGCCAATCTCTCAAGCGGTATTGGATTCGGGCTTTGCCATAACCTGCATTTTCGGCATGGTGAATAATCGCTGCTTTGCCTTTAATTGAATCCATGCCGTTGAAGCTTTCGGAATTAATCATAATTCCTGGTTCGGTGTAAGCTTCCGTCAGCGGCATTTCATCATCATCCACAATTACTACTTTAATTGGCAGTTGATATTGATTGGCAAATTTGAAATCTCGCGTGTCGTGGGCGGGTACTCCCATGACTGCGCCGGTGCCGTATTCGTACAGCACATAATCGGCAATCCAAATGGGAATTTCTTCGCCGCTGAAAGGATTGATTGCTTTGCCGCCTGTGGGGATGCCGCGCTTTGGTTTGTCTTCGGCTGTGCGATCGATCTCGCTTTGCAGTGCAACTTCTTTGATGAAGGTTTCTACGGCGGCTTTTCTGTCTGCGGTTGTCACGCGCTGAGTTAGTGGATGTTCCGGCGCTAAAACAAGGTAACTGACGCCGTAAACTGTATCGGGACGTGTGGTGAAAACTGCGATTTTTTCCTCCATCCCGACAATGGGAAATTCCAAGTAAGCGCCGACTGATTTGCCGATCCAGTTGGCTTGCATTAATTTGACTCTTTCTGGCCAATCGGGCAATTTGTCTAAGTCGTTTAATAACTGTTCGGCATAATCGGTAATTTTGAGGAACCACTGCCGCAATAATTTGCGCTCGACTTTGGCACCGGAACGCCAGGAACGACCTTCGTTATCTACTTGTTCGTTTGCTAAGACTGTTTGATCTATGGGGTCCCAATTAACTGCCGCTTCTTTTTGATATGCTAATCCTGCTTCTAAAAATTGCAAGAAAATCCATTGAGTCCAGCGATAATAATCGGGAGAACAAGTTGTAACTTCTTTTGTCCAATCAAATGAAATGCCCAAACGCTGAAATAAGCCTTTCATTTGGGCAATGTTTTGATAAGTCCATTGTGCAGGCGGAATTCCTCGCTCGATGGCGGCATTTTCTGCGGGCAAACCAAAAGCATCCCATCCCATCGGATTCAATACCCGATAGCCTTGCATTCGCTTGAGTCTGGCAATTACATCGATGATTGTGTAGTTGCGGACGTGGCCCATGTGCAGGTTTCCCGACGGATAGGGGAACATGGATAAGGCATAAAATTTAGGCTTTTCCGTATCTTCTGGCATCTGGTCTAAGTTTTGCTCAGCCCATGTCTGCTGCCATTTTTCTTCTATGGATTGGGGGTTATATCTGGAATCCACAACAATTGCTCCGTGTAGGATTTACTAATGTTTGCTTGAACATTTTTGCACATTCAAGGGGCCTCGATTCGGATTTTTCTAAGCTCCAAGCCTTTTGGCTCGAATATCTGTATTATATATTGTAGTATATGTAATTTGAGCTGGGGGGCGATCGGCAAAACCTCCCATTCGCCGTTAAAAAAATCAGACTTACGCACCAGTGGTCAGAAACCGGGTTTTTTGTGAGAATATTTCGTTACAGTCGGCAAAACCGTAAAAAACCCGGTTTCTTTGGTCTTGATGCGTAAATCCTAAAAGAATAAATAACCGCAATTCCCAGAAACCCGATTTATTTTATAAATCGGGTTTCTTAGCATTTATTCGGGCTTAAATGCTATCTGGATCGATGTTCAATTCGCGCAGTTTGGCGGCTAAACGTTCAGCCCTTTGAGATTCTTGTTCGGCCCTTTGAGATTCTTGTTGTAGGCGCTGGCGATCTAATAACCCCTGTTCTTCTACTTCCGCATAGGAAAGAAACTTTTCGCCATCAGGTCGATAAATTTCTAACCCTTCTTCTGCCAACTCAAACCGCACACCCAATCTCGGACTGATCCATCCCTGCATCGGCTCAATTACTTCTAATATTCCCTCAATTCTTTGCCAACCTTGCAATTCATTTCTTTCGGGATCGTAAAGGTAATATTCCTCAACTCCATGACGCTGGTAAAATGAAAGTTTCTTATTCATTTTGGTTTGGCTGTCGTTGTGGGAACGAATTTCAAAGGCGACTTGAGGAGTGATATTGTCCTCTCGATATTGTATGTAGGAAAGCCGATCGCCCTTTGGCCTCCCAAATACCACCATTACATCGGGCGCTTGAGAAATATCTGTTCTACCCTCAACCGGATACCACAGTAAATCGGCGGCTATAAACACGTTCGGGTCATCTTTCAACAGCGACTCGCAACTTTCTTTGATTGTGACAATTAATTGGTATTGGATTGTGCTATCTGCCATCGGCTGACCGTCGCTGCATGGATAAATAATTTCTTCGGTTATGACTTGCATTGTGGTTGTCTCCGAGAAGTATCTCAGCTTAATTATACTATTTATGATAGTCATCGGGTCGGGGCGGGTTTACGATATTATGGGTTTCAGGCAATTATTGTGGATGAAACCAGCACCTAAATAAATATTTTTTGGTGATCCTTTATCATTGGTAATTGATAATTTTGTGGGGCGGGTTTTACCCACAATCTATTTTTAAAACCAATAATTTCATAAACCCGCCCCCACCCAACGACTCCTAAAATTAGAAAAAATGGCGATCGGCGATCGAATATATCGCTCATTGGCGTTCTAATTTGGTCAATTCTTTCTGGGCAAATTCGCGGAGTTCTTGGTCGGTATCGTTCTGAGCGCGATCGCGCACAAGTTCTAAAGTTTGAGAGCGATGTGGATCGAGTTCAATAATAGCTGCAAGAGCTGTTTGCCGGGGATTATTTGGCCACTGATCCTCGCGATCGAAGGGGTCATTGATAGCAACATCGCACAATAACTCAAATAATTCTGGGTCATCTTTCCACCCCCCTGCTAATTCTTGTACTGCTGCTTGTCGCACAGCCCCACGATCGTCTGATTGAGCCAGTTGTTTGAGAATGGGTAAGGTTTCTGGGTCATCTTTCCACCCCCCTGCTAATTCTTGTACTGCTGTATATCGCACAGCCCAATGATCGTCTGATTGAGCCAGTTGTTTGAGAATGGGTAAGGTTTCTGGGCCATCTTTCCACCCCCGTGCTAATTCTTTTACTGCTGCTTGTCGCACATACCCATCATCGTCTGATTGAGCCAGTTGTTTGAGAATGGGTAAGGTTTCTGGGCTATCTTTCCACCCCCGTGCTATTTCTTGTACTGCTGCTTGTCGCACATGCAAATCATCGTCTGATTGAGCCCGTTGTTTGAGAATGGGTAAGGTTTCTGGGTCATCTTTCCACCCCCGTGCTAATTCTTGTACTGCTGCACGTCGCACCTCCCCATTATCGTCTGATTGAGCCAATTGTTGGAGGAGAGGTAAGGTTTTAGGGTCATCTTTCCACCCACGTGCTAATTCTTTGACTGCTACATATGGCACATCCCCATTATCGTCTGATTGAGCCAGTTGTTTGAGAATAGGTAAGGTTTCTGGGTCATCTTTCCACCCCCGTGCTAATTCTTGTACTGCTGTATATCGCACATGCAAATCATCGTCTGATTGAGCCCGTTGTTTGAGAATGGATAAGGTTTCTGGGTCATCTTTCCATCCCCGTGCTAATTCTTGTACTGCTGCTTGTCGCACATACCCATCATCGTCTGAGTGAGCCAGTTGTTTGAGAATGGGTAAGGTTTCTGGGTCATCTTTCCACCCCCGTGCTATTTCTTGTACTGCTGCTTGTCGCACATGCCAATTATCGTCAGATTGAGCCAGTTGTTTGAGAATGGGTAAAGTTTCTGGGTCATCTTTCCAAGTGGCTGCAATTGCTGCTACTGCTTGTCTGCGAATTTGAAAAACTAGGATGTTATATTCTTGAGGTGTAGAACCAGTGATATTTCCGTATTTAGTTAACTCTTTAACTCGATCACGCAATTGACTAGCAATAACAGCAATATCATTTCTATTCTTGACTTCTGAAACACACTGCGCCGCCAAAAAGAGATTGCTAAACTTGTCTGCTTCCCCATTTTCACCAATCAGATATTCCAGGATGTCACCTGTACATTTAGCTTTTAGCATTCCCGCCATTAAACGCAACACTTCATGCCAAGACTCATCTCGCCAGTGTTCCCGAAAAATTTGAATCAAACCATCTAATTCCAGCGTTCTTTCTTTCTCAAATTGCCCCACCAACTCCCAAGCACAAAAATATTCCAAAAACGTGCGATGGACAAAAGCGAAATAATCCTCATTGTATCCACCCAAGAAGCACAAAATAAAATTGCGCTCCCGCAGTTGCTCTACCATCAACTTAGCACAAACAGTTGGATCAATTCCCATCAACCCGCTCAAAGATTCCGCTATAGTTTGCCGCAAATCATCGCGACTAATAATATTTCCGGCTAATCCTTTCTCACTCGACTGCATTTTGTAGGCAATTCGCCCGCAGATACTTTGTTTGACTTCTTCATCAATTGAATCAGGATCAATTTTGTCATTACTAAGCTCTTCTTTCTCCGCAAAATCCCATTTATGTAGCAGCACTTTTGAGGCTGCTTCATAGAGTTTAGCTCGAAAGCGCGGTAACTTTTGATTGCGATTCATAATTGCCATCATCGTCAGCAACAGCGGATTTCCAGCTAACTCTTGAATCGCCCTCGATTCCCCAATGGCTTTATCCAATCGTTCTAAACTTGCAGCTTTTTTCAAGCGGTCTGTAAACGTCAGTTGGTGCCACTTCTGGATAAAATCTTGAATTTGTTCCGGTTCAAAATCTTGCAGCATGAAGTGATGAAATTCGGCATTTTTTAGCCGTTGCTGCTGGTAGCCAATCACGCGAGAAGTGACAATAACTTTCACCGTTGAATAGGTTTGAGTGAAGTTATGAATTTGGTCAACAATACGATTGCGTTTTTGCACCTCAAAGACTTCATCTAGCCCGTCAAACATGACAACAGCGCGGCCAGCTTGCAGCCATTCGTGCAAAATAGATTTGTTTAAATGCCCGATCCAACTAGAACCGCGCTCCATAAATTCTAGAAAATTATTGCACTCTTTTTCAACTCTACTGCGGTTGTACTTTCGCAATTCAATCAGTAAGTGAATCGGTTGAGATGACAACTGATTGGGAGACAGTTTTGCCCACTGAAGCGCCAGGTATTTTAAGAGCGTAGATTTCCCAGAACCCGGATCGCCGAGAATGACTAAATAAGGGTAATTGACATCATCAATTACTTCCAAAACAGAGCGAGTTTGCTGTTGAGTGTAAGCTTGCTGGTAGCGTTCCAAATCTTCGGGACGGACTTCGGCTGCTATGTCTCCCCGTTCCCGCAATAGCTTTTGAATCTCCTTGGGTAATTCATAATCTTTCGGCAAATATTCCTGACACGATCGCGCATTTTGGGGAATAAATACTTCTTTAACTGTCAGTTGTCGTTCGTATTCTCCCGGCCTAGTAGGTAAATTACCTAAATCCAAATATTCATATTGTTCTCGCAGTCCTTCTTGATAACTTTCTAAGTTAAAATCAGCCGGAATTGGACTACTATCTGTCAAACGTCCCAAGATGCCGTCTAAATTTTGAGCATTCAGAATTTCTCGTAGTTCCGCATTTTGCTGTATAATTAATTTAACGCTTGCCAGATATTTTTCTGCCACTCGTTCCCAATTAAACGCATCGGGGAGCGAAGCAGTTGGTTGCTCCTTAAGTAAATTAGAAGGTACGATCCGAGTCAACGTGGGGAAAATCCGTCGCACCCGATGTTGTAAGGTCAAAGTTTGCCAAGACTGAGCTAAGATAGCAGTATCTAAAACCCGACAATTTGCTTGAAGCGCACTTCCCAAAACTTGGCGCACAGGAGATTGTTTGATAAATTGTTTTAAAGGTTCCAGGTATTGTTTAATTTGTTTTTTATCTAAACCCGATCGCTCTAATTCCTGCTCCAATAATATAGTAAAGCCTTTAATGGCATCGCGAACAGCATTTTGAGCGAAAGGCTGTTTAGCAAGTCCTTCAACATCTTTAATGCAACCTTTAAAAAAATCTTTAACGTAGTCGTCTAAAGCTGCTTTAGCCAATTCCGTCAAAATAGGTTGCACCAACAACCCCAAAATCGCGCTGACTGGTTCTACCATTGCTTTTTTCTCGATTTGTATACTTTAGAAACATTATACCGGGGCTGAAAAGTTTAGCTAGGGGTGAGGATAGGGCAGAGGACACGGCACTGCCGTTTCCCTACTGACAAAATATTCAAAATAGCGAGCAGCGGCGCTTCAAAGCTGCTTGCAAAAGAGTGTTATACAGTTTTTCCTTAACAGTATAAGCTCCGAATCTTTCCAAGTGCGGATTGTTCATTTGAGCGTCGAAAAGTAGATAAGATCGATCGCGCAATCTCTCCACCAACTTCACCATCGCCACCTTAGAACCCTCGGGAATTCGGTAAAACATCGACTCCCCAATAAACGCACCGCCGATCGACAATCCGAGAATACCGCCCGCCAATTCGTCGCCACACCAAGTCTCGAAGCTGTAAGCCCAACCGGCCTCATACAAACCCCAGTAAATCTGTTTGAGTTCCCTAGAAATCCAAGTTGTTTCGCGATCGGCACAACCCTCAACCACCGCCCCAAAATCGCGGTTCACAGCCACCGAAAATCTATTTTGATTGATTTGGCGGCGCAGGGATTTCGGATAGGTAAATCTTTCATCCAGGGGAATCAGCGCCCGCTGCCGGCTCGAATACCACCCCAAACTCTCCTCCCCGTCATTTGCCATCAAGAAGTAGCCTTGGGCATATCCTTGTATAATTGTCGGTATATCATATTGCATATATTTATCAGTTGTCATTTGTCAGTTAACTTTTCAAAGTCAACATTAGCAATTAGGAATAATCATGTCTGAAACCATCGAACCTATTACCTTACCGCCCGCCAAAAACCCCGAACAAGAAGGCCAATGGCTCCAACAAACGCTGCTGGCATGGCTAGACTCCGAGTTTATCCCAGAAGCAGCCAACCAGCAAATAGCTAAAAGAGCTGCCCAAATCTATGTCCGCCAGCGCATGGAAGGGGAAAACGACTTGGGCAGCCTCGTAATTGCGATCGTCACCGAAATGCAGGCTTATGATTTTTCTAAAAGCTTCTACGGCGAATTTGCGATCGCCAATGCCGTCAGCGACTTGTTACTCGAAAGTCTCGGCATCGATAAATGCTGCGGCCAGTGAAGCAAGAAGGAGGAAAATTTAACTCATAAGTCTGAAACAAAAATCAACCCCAAACATAATCCTGCCGATTAATCGTGAGTTTTTTTCTTCTTTCTTCCTTCTTCCTTCTTCCTTCTCCCTTCTTCCTTCTTCCTTCGTGCTACCAGCTAGACTTCACAACACCGGGCAAAAGACCTTCGTGAGCCATTTCTCGCATCATGTTGCGAGACAGTCCGAAGTCACGATAGTAACCTCTGGGCCGTCCAGTTGCCCAGCAGCGGTTCCGCAAGCGAGTCCGCGAACTGCTGCGGGGTAGCTGTTGCAGTTGGCGGTGAATCGCCATTTTGTCCATCTGATTGTTAGCTTGGTCAAACTGGTCTTTCAGGTCTTCCCGCTTGTCGGCGTACTTGTCTACGAGTCTCTGGCGCTTTTTCTCGCGCTCGACCATGCTCTTTTTAGCCATAATCTGTTGATATCCTTAGATAAATCACAATCTACTATTTTACTATATTTTGGTGATTTCGGATGACTTTAGTTTTAAATATTTTTATTTATACACAACAACTGATCTGATTTGTAGAGTGCGTCAGTTCATATTGTGCGATCGACAGTTGCTCTAATTCGAGCTGACGCACCCTAGGAACTACTCCTGGTTCTCGCCAAGAGTTTGTTGTGCAGCGTGTCGAATGTGGAGGATGCGAACTGCGGACACATCTTCACTTTCGGCAATAGTGAAAAGAATGCGGTATGAGTTGCGCCCTTTACCGTAAAGTAATTGCCGAATTTCTTTACTGAAGTATTGATTCTCCCTGGCTATAGGACAGCGTTTTGGCATCGCCGATAAAGACTCGATCGCTTTCAACAATCCCTCATACCACTCCCTTGCTTTCTCTGGTGATGTCATCTGAGATAATAGCAGGAATGCACTATCAGCTTGTGCTTCTGCAACGCTAGAAATTTCAATGATATATGTCATCAATTCGCTGGAAAATTGTACTTGGTGCGCTGTGATTTAGCAAATTCATCAAAAGAACGGAACCGTCCTAACTCAAAATCATTTAACCCCTCCTGAATACCCTCAATAGCTTCTTCAGAGTCTCGGGCTTCCCATTCTAATATCCGAGTTAGCAATTGGGCAGCAACAAGGCTAATATCTTGTCCTTCCCGATCGGCTTTTTCACGAAGTAGTGCCTCTATTTCTGGACTGAGGGAAATCGCAATACTCATATACTTACTTCCTTAGTATTAAGCTGTTGACAAGAATTATAGCAAACTCAAAAAACCAGCGACCGATCGAGTTCATTTATAAACTGTTCATTTCAGCAATTGTAAGGTGCGTCAGATTCTATATTTTAATGCTAGTTGCTAGCCTCGGCACTGACGCACCCTACGAAATATTAGCAGAAGGGCACAAATCTGCAAGTTCGCAAATATTGCAAACCGGATTTCTCGCATTACAAACTGCCCTGCCGTGATAAACCAACCGAATCGACCAATTTTCCCAATCCGGCTGCGGCAACAATATCATCAAATCCCGCTCTATCCTTATAGGATCGGTATGTTCGGTCAATCCCAACCGCTGAGTCAAACGTTTGACGTGAGTATCTACGGTCACGCCCATATTAATACCAAAAGCGTGGGCGAGAACGACATTAGCCGTTTTGCGGGCAACTCCGGGCAATTCTATCAGCAGTTCCATCCGCTGCGGCACTTGATTGTTAAATTTATTGACGATCGCCTGACAAGCACCTTTAATATTTTTAGACTTATTGCGGTAGAAACCAGTCGATCGCACGAGACGTTCCAATTCTTCTAAATCAGCATTTCCCAAAGCAACCGCATCGGGAAAACGCTCAAACAAACCCGGCGTTACCAGATTTACTCGATCGTCCGTACACTGAGCCGAGAGAATCGTCGCCACCAGCAACTGCACGGGAGTTTCGTAGTTGAGAGTACAAGGAGCTTCTGGATAGAGGCGTTTGAGGCGAATCAGAATTTCGAGCGATCGTTGTTTTAAACTTAACTTTTTAGTCATTAGTCATTAGTCATTAGTCATTAGCCATTAGTGATTTACAAAATATTGGGGTCGATTCCCATTGCGCGGAGTCGAGCTTCTAAAGCTTCCGATCGCGATCGTTCTTGTTCCAGCAAAGTTTCTGCTTGTTCGGCTCTTTGTCGTTCTTGTTCGGCCCTTTGCTGTTCTTGTTCAGCTCTTGATTCTGCTTGCTCTCGCAGTTGAGCGAGTTCGACAAAACTTACAAATGGCGCTCCGTTAGGTCCGAATATTTGTAGTGCGGTTTCTGACAGTTGAAACCGCACTCCTAGTCTGGGACTTACCCAACCGTCCGCCGATTCTACAGCTTCTAATTCTTGGTCTCGACGCTGCCATATAGTTAAATCCACTTGTTCAGGGTTGTACAAGTAATATTCTTCCACGCCGTAGCGTTCGTAAAATTTGAATTTTTGAATCATCGGAGTTAGACGGTTTCCCGGCGACAAAATTTCAAACACGACTTGCGGCGGAATGTTATCTTCGTTCCACTGTTGGTAGGAACCTCGATATCTTTTCGGTCTGCCAAAGGCTACCAGCACATCTGGTGCTTGAGCAAGTTTATTATTTCCTTCTACTGGATACCACAGTAAGTTACCCGCCACAAAAACATCAGCAACGCTAGCAAATAAAAGTTCTAAATTTTCTTTAATCCAGACGATTAATCGAAACTGTTCGGTATTATCTGACATGGGTTCTCCGTTGTCATCTGGGTAGACTATTTTTGATTTTTCGGGAGATTGCAGTTGTGTAATCATTGCTTTTTTTACCAAATTTAATGACCGAATATTAGTCATGAGTCAAAATTGCTGTAATGACTGATGACTGTTAATTTTTAACTGTTGACTAATCTTATAGGTTATTAGTGGCAACCAACAAATAATCAATAACCAATAATCAATAATCAATAACCAATAACAACCAACTACTGACTACTGACTACTGACTACTGACTACTGACTACTGACTATTGTTGCCGAAGATTGCCCATCAAATCGAACCCAGCCAAATTAGCTGTATCCCGAATAATCAAGAAAATTCCCAAACCCAGCAACAGCATCAAACCAGTCTGCATAACATTTTCCTGAATGCGGTTCGGCAGAGGCTTGCCCCGCAGTCCTTCTATCAACAGAAAAGCTAGCTGACCGCCGTCTAAAGCAGGTAAAGGCAAGATATTAATCACAGCCAAATTGATGCTAATTAACACAGCATACTGAAACAAACTCGCAGCATCCGATCGCGCAATCCCTGCACCAATCGCCACAATCGCCACAGGCCCGGACAACTTGTCGGCAGTCTGGCTGAAATTGCTAAGTAACTGCCCGAAACCTTGAACCGTCAGCACCACAATCCGCTCAAATTCTTTGGCTGCCTTGCTAAACGCCTCTACAATTCCTGCCCTCTGCCGCACGACTGTGCCGTTAGAAGTTAGCTGCACGCCAATGCGACCTTTGCCGTCGGGCGACTCTTCAGGAGTTACTGTCACCACAAATTTTTGTTCTTGGCGCTGAATTTCCAACGCTAGGGGTTGGTTGGGATGATCTTGGATTGCTGCGACCAATAATTTGATTGCTTCGCGGGAAGCGCCCAATTCCTTGCCGTCAACAGACAGAACAACGTCACCCGATCGAATTCCCGCTTGTTTCGCGGCAGAACTGACTTCCGCGGCGACTTCCGGGACTTTAACTCCCGGTAGGTAGTTCATTTCTGCCGCGCCGACAGTGCCCAATTGCACCACCAGCAGGAAGTAAGCAAAAACTAAGTTGGCAATTACCCCTGCACTAATGACGATCGCCCGATCGAGCACGGGGCGATTTTTGAGCAAATTCGGGTCATTTGGGGGAATTGTACTGTCTGGATCGTCGTCCGGAAAACCCACGAAACCTCCCAGGGGAAAGGCGCGGAGGGCGTATTCAGTTTCCGGGCCTTGGTACTTCCAGAGGATGGGCCCGAAACCGATAGAGAAGCGGTTGACGTGGATGTGTTGAAGTCTCGCCGCCAGGAAGTGGCCGAGTTCGTGAACGACAATCAAGATACCTAAAACTGCGATCGCTGCCAAAACTGACATGAAGGATTCCACTAACACTTTTACTGGACTTTGATTTATTTTAATATCTTTTTAATATCGGTGGCTTCGGAGCGACAATTTTCAGTCAAACTGGAAGGTGGTGTTTTTGTCGGAAGTCCCGGGCGCTGCGATCGAACCGATGCTGCCAAACCGATCGCGCGATCGTACCTGAGTTTACCTCTAAAACCAATTCCCTATTACAAATTATCCATTACCAATTCTCAGTTACCCATTTCCAATTATGAAAGACACTTCTTTGAATATTATCGCTATTTCTATCTTTGCCATCACCGTTTCAATATTGTTGGGGCCCCTATTCAACTTGCCAGAAGCCGTACCTGCGATCGCCACTTTTTGCCTGTTGGGGCTAGCTACTCTCGACAGTTTCCAGTGGCAAGGTCAAGGCGGTACAATTTTATTAGATTGGCTGGGGGGAAGTTCCAAACAAAAGCGCGATCGTATCCTTCACCATGAAGCCGGACACTTCCTAGTCGCGCACCTGTTGGGAATTCCCGTAACCAGCTACGCCCTCAGCGCTTGGGAAGCATTTAAACAAGGTCAAACAGCCCAAGGCGGCGTCCGATTTGAAGACGAACAATTAGCATCTCAACTCCAAAGCGGTACTCTTTCCGCCCAACTTTTAGACCAATACTGCACCGTGTGGATGGCCGGCATAGTCGCCGAAAAATTTGTTTACGGCAGCGCACAAGGAGGAGCAGAAGACCGTACAAAAATCAGCGCAATTTTAACACAACTGCGCCGTCCCAGTTCCGAAATTCAACTCAAACAAAACTGGGGTTCGCTGCGAGCAAAAAACCTCATTGAAAGCCACCAATCAGCTTACGAAGCCCTAGTCGCAGGAATGGAAGAAAGAGCAACCGTCGCCGAATGCTGCGACATTATCCAGCAAAATTTGTAGGAGAAAGATTACGCACTCTTGCCTGATCGACCCGGTGTCTTTGTATATTTGTTACTAAAACCCAGATTTTGCGTAGAAACCGGCTTTAAGAGCGTAAATTTTATAGGGATTAAAAATTCATGTCAGAACCCAAAAATTTTGCAACAACACTCCAAACAGCGAACCCAAATCCAGAAAAATTGCTGTGGCTGTTCGGTTTCCGCATTGACCCCGACACCGAAGTACCGAATCTATATACTCTAATTGTCTATGGAGAACAAGAGCCGCCTTTAGTAGCCGGCGGTCAACTTGTATTTTTTAGCCGTCCAGAATTAGCGATTAACGCTCTCCAATTGTGCGATATCGATGTCAGCGAACTGGAAAAGTTACCAACACAAATAGACGCTATTTGTGACATAGCAGAAACGCTTTACTTGCTCGATGCCGAAGATTTTGACGAGTCAGCTACTATCCTCAACTGTTTGAACCCGCTTTTAGATTTAGTGAAAGCTACTTTAATACCGATGCCAACTGAATACAAGCGCATACTTTATCATTTTGCAGACCATTTGAATATTGAGGAAGAGTTTGCAAGTTTTTTAGATGAAGAAGATATTCAGCGATCGGAGATTGTCAATGCTATTTTGTGGTGTGTGGGAGCAATTACAGCAAAATCTAGATTGTTGACCCAGTAATTTAAGAAAAACTAGAATGTGAATCGATAATAGATAATACCGCAAAAGGAAATTGTGCCATGACTGTAACAGATGTACGCTTGTGGACTGTAGGCGAATACCGCCGCATGACCGAAACTGGCATTCTCAATCCCGATGAACGAGTCGAATTAATTGACGGGCAAATTATTTCAATGAGTGCAAAAAATCCTCCCCACGCAGCAACTAATCTCTGTGCAGCGGACTATCTGAGAAATCTGCTGACAGGATTTGCTTTAATTCGCATCCAAGACCCGATCGCTCTAAGCTATAATTCAGAACCAGAACCCGATATTGCTGTAGTGCAAATCGACCCTCGGCTGTACCAAGATTTTCATCCCGCACCCGACAATATTTTATTATTAATAGAAATAGCTGACACGACTTTAGAAACAGACCGCAGGCGGAAAGCACCGGCGTATGCTAAGGCGGGAATTACTGATTATTGGATACTGGATGTTAACACGCGGCAAGTTTATGTTTTTCGCGAACCGGGCGAGGCAAACTACGGACAAGAAACAGTATTTAATGAAGATGATGTTTTGTTGTCAATGCTGGCTTTTCGAGAAATAGAAGTTCAGATTTCGCAACTGTTTCCTTAAGTAGCGGCAGGTTTTACCAAAAATAATTGCCTCAGACAAATAATCTGGTAAACCCGCCCCCACTAACCTATCAATTACCAATTACCCAATTATCAATTACCAAATCTTCAGGGTCGTCCCGATCGCTACAAAAAACTTAGTATTAGGGCGTAGCGTGAGTTATACTCCTACTGGAAAGACTGTGACTGCAAAAACATCCCGAAATCAAAGTTTATGAGCAACACTTCCCCGCCTCAACCAGCCGCCAACAATCCCGCAACACAAAAACTCAGTTTCTCAACAAAATTAGCTTACGGTGCCGGCGACCTCGGCCCGGCAATTACCGCGAATGTGTTGGCATTTTACCTGCTAGTTTTCTTTACCAATGTCGCTGGTTTACCTGCCGGCTTAGCCAGCAATATTTTGGTAGTTGGCAAGGTTTGGGATGCCATAAACGACCCGATTGTGGGGGTTTTGAGCGATCGCACTTCTCACCCTTGGGGCCGCCGATATCCTTGGATAATATATGGTGGCATTCCCTTCGGCATATTCTTCTTATTGCAGTGGATTGTACCTAGCACGGATCACACAGTGTTATTTTGGTACTATGTTGCGATCAGCATTTTGTTCAACACTGCCTACACGGCTGTCAATCTTCCCTACACTGCCCTAACTCCAGAACTTACTCAAGACTACAACGAACGCACTAGCCTTAATAGTTTTCGGTTTGCTTTCTCAATTGGCGGCAGCATCTTTTCATTAATCTTAGCTCTAATTATCTTTGCTGTATTTGAAAAGAACCCGAATCAACAATATTTAGTATTAGGTGCAATCTGTGCAGTTATCTCTGTCTTGCCTTTGTACTGGTGCGTTTTGGGAACTCGCAAGCACGTCGCAGCCCAACTATTAGAAAACGCAGAACTAGATAATTCTACATCCTTGCCACTGAAAGAACAGTTGCAGATTGCATTTAGCAATCGCCCTTTTTTGTACGTGATTGGAATTTATCTTTTTTCTTGGCTGGGAGTGCAGTTGACTGCTACTATTATCCCCTACTTTGTTGTTAACTGGATGCAACAGCCACAGTACGTTTTTAGCTTGGTGGCGATCGCAGTTCAAGGCACTGCATTAATCATGCTATTTGTTTGGAGTAAAGTCAGCGAGAGATACGGCAAAAAAGCCGTATATTTTATGGGCATGAGTTTGTGGATTATTGCCCAAGCTGGACTATTTTTCCTCCAACCAGGACAAGTATTGCAGATGTACCTGCTAGCAGTCATGGCAGGTGTAGGAGTTTCCACAGCTTATCTAATACCTTGGTCGATGATACCGGATGTGATCGAACTCGACGAACTGCAAACAGGAGAAAGACGCGAAGGCGTTTTCTATTCGTTTATGGTACTGCTGCAAAAAATCGGATTGGCAGGGGGTTTGTGGTTGGTAGGCCAAGCGTTAGAAAGAGCTGGATTTCTATCTACAGTTCCCGGACAGCCAGCACCCGTACAGCCAGAGTCTGCACTGTTTGCGATTCGAGTTGCGATCGGGCCGCTGCCGACAATTGCTTTAATTGCTGGCATGATTCTCACATATTTTTATCCGATTACTCGCGAAGTTCATGCAGAAATTTTGTTGAAACTCCGAGAAAAAAAAGCAGACAAGCAGTAAGCTTTAATCAGTAATGGGTAATTAGTCAAATCCCAAACTAACAACTACAAACAGCTAATCCGGGCATCTATAACAATCCTCCCATCACTGGCGAACTCTTTCTCTTCTCCTCTATTCTCTTCTTTTACGGATTTGTCATCAGCCTCTTTCATCGATTCCTTCAAAAAAAAAACCGTGGCGCGTTTCGCGAAAGGATTGCTATAGCTTACTCGCATGGCGAATCTAGCAACCGCGCCCGACGGTTAGGAAGTTTTTAATTACTGAAATTCTTGCTTTTATTCGTTCTCGCTTCTTTTTTCAACATCCATCGGTTACATCTGTTAAATCCCAAGAAATCTAATCCGTTGCCGAATTTCCTTCTTCCTTATGCTAGAAAAGCGATAGTTTTAGTAATAGCCCAGGAACCCAGAAACCTAGTTTTTCTCCTAAAAAACATAAAATTGCGGAACACCATCAGCCGCGGTAGAAAGACCCAGAAAGCTTGAGTTATTCGAGATGTCGATCGAGTTTGAGACCGCACATTATTAAATTTTATGTCGGTCGCGGACTTTTGATAGAAGTTTGTGATATTATGGGGGAGGTGAGGAATTATATAGACTTAAGCAGTCCTCCAGCTCCTCAAAAAGTTTATAATTAAAAGAAGAGACAGATTTTTATCGGAAATTGATTCGATTAGTTGCCGTTCCAAAAATCTGCAGAATGCTGCTAATTATATCTACATGAAAAATGGAAAATTTTTTAGCCAGTGAGTTAGCGAATAAGTTAACAGGTGCTGCTGCCGCTGTAGGCGAACACAAAAATGGCATAGATGACTAGGCAACCGGCGCAACCTCTGGCTGAGGTGTTACGGTCAATTGTAAAAGTTTGGTAAAGTTATTGCGCCCCCTGCGGCGAAGCTGAGCGACACCATAAAAAGTTTGCTTCGCCCCCCCCGAAACCCTAAATAGATGCACAATACAGGCGACCGAAATGCAGTCGGATACAACTCTCAAGCAGTTGTAAAAAAACTTTTGCAGCCGGCAAAGCATAGGGATTTAGTTATTTTTGTATATTCTGTGAAAGTAGTGAGAACTATTAGAAGGAAGTGGGCTCGACCAAGCAAGAATCTCCTGTGATATCCTTAAGCCAATGCTCAAAGTATCAACCAAAAGGCTTGCAGAACAAAGCTGATTTTACCAACAAAATTTTAAAGAGGTCTACATGGAAAGAGAACAGGACGCTCATATCGTACCCATTAGCAACCAGAGCCGACAGGTGCAGCAATTTTCCGTTGAGGAGGGAGAAGAAGTAAGCGCGCAGCCTCAGAAAGGATTGAATCTAAAGCCGTTGTTGAGGACTTTTCAGCGAAAAGCCCTAATCATTATTGGGATTATAGGTCTAATAGGCGGTGGAGTTACTTATCAGATCAAGGGAAGTAAGCAAACATATCAAGGCGATTTTCGGATGCTAGTGGAACCCGTGACAACGGAGGCAAGAATTGCTGACCCCGCTGCCCTAGCCAATCGCGGCGAGGGGGGGGCAGTGCCTAGTCGAGAATTTTTTAGTTTGGACTACGCAACTCAACTTCAAATTCTCCAGAGTCCTCAGATGCTGTCGGCTATTGTTAAACAAGTCCAAAAACGATATCCACAATTTACCGAGGCAATTCTTCAAAAAAATTTAGTCGTTTTGCGGATGGGTGAAAATGAGATGACGCTCACTAAAATTTTGGAAGTTCGCTTCATGGGGACCGATCATCAATTAGTTGAGTTCGTTTTACAAGAAATTAAAAAGAAATATTTAAAATATAGTCTTGACGAACGCAAGACTCGCATTGGTGAAGGTGTTAATTTTATTGAAGACCAGCTTCCGGGACTCAATAAGCGCGTAAATGACCTGAAGTCGGACTTACAGGTGATACAGCAGCAACAAAAGATTACCGATCCTAAAGAACAAGGGGCGCAATTGATCCAGCAAATTCGCACCGTAGAAACTTTAGAGTTAGACACTCAAAGGCTGCTGCGGGAACAGAAAACGCTGTACGCGAACTTGCAAAAACAATTAGATTTTACACCAAATGAAGCTATTGCTGCTTCAGCTTTAAGCGAAGAACCTCAATATAAAGACTTGCTGACCAAGGTTAAGGAAGTAGAAGGTCAGATTGCTGTAGAAACAGCTCGTTTTAAATCGGCTAACCCTATAGTGGAAGCTTTAGAGCGCAAGCGGACAAATTTAGTAGCTTTGCTCAACCAGCAAACTGACCGAATTTTGGGGCAAAATTTAGTAGGCGCGGAAGCCAATCCTAAAGTTCAGAATTTTCAAAATTCGATTCGCATAGGCTTGATTAAACAATTGGTTGATACTGCTAACCAAATTCAAGTCTTAGAAGCTCGCAGTCAGGCGATCGCCCAAACTAAAAACGATTTGAGCCGACAAGCCAGAGAATTTCCCAGTATAGCCCGCCGCTACAACGAACTGCAACAGCAATTAGACATCGCCGCCCGCACCCGCGATCAACTTTTAAGTCAGCGGGAAAGTCTGCGCATCCAAGCAGCTCAAAGCCAAGTACCTTGGGAAATAATTTCTGAACCCCGGATACCGCGAGATATTAAGGGCAAGCTGATTCCAGTTGCATCAAAAAATAAAAACAAATTTATGATGGCAGTGGTTGGGGGGATAGTGTTGGGTCTGGGATCTGCTATCCTCATTGAAAAGTTCCGCAACATTTTCTACTGTGTTGATGACGTTAAAGATGGGGTTGAAGCACCTTTATTGGGAGCAATTCCTCTTGACAAAAATGCTAAAAAATTTCCGCCTTCTATTGCTAATGCCTATGCTTATCTTGAAGGAAAAGAGGGTAATAAGAAAAATGCTTCGGAATTTATAGAAGCTTTTGACTCTCTTTATACTAATATCCGCTTTCTTTCTTCAAATCGAACGATTAGCTCTTTGGCAGTTGGTTCAGCTACAGTTGGCGAAGGCAAATCTACCGTTGCTTTAAACTTAGCTCACGTGGCAGCGCTGGCGGGTCAGCGCGTGCTGTTAGTAGACGCGAATTTGCATTCGCCCAGCCTGCACTTGTTGTTGGAACTGCCTAATGTCAAGGGATTGAGCAACTTGCTCGACAATAAAAATGAACCAAATGAAATTATCCAGCGATCGCATCTAGCAGATAATCTTTTTGTATTAACTGCCGGTCTCCCTATTCCCGGTACTGCCAGACGGCTTGCCTCATCTCAGATGCAGTATTTAATGGAAGAACTTCAGGCAACATTTGACTTAGTGATCTACGATACGCCGCCGCTCGTTGACAGCAAAGATGCGAATTTTTTAGCGGCGCGCACCGATGGAATACTGATGGTTATAGCAATTCGCCAGGTCAAATTTTCTGTAGTCCAAAAAGTTTTCAGTCAATTAGAAAATTTTGGCATACCCTGCTTGGGTACAGTTGCGAATCATGCCACCAAAGGCAAGAAGTATCAAGCATCTAAATCATCAGTTGTTGAAGAGAAAAATGAATATTTGAATTTTTCACCAGCACCGTCTGGCATCCGCAAACTAGCTCCCAAAAAAGAGTGAGAGCAAAAAAAGATGACCCGACCCCAAAATGGATACAAGCCCCCGACAGGAGTCGTGGAGATCCCAAAACTTTAGACTCTTGTTCAAGCTGCCAGATTCATCTGTGGAGTAAATCTCAAATATAAAATCGTTCGACTCAGCGCGACTCGACTGAGCACTCGCCGAAGGTTTTACGCCGAAGACTAAAATCTCAAATCGACTGATGGCGGACTAATTTTCATCCGGATTGGTGGGAAATGTGACGGTAAAATTAGTCCAGCCATTGCTGCTTTCAACCTCAATTTTTCCCTGCAACTGTTCGACAAGTTTGTGAACCAAAGCTAAACCCAAACCTGTACCTCCTTGTTTCCAAGGATCGGCGTTGGGAACTCGATAAAATTTCTCAAAAATTCGAGGCAATTCCTCTATGGAAATGGACGATTGATTGCTGAGTGTAAATTGGATTTCTGAAGCTAGAGCTCTTGCTTGTCGGGAATTCTTTCTTTGTCCTCGTTGTTCCCAGTATTCGTTTTTGCACTCAACTTTCAGATAAATTTCGCCGTCATTGGCAGTATATTTGCAGGCATTGTTGAGGAGCTCTGCTAAAATTCGTCCCAAACTAGCTCGGTTGGAACTGATCGTGGGAAGGTGGCGATCGCACTCTACTCGCAAATCCTGGTGGCGGTCATGGGCCCGGGTGTAAAACGGGTCGATAATAGTAGGCAGCCAGACTTCTAAGTTTACTGGTTCGAGGTCGATCGGACAAGTTGCGGCTTCGAGCCGCTGCAAATCTAGCAAAGCATTAATCAAATCTGTTTCTCTAGTACATTCTGTTTCTAAAATTTCTAGATAAATCTGGCGCCTGTCTGGTGTGGGAGAAATTCTCAGCATATGAATAGCCATTTTTATATTAGCTAAAGGCGTCCGCAGTTCGTGAGAAACTGTGCTGAGAAATTCATCTTTGAGGACGTTTAAATGCTGGAGTTCGTGAACTTTTTGCTGCAATTCGGCGGTGCGTTCTTGGACTTGACGTTCGAGGTCGGTGTTCAGATTTTGCACTTGCTGATAGAGTTGGGCTTGCTGAATCGCGATCGCGATTTGAGTTGCCAGTTGCTGCAGCAAATCCACTTCCGAAGGCTGCCACTGCCGGGATTCGGAACACTGATGGACGCACATCATTCCCCATAAATTGCCGTCTTGCAAAATTGGTACAATCAAATAAGCTTTGATTTGCGCTTGCTGGAACCGCGCATATTTTTCGGCGCTCAAACGGGCTTGGTCGATGTCGGGGACGGCATAAATTTCCTGTTCTATCACCGAAGCAGATTCTTGCCAAATATTATCGGGCAGGATTTCTCCCAAGATAGAAGGCCAATTTTCGGCAACGGATTCTGCCACTACAATGCCGTAATTGCTGGACTCTAAATGCAGGATTGCTACTCGATCGGCTTGCAAAACTTGGCGGACTTCATCGACGCTGGCGTGGAGAATTTCTTCGAGGTTTAAGGATTGGTGAATCCGCAAGGAAATGTGAGTTAACAGCCGATCGCGCTGCAATTGTTCGTGGAGTTTTGCAGTCCGTTCCCGCACCTGCTGTTCTAGTTTGGCGTTGCGGCTTTGCAGCAGTTCCACTTTTTCGGCTTGCAGTTGATAAACCGACTGCTGCAACTGTTTGACAACTCGGTACATTTCGGTGGGGTCGAGGACTCTCAGCAAGCTGGTCTGAGTAATAATTCCCAACAGTTCTCCGCGCGCCCCGCACACGACCAACCGCTGCACTTGTTGCTGCTGCATTTCTTTGTGCGCCGTCCACAGGGAATCGGAAGGTTGAAGAAATTGCAGGGGAGTTCTCATGACTTTTTGAGCTGGGGTTTGCTCGAAATTTAGTTCTAGAAACTGTGCCTGCACGATGTCGTATTCGGTAAGAATTCCCAGGGGTTGGTGAAACGAATAGTGAAAAATGGAGGTATAGTCATCTTTGGGCTTCTCCATTGTTAATTCTTTGTTTTTTGCAATGACTACACAACTGACTTGATGCTCTGAAATCAGTTCGGTTATACTCTTCAGCGAGGCGGTGTGGGGCGCTGTAATTGGCGTAGTCATCAATTCTGCTACCCGCCGCAATTTGAGAATATTTGAAGGCTGCAATACTTGGCGAATTCTTTCCCGCGTCAGCACTCCTACCAAGTGGCCCCATTGATTGACGATCGGCAAATAGCGAATCTTGTGCTGGCGAAATAAGGATAAAGCAGTAAACACGTCTTGGTCATCGGATTCTGTGAGGGAGACCGACACCGGGGACATCACTTCGGAAATTGGTATTTTGTGCAGGGCTACTTTATGCTGAGTGTCTATTTTGCCAGAAGCTATCAGCCTCACAAGGTCGGCGGGAGTTAATATGCCGATTAACAGTCCGCGGCTGGGGTTGTCGGATAAGTTGCCTGTGGTAATAGTCTGCTGGTTCTCCACAACGAACACGCAGCGGGCCCGTACCTTTTCCGGCGCGGATGTTTCGGTCATCGCCCCCCGGTCTGAGGGTACAGGTGTTTTGACTAGGGGACAACTGTTTTGCAACTGACTCATCAAGGCGATCGCAACTGCTAAGGAAGTTTCTGGCCCGGCAGTTAGGGGGTACCGGTCGATCGCTTGTTCTAAGGCTGAGGAGTACAAGGGCGGGTGGTAAAAGGGCATAGTTGATTGCAGGTTGTCAGAGGGCGGCTAACTATCGGGCAAAGCCTTGGGGAACGGCAGAAACACCTCGCCTGTGCTTGGGATTTAAATAATAGACTTTCTAATTTATTATTTCCACGCAATCTCAGCTTTAGATTAATGGTGTCACTAATCCGCAATCTTACCGATCTCAAATCCTTGGGCGGTTTTTACTGCCTGTTTTTCCCCTGAGACTCCCCTATAATCAAAATAACCCGAATGTAAAGTTTTACTACAAGATTTATCCATAATGACAACTTTAAGCTTAGAGCAAATTGCAGCCAAGTTAGAAAGCCAAAATTCAGCCGATCGAATGGTGGCTTTAGCCAACTTGCGGAACGTGCCTGCTGCAGAGGCGGTGCCTTTGATTAAAAAGGTGTTGAACGACGAAAGTTTGCAAGTGCGATCGATGGCTGTATTTGCTCTCGGGGTCAAACCGACTGAAGAATGCTATCCCATTCTAGTCAAATTGCTAGAAACTGACCCAGATTACGGCATTCGCGCTGACGCGGCCGGTGCTTTGGGCTATCTAGAAGATATCAGAGCTTTTGATGCTTTGGTGCGGGCTTTTTACGAAGATACTCAATGGCTGGTGCGCTTCAGTGCTGCTGTTTCTCTGGGGAATCTCAAAGATCCCCGGGCTCGCGACGTGCTGCTAAAAGCTCTCGACAGCGAGCAAGTGGTGATCCAGCAGGCGGCAATTTCGGCTTTGGGGGAAATTAAAGATCTTGGGGCGATCGATCGCATCCTTGATTTTGCTCAGTCGGAAGATTGGCTGATCCGTCAGCGGCTGGCTGAAGCTTTGGGCAATCTGCCGAGTGTTAAGAGCGTTTCGGCTTTAAAATACTTAGAAAAAGATAGCAATTCTCAAGTATCTGAAGCGGCAACTATTTCTCTCGATCGTTTGTCACAAGCAGAAGCGTGACATAAAACTTTTAGTATGTTGAGAAACCCGGTTTATTCAATAAACCGGGTTAATCCTTATTTTAGCAATCTTAATAAAATTTATAGAGTATTCAGTAAAACCAGAATGTATTATTTAAGCTGCGAGGGTAAATCGCAAGTTAAAATAGTTGTCGATCTCCTTTAACCCAAACTAACCATGAATCAAGCGCCCAATCCTTTTAATTCAAATCCCTCCAATCCGCTAGACCCCTTGGAGCAAGAAGTTGACGAGCAAGGTGAAGCATTGCCGAGACAGTACCACCCGGCAACTAAAAAAACTCTGCAAAAAGTCTTTATTATCCTGGTAGTTGTCGGGGCAATTATTGGGGGAATTCTATCTATAGGGGTGATTTCGCTGATGCAGAAGGCGGGACTGACAGATGTGCCGGCAAGGGTACAAAATCCTAAGTGAATCGGTGGGTTGAGCGTACCGGAAGCGATCGCCGAGCCTTAATTATAGTATCGTTCAATATCGCGGCCATGTGGCGCGAAATTAAGACGCGATCGCTCGCCTCGTCCTCAAAAAAATCTTAATATGTTCATTCTTTTATTTGATGCAACTGTGTCTACCGAATCAAATTCGGTGCTGTAGGGGCTTCGGCAAAAAATAGTTTCAAATAAACCACACTTATTCTGACTAATAAAATGTTACTTATTGCGCTATTTATCGCCACGTTTTTTTTAGCATACTGCAATGGTGCTAATGATAATTTTAAAGGCGTGGCGACACTGTTTGGCAGTCAGACGACGAACTATAAAACAGCAATTAGTTGGGCAACGATTACAACTTTGGCAGGTTCAGTATTTTCTATTTTTATAGCAGAAACGCTGGTAAAAAGCTTTTCGGGAAAAGGGCTAGTTCCAGACGAGATAGCCAATGCCCCAGATTTTCATTTGGCAGTCGCGATCGCTGCGGGTTTAACCGTTATTCTTGCTACCTTAACTGGATTCCCTATTTCCACAACTCACGGTCTTACAGGTGCTCTTGTCGGTGCAGGTTTGGTAGCAATTGCTACTGAAGTTAATTTTACAGCATTGCAGAAAACTTTTCTAATGCCTTTGTTGCTGAGTCCCATGATTGCGATTCCATTAGCAGCTTTAATTTATGGGCTGTCTCGCTACCTGCGAGTTTATTTAGGAATCCAGAAAGAATGGTGTATTTGCGCCGATCAAACTCAACAGATTATTCCCATTCCCCAGCCGGATGCAACTAACATACTTAAGTGCATCACAACCGCTGATGTCGCGGTCGATTCTCTAGATAAATGCACGCAAAGGTACCGGGGAAATTTATTACAAATTCCCAGCCAACAGTTAGTGGATGTTTGCCATTTTATGAGTGCGGGAATCGTCAGTTTTGCTAGAGGATTGAACGATACTCCGAAAATTGTTTCGCTGATGTTAGTCGGTCAATCAATATCAGTTCAGTGGGGAAGTTTAGCAGTAGCTTTGGGAATGGCGATCGGCGGTTTATTGAATGCTCAAAAAGTGGCCGAAACAATGAGCAAAAAGCTTACAGCAATGAATACCGGTCAAGGGCTGGTGGCAAACTTAGTGACGGGATTTTTAGTTATTGCTGCCAGTCGCTATGGACTTCCAGTTTCTACTACCCATGTTTCGGTAGGTTCAATCTTTGGTGTCGGATTGATTTCAAAAAAAGCTAATGTGCGCGTTTTCTATCAGATTCTACTATCATGGATTTTGACCTTGCCAATTGCTGCGTTAATCAGCGGCTGTGCTTACTGGGTGTTGCATCGTTGACATCCTCACGCCCGCTAAAGCCACGGTGATTCCAAAGATCACTCTTTGGGCTTCCTCTTTCTGCGACTCGACTTACTCGGAGGAGTCTCCTCACCCAAGCAGAGATCAATGTCTCCAGAGGCGTATAACGTTCCCGTGTGCCCCACGGTACGGAGTGCTAATTCAAGAATGTTGATAGCCGCGTTCCAGTCTCTATCAAGTACAAACCCACAATGATGACATTTATGAGTTCTCGTACTCAACGACTTTTTAACTTCTTCCCCACAGTTAGAGCAGTTGGCACTGCTGTAGTGGGGTGGAACAGCAACCGTCGCCACTCCAAACACCTTGCCAAAATATTCCAACCATTGGCGAAAAGCAGACCACGCGGCATCAGAAATGGATTTAGCCAGCTTTCTGTTTCTGACCATGTTCCGCACCATCAAGTCCTCATAGGCAACCAAGTCGTTAGACCGGATAACGCATCTTGCCAATTTCACGGCAAAATCTTTACGCTGCCTGCTTACCTTGAGGTGCTTCTTGCTCAAGCGATTTCTCGCTTTGGCTCTGTTTTTAGAGCATTTCTGGGTTCTAGAAAGACGACGATTAAGCCGCTTGAGAGCTTTCTCGGACTTCCTAAGATGACGGGGATTTTCAATCGTTTGCCCGTCCGAGTCAGTGTAGAAGTGGGTCAACCCAACATCCAAACCGATAGTTTTACCCGTTGGTTCTCGCTTCTCAACTCGCTCAACATCAAGACAAAACTGAACGTAGTACCCGTCAGCGCGACGAACAACCCGAACCCGTTTAATCTGATTCAACTGGTAGAAGTGCAAATCACGGGTTCCCCACAACTTGAAACTTCCGGATTTAAACCCATCGGTAAAAGTGATGGTTCTTCTATCGAACGACAGCTTCCAGCCACAGGTTTTGTATTCTACAGAACCATGTGTTTGATGCTTTTTAAAGCGCGGGAATCCCTTCTTTCCTGGTTTAGCTTTTTTACAGTTGTCGTAGAACCGAGCAATCGCAGACCAAGCTCGTTCAGCAGAAGCTTGTCGAGCCATAGAGTTGAGCTTACTCGCCCAAGAAAACTCCTTGGCGAGAACCGCACAATAAGCGCTCAGTTCATACCGTCCAATCTTCGGGTTATCCATCCAATATCTGATGCAAGAATTGCGGATGAAACGAGCAGTACGAAGGGCTTCATCGAGCCGCTCATACTGTTGTTTTTCTCCCTCAAGTTTTGCTTCAAATACCAGCATTTTACGTCGCAATGTCTGACATAAATAATTATAGCACAAGTAGAGAATCAAGAAAAGTCCCCCTTCCAGGGGGAGGCTTTAGACCCATTATTTTTGGTAATAGAATTAATAGTTAGTCCTAGAAGAGAAAGAGTTCGCAGTTGGTTTGGGATTGTCATCAAAGGATAACCCGATCGAATCTAACGGTAAAAACAAGAAATCGCGCCGGGAGTTTTTGAATAAAATGTTAAGGGTAATTTATGGTTAAAAATTCTCCGATCGCGCCACCTGTTGCAGATAAATCGATCGCTGCTGGCTTTCACGCTCTTTCTGACCCCCTGCGGCTTCAGATTTTGGAGTTGCTGCGGGAACAGGAGTTGTGCGTGTGCGATTTGTGCGATCGACTCAACGTCACTCAGTCTAAACTCTCTTTTCACCTCAAAGCCTTGAAGGATGCAGCTTTAGTCCGCAGCCGCCAAGAAGGCCGCTGGATTTACTACAGCCTCAATTTGACCCAGTTTGTCGCCCTCGAACAGTATCTCGCCGAATACCGGCGCTTCAGCCAGATCTTGCCGGCGCGCCCCTGTTCCGACGCGGGTTAACCCATCAATATTTCTTAATCACTCAAATACTGATATGACTTTTTTGATAATTGACATATCAATTTTTTTTGATATGATGGACTGGCAACAATTAGTTCAGAGCGATGGATGCAACAGCTCATAGGTTAGCTTGTGCTCGCCCCGATTGCAGGCGAGAGGCGATCGCCGAATTTCTAGGTACATTTATTTTGGTTTTTGCAGGCACCGGCGCGGTGATGGTTAACAAAACTAGCGCTGGTTCCGTAACTCATTTAGGCATCAGTTTTGTATTTGGTGCAGTAGTAACTGCGATGATTTACGCTCTAGGACACATCAGCGGCGCACACTTTAATCCGGCCGTAACTTTAGGGTTTTGGGCGAGCGGTTTTTTCCCAAAATACAAAGTTTTGCCTTACGTTTTAGCGCAGTGTGCGGGTGCGAGCGCAGCTTCTCAATTGCTGCTAATTACCCTAGGTAAAGTAGCAAATCTCGGTGCAACTATCCCTCTCAATGGTAACTGGTTGCAGTCTCTAATTTTAGAAACTGTTTTGACCTTTATCTTAATGTTTGTTATCCTCGGTTCGGGATTAGATAGACGCGCTCATATCGGCTTTGCCGGGATAGCAATTGGCTTAACTGTAGGCTTAGAAGCTGCATTTATGGGGCCAATTACCGGAGCGAGCATGAACCCGGCACGCTCTCTCGGCCCGGCTTTAATTGGCGGAATTTGGGAATACCACTGGGTTTACTGGGTTGCTCCTATCTGGGGAGCACAATTAGCAGTCGCAGTTTATCGGGAACTGTCTAACGGATTTCGGGATTTTAATTAAAACTATCATGACAAGTTTTACGCATCAACCGAGAATTTTGTTTCTATACGGCTCTTTAAGAGAGCGCTCTTACAGCCGCTTGTTGGCGGAAGAATCGGCGAGAATTATTGAGGGTTTCGGTGCCGAAGTTCGATTTTTCAATCCTCTTGAATTGCCGATTTACGGCAGCGTTCCCGATACGCATCCGAAGGTTCAAGAGTTGCGGGAATTGAGCCTGTGGTCGGAGGGTCAAGTCTGGTCGAGTCCAGAAATGCACGGCAATATTACGGGCATTATCAAAAATCAAATTGACTGGATTCCTTTAAGTATTGGGGCTGTCAGACCGACTCAAGGCCGAACTTTGGCAGTGATGCAAGTTAGCGGCGGTTCCCAGTCTTTTAATGCAGTCAATACTTTGAGAATTTTGGGCCGCTGGATGCGGATGTTTACGATTCCGAATCAGTCTTCGGTGGCGAAAGCTTATCAGGAGTTTAATGAAGATGGGACGATGAAGGATTCGCCTTATCGCGATCGCGCGATCGACGTGATGGAGGAACTGTACAAGTTTACCTTGCTGTTGCGGGAGCAAACGGACTATTTGACCGATCGCTACAGCGAACGCAAGGAACAAGCCGCTAAAGAGGCGATCGACGTAGCAAATCGCGCCCTTGAAACATCTAACTAACAACTAACAACTAACAACGAACAACCAGCAAAAACCATGAAAAAAGTAATGTTTGTTTGCAAAAGGAACTCCTGCAGATCGCAAATGGCAGAAGGATTCGCTAAAACCATCGGAGCCGGCAAGATTGGAGTCACCAGTTCCGGGTTAGAATCAAGCAGAGTTCATCCGACAGCAATTCAAGTCATGTCAGAAATCGGCATCGACATCACCGATCAAACATCTAACCCATTAAGCGAATTCAATGCTGAAGACTACGACGCCGTAATTTCTCTCTGCGGCTGTGGCGTGAATTTACCCGAAGCGTGGGTATTGCGAGAAGTGTTTGAAGATTGGCAACTCGACGATCCCGACGGACAACCCATCGAAACTTTTCACCGCGTTCGAGATGAAATTAAAGCACGAGTTGAAACATTAGTTGACTCTCTAAAGTAAGATTAGGGTTAAAATTATAATTCTTGCCTTGTCGGTTTTAACTCAGCTCTTGCAGTATTGTCAATAAGCCTTTTATGAACAGGCTTTCGGGCCTGTTCCACAACAAAATTCCTCTCCTGTAGAACAGGCATCTTGCCTGTTTTCAATAAGGGTGTAAGAGGTGAGTTTCAATTAAGTTTGTAGCGACCAGTTAAAATTTGGATCTGTCGCATCCAAAGAATTAGTGCTAAATTATGAGAGGCGTTCCGCCGGAACGCCTCTACATTCGTTGCGAGCACAGACCAAAAGGTTAGCACATGATTCAGACAGCAGTCACCCCTTTCAAAAACAAAATTCACTCAGCTTTAACTAAAAAGCAGATTACAGTTTTACAAATTAATCTCGGCAAACGCTGCAACCTCGCTTGCACTCACTGCCACGTAGAAGCTAGCCCGAAACGAACAGAAGAACTTTCTCCGGAAATTTGCGACCAATTAATTGAAATCATTCGCCGCTTTCCTCAAATTAAAACTGTTGACCTCACCGGCGGTGCTCCCGAAATGCTGTACGGTTTTAAACCGCTAGCGGAAGCTGCCAGGGCCGCAGGCAAAGAGGTAATTGTTCGTTCTAATTTGACGATTTACTTTGAAAAAGGTTTTGAAGATATTCCTGAATATTGCGCGCAGCAGCAACTCAGAATTGTGGCGTCGCTTCCCTGCTACCAAGCTGACAATGTGGACAAAATGCGCGGCAGCGGTGTTTTTGAAAGTTCGATTCGGGCGCTGCAAAAGCTAAATCAGTTGGGATACGGGAAAAACCCAAATTTAACTCTGGATTTGGTGTACAATCCACAAGTGCCGGCAACAGACAAGTTTTCGCTAACACCGGAACAGGGCAAGTTAGAGCAAGATTACAAGGTTTATTTAGCAGAACATTTTGGGATTTGTTTTAATCAATTGTTCGCGATTACTAATTTACCGGTGGGACGGACTAAGTTTCATTTGGAACATAAGAAACTCCACAAGCCTTATCTCGGGTTTTTGGAGGAGAATTTTAATCCCGGTACTCTGGAACATTTAATGTGCCGCAACGAATTGTCGATCGACTATTTAGGCAATGTCTACGACTGCGATTTTAACCAGATGGAAAATCTGCCGGCGAAAACTGGCAGCGGGGAAAAGATAACTGCTGCTAAATTGCTCGCATCTGGCAGTTTAGATGTGATTCAAGAGGTGCAAACTGCAGCTTATTGTTACGGCTGTACGGCGGGTAGCGGTTCTAGCTGTGGCGGTACTTTGATTTGAGAAGGAAGAAGGAAGAAGGAAGAAACTATGCTCTTGGGCCCGATTCCCGATTCCCGATTCCCCATGCTTTTGGGCCCGATTCCCGATTCCCATATTATTGAGAATGGAGATTTTAAGCAATGAATGATTCGCGATCGCCCGGTGAAAATCCGCCGCCATCCAACAGTTGGAAGCTGATTTTAGGGATTGGTTTAGCTGTGGCTTTAATTGCAGCGACTAAGTTTTTTAATTTCCAAGGAATTTTGAAAAATGCGCTGGAGTCGATCGCGAGTCTCGGCCCGTGGGGCCCGGCAGCTTTTATTTTAATTTACATTGTAGCAACGGTTCTATTTATCCCCGGTTCTTTGCTGACTCTCGGTTCGGGCGTTTTGTTCGGAGTCGTTGGCGGTTCGGTTTGCGTTTCCATCGGCTCAGTTTTAGGCGCAACTTGCGCTTTTTTAACAGGAAGGTATTTAACTCGCGACTGGGTTTCCAAACAGATAGAGGGCAATCAAAAATTTAAGGCGATCGATGCAGCAGTTGCCTCTGAAGGATGGAAAATTGTGTTGCTGACGCGGCTTTCTCCCATTTTTCCGTTTAATTTGCTTAACTATGCTTTTGGAGTCACGCAGGTATCTCTAAAAGACTATTTTTTCGCATCTTGGATCGGCATGATTCCGGGAACTGTCATGTATGTTTATATCGGTTCCCTGGCAGGGAGTTTGGCTGCACTCGGATCGCAAGGGCGATCGCGCACTGCTGCTGAGTGGGCTCTCTACGGCATTGGTTTGCTAGCAACGATCGCCCTCACCGTTTATGCAACCCGCTTCGCCAAAAAAGCTTTAGAGGAAAAAATTTCCCCTTAAAACTACAGCGCAAATTGGTAAAATTGTCAAGAGGGTTTTGCTCATACATTATAATACATTGCTAATTTAAAAAGCTCCGTATTTTCTCTGTGTTATTTACAATTATTTTGTTATACAAACGAGATAGATATTAAAGATATCGTAAAGCACTCACCCCAATTAGGTAAACCGAAGGTCGAAATATAAAATTGATGCCACAATAGAATGCAAGTGTCCTACCAGAATAAAAACTGTTTGCAGTCAGGAATGCAAATCATACCATTTTATATTTTAGATTAAAGGATTGAAGAATTGGGAATAACTAATCACTACCAGCGTTTTTATCTTGGCTACAGTTGCATTCTTTTCTTGAACTGGTGTCACTACTTGCCTGATATTAATTCTGCCGAAGGACGAAGGAAGAATGCCGTTTGATGAATTTGACTCTGAGGGAACATTTGATGATGCAAAACCCAGCAAATCAAGCCAGATCTATGTCGGCGCCGCCGCACCCAACAAAAAAGCTGCGCCGCTTTTGGGACAACATCAGCAGTTCTGCTCAATCAGGGTGGCAACAAGCGCACAGTCTTTGGCAGCACAGACGGCAGCGCCGCCATTTGCTGACCCTGCTAATTCTGGCTACCACGGCTTTAACCATTAGCACAACTGCTTGCATCAGCTATTTTTTTGTGCGCGGACTAATCCTCGACAATTTAAAGCAAATAGCACTATTAAAACTAGAAAAAGGCACCGACGAAATCGACCGCTGGCTCAGCAGCCGCAAATCAGAAATAGAAACCATTGCTTACGATCCTACGGTTGGCACTCGCAATTGGAAATTAGTCGAGCCCCGGTTGCAAGGAGAAATATACAGGTTAAAAGAGTATTTCATCCTGTCATTAACTCAACCCGACGGCTCATTTATCAACACTTTAGGCAACCGCGGGAACAGCAAAGACCGCCAACACTTTAAAAAAGCAATGACCGGGCAGCTCAACGTTTCCGACCCGCTGATCGGCCGCACTACAAAAGTTGCTACGATCATCATTTCAGCTCCTATTTGGGCCTTGCCTCCCGCTCCCAATCAAGTAATTGGAGTCCTATCGGGCAGCATTAAATTAGACCGAGTAACATCTGTCGCTAACAGCTTGCAGTACGGTTCCGACAGTTATGCTTTTGCGATCAATTCACAAGGAGTGCCAATTGTTCATCCCAACAATAACTTAATCGGAAATATCGATCTGCCGGCCCCAAGCTTTTTACAGTCACAAGACCCCGCACTCTCCACAATTGCGCGGCAGATGATCGACCGCCAGACGAACATCGAACTGGTAAAAATAGATAACAAATGGGTGTATGTGGCCTATGCTCCCCTCAAGGAAGTTAACTGGTCGATGGCTTTAGTCATTCCCCGCGAAAATATTGAATCCCAACTGCAAGCATTAAATTTGCTGACATCTGTAGTAGCCGGACTGCTCGGCCCGGCAATGCTAGCAGCAATTTGGCTAATTTACTCTTCCGAAAACAATCGCGCTCAAGCGGAGCGAGAAGCCATGCTCAACCGGATTGCCGGACGCATTCGCGCTTCCCTGGAATTAGACCAAATAGTGCCAAGTACAGTCGAAGAAATAGTAAATTTGCTGCACCTAGAACGGGCGGCTTTTGGTTGGTACGAACCGCAAAACAAAATGTTAAAAATTATGTGGGAATCTTGCCAATCGGATTCTCGGACACCAGCCATAAAGTTTGAGCCTTACTTTCTAGAAAATGTGTTAGTACGGAGTGGTCAAAGCGAACCAATTATTCTTTCGAGCGACACTTTGGCGGAGGGTGTAACTCAACCGCCCGAACTTAAAGCGAATAGCTATTTAGCCGTACCTGTTCAGACTCAGAACCAGCCGCAGGGTTATTTAATTTGCAGCCACGCTACTCATTGGCTGTGGAGCCGGGAGGAAATCCAACTATTAAAAGCTGTGGCAGACCAATTGGCGATCGCAATTACTCAAGCTCACCTTTACAGTCAAACCCAAGACCAAATAAAACGGCTCAATAGTGCATTAAATGAACTGAAAACAACTCAAACTCATTTAGTGCAGAGCGAAAAAATGTCATCATTAGGTCAAATGGTGGCCGGGATAGCCCACGAAATTAACAACCCCGTTAACTTCATTTCGGCTAATTTGCCTCATACCAGCAAATATACTAAAGATTTATTAGAATTGGTGAGTTTATACAAACAAACATTCCCAGAGGTTCCCCCGGAAATTGCAGATTTTACAGAAGAAATCGAGTTAGAATTTATCGAGGAAGATTTGCCGCATATATTGGATTCTATGAAAATAGGAACCGAACGCATTCGGAGCATAGTTCTTTCTTTGCGTAACTTTTCTCGCCTAGATGAATCTGACAAAAAGCTGGCGGACATTCACGAAGGTATGGAAAATACCTTGCTGCTGCTCTCCAACCGCCTCAAAAATAGAATTTATATAGTCAAGAAATACGGAAAAGTGCCTTTAGTCGAGTGCTATCCGTCTCAGCTCAATCAGGTGTTTATGAACTTGCTGAGCAATGCGATCGATGCCTTGAACGAGATCGATCGCCTGGATAAAATTATTACAATTTCCACGGGAGTAATTCGCGAAAATGGCGGAAAATTTCTGAAAGTGGCGATCGCCGACAACGGGCCCGGCATTCCCGACAGCGTTAAAGACCAAATTTATAACCCATTTTTTACTACTAAACCGGTGGGCAAAGGCACTGGTTTGGGGTTAGCAATTAGCTACAAAATTGTAGTGGACGGACATGGCGGCAGCATCGAAATTTCTAAACCTCCGGGCGGTGGCACGGAGTTTTTGGTAAAAATTCCTATTAGTAACGGGAAGTAATACCATTTTAGATTTTAGATTTTAGATTTTAGATTTTAAATTATAGAATTGGGAATGACTTATGAAATAAGGGTTTGGAGCTTGTCTACAGTTGCATTATTATTGGAAACACGTATAAGAACGAAGTGGGAAAGGAAGCCCACGGATTTTGTAACGGAGGTAACGGATAGAGGGGAAGAGGGAAGAGGGACTCAACAGTTTTAATGAATGCTAAGTTGACGGCCTTTGGCTAAAATTAGAATAGTTTTTGTTAAAGGAGTTTTATGGCTGTTGGCAAGGATAGTATTTTCGAGCGCTTTTTGTCCCCCCTGATTCGATTGGCGATCGACGAAGAAGCACTGAAACGACTCTACGAAGGTATCGACTGGGAAACAGCGGGCGATCGCTACCGACAACCCGACCTAGTTTATCCCGAATATTACAGCAGCCAAAACTTTCACGGCATTAAAGGCGGCTACCTCAACCCCAGTGCCGCCGTTTCCTACGATCCAATCACGCAATACGTTTTGCCTCCCCACGAAACAGTAGTCAGGCAAGGCTTAATAGACGCTGTGCGGGTGAAACCGCGCCGAATCATCGATTTGGGATGCGGCACCGGTTCGACAACGCTCATGCTCAAGCAAGCCTTTCCCGAAGCGGAAGTTGTCGGCCTGGACTTGTCGCCTTATATGCTGGTAGTTGCCGAAATGAAAGCGCAAAAAGCCGGCTTAAAAATCGAGTGGTTGCACGGAAATGCTGAAAGCGTTGCTTTTCCAGATGCCAGCTTCGATTTAGTCGCAGCTTCCTTGCTGTTTCACGAAACGCCACCTGCTGTATCGCGGGCAATTTTGCGAGAAAGCTTCCGACTGCTGAATGTTGGGGGACAAGTGGCAATTTTGGACGGAAACCAAAAAACTTTGCGGCAGACAGAGTGGCTGGCTGATATCTTTGAAGAGCCTTATATTAAGTCTTACGCGGCTGGCAGCCTCGATGCTTGGGTGGGGGCGGCTGGATTCGCGGCGGTGCAAACTCACGAACACTGGTGGGTGAATCAGGTAACGCAGGGTGTGAAACCTTTGCCTGGGGAAGATTTGGAACAGGCAAAGGTGGCGAGGGGGTGGAATTTGGGCGATCGAACTCCTGATTTTGATGGCGATTTACCAGGCATTCCGGCTCCTGCTTGATTTACAGAATCACTCCCGACTAAAATAACCACCGACTCGAAGTCGGGGCTACACAAACAAAGTCCGCCTTCGCGGACTGAATAATAACTAATAACTAATAACTCATAACTCATAACTCATAACTCATAACTAATAACTCATAACTAATGACCCTAAAAGCAGTTTTATTTGATTTTAATGGTGTAATTGTTAATGACGAGCCGATTCACGAGAAAATAATCGATCGATTGATGCTCGATGAAAATCTCCAGCTCAAACGTGGGGAGTTTCGAGAAGTTTGTTTGGGAAGGAGCGATCGCGCTTGCATTACCGCACTGCTCGAGCGCCGGGGACGATTTCTGACAGAAACATACCTCGATCTACTGCTGCAGCGCAAGGCAGAAGCTTACAAAGCTCAAATAGATACTTTGGAGAAACTGCCGATTTATCCCGGTTTGGCAGAATTTATGGCCAAAATTCGGGCCGCCGGACTGAAAATGGCCGTAGTTAGCGGGGCAATGCGATCGGAGATAGAATTGGTGTTAGATCGGGCCGGTTTGGCAGCAAACTTTGAGTTAATTGTCGCAGGTGACGACTTGAGGGCGAGCAAACCAGCACCCGACGGCTATCTATTGGCTGTGGAACTTCTCAACCAGAAATATCCCGACTTTAACCTGCAACCGATCGAGTGTTTGGCGCTAGAAGATACTTTTGCGGGGATTGAAGCGGCGAAAAAGGCGGGGATTCAGGTAGCGGGTGTGACTCACACTTACCCGTTTCACATGATCCAGCGCCAAGCTAATTGGACGGTGGACTATTTTGCTGATTTAGAGTTGGACAGAGTGGCGGAACTTTGCTCGATCGCCCCCACTGAGCCGGCTGCGCGAAACACTTGACGTTTTTAGCAGTTACGTGCTAACGTAGGTGACGGTCTGCGAACGTGAGAGCAAGCAAAACCTGTAAAGCTTTTAGATTCCGAAATCCCGCATCTAAAATGCTAAATTAAAACTCAATCAGGGGAATTAGCTCAGTTGGTAGAGCGCTGCGATCGCACCGCAGAGGCCAGCGGTTCGAGTCCGCTATTCTCCATAAATCAGGGGCATTTCTACAAGTGACGATCGCACTTCGCTTTGATCTCAAAGCGAGGTGCGATCGTCACCTGCTTTGACACCCGCCTATTTTGGGCGATATACCCGATTTCTGACTAACTCGTAGCATCAATAACCTGTTGAGAGCGAGAAACCCGGTTTCTATTTTGTGCGATCGACCCAGTTTCTGCTTAACTCTTAGCATCAATAAGATAATTTCTGTAAAGAAACCCGGTTTCTAATGTCACACTAATTGCTGAAAAGACGTATTTTGGTGTCTCAACCCGGTTTCAGAACAGAATGCAACGGTAAGCCCCTGCACCAAACCCTTATTTCATCAGTGAATCTAAAATCTAAAATCTAACATGGTATCAGCCGGGTTTCTGTCGCAGTTGCCATCAATCCCCACAAAGCATTGATTTTGTCACAAACAATAAGTTTTGTAGCTAAACATACAACAGTCTTATGAGCCGAGTCTTAATATCAAGTCGCTATGTGTTATTATTCTCAATCATCTGACTCATCTATTGAAGAGTAACAAGAAAAAATGACAAAGCGATTCGATCGGCGGAAATTTCTTTTATACGGTTCTGCTACCCTAACATCCAGTTTATTTCTCAAAGCTTGTAGAACTCCCACTCCAACAGCAACTCCCGCCACTTCCCCCACATCAACAGGAACTACACCAGCAGCAGGCAGTGGAAACACGATCAAAGTAGGAATTTTGCATTCCTTGAGCGGCACGATGTCAATCAGTGAAAAAAGCGTTGTCGATGCCGAACAATTAGCGATCGAAGAAATTAATAAAGCTGGTGGCGTCCTCGGAAAACAAATCGAAGCAGTAGTAGAAGATGGCAACTCAGACTGGCCGACTTTTGCCGAAAAAGCAAAAAAATTGATCGACCAAGATAAAGTTGTCACCGTCTTCGGATGCTGGACATCCGCCAGCCGCAAAGCAGTATTGCCAGTATTTGAAGAAAAAAATCATATGCTCTGGTATCCCGTACAATACGAGGGTCAAGAGTGTTCCAAGAACATCTTTTATACTGGGGCAGCGCCGAACCAGCAAATCGAACCAGCAGTTGACTGGCTTCTAGAAAATAAAGGCAAAAAATTCTTCTTAGTCGGGTCGGACTACGTTTTTCCTCGCACGGCAAATACCATTATCAAGGCACAGCTAGCAGCCAAAGGTGGCGAATTAGTTGGGGAAGATTACATTCCTTTGGGCGGGACAGAAGTCACGCCAATTATTACTAAAATTAAGGCAGCTTTGCCAGACGGGGGTGTGATTTTCAATTCCCTCAACGGCGACAGCAACGTAGCATTCTTCAAACAGTTGCAGGGTGCAGGTTTGGGCCCGGACAAATATCCGTCAATGTCTGTCAGTATTGCAGAAGAAGAAGTAAAGGCGATCGGCGTAGAATATCTTAAAGGTCATTACGCCGCCTGGAATTACTTCATGACTGTGGAATCTCCGGAAAATACAAAATTTGTGGAAGCTTTCAAGGCAAAATACGGCAAAGATAGAGTAACTAACGACCCGATGGAAGCAGCTTACATCATGGTTTACCTGTGGAAGCAAGCCGTCGAAAAAGCAGGGACAGCAGACGATTTGGAAAAAGTGCGGGCAGCAGCTTTAGGTCAAACCTTTGACGCGCCTGAGGGCAAAGTTACGATGGAAAACAACCACCACATCTCTAAATTTGTGCGCTTGGGCGAAGTGAGAGACGACGGTTTGTTTAACATTGCTTTTGCTACGCCAGAAGCAGTGCAGCCGGTTCCTTGGAATCAGTTTGTCACTGAAACAAAAGGCTTTTCTTGCGATTGGTCAGACCCCGCAAAAGGCGGAAAATTCAAAGCTTGATAAGTAGGTAATACCAATTTTGTTAACGTTGGCAACGTATCTTCGATCCCCCCTAGCCCCCCTTAATAAGGGGGGGACAAGAGCGTTCTTGCGTCACCCCCTACTCCCCTTAATAAGGGGGAACTGGAGTCTTCAAAGTCCCCCTTATTAAGGGGATTTAGGGGAATCGAGATACTGAATCTAAGCATTTTTTATAATATAAAACTCGACGCTTAAGTTGACACCAATGGGGTAAAACCCGCCCCTAATTATTATCCGCGAACAAAGTTAACCGACTTGATGCAGGAGTAACAAAAGTGGCGATATTAGATGGTTTATTTAACGGCATTAGCATCGGCGCTGTTTTACTAATTGCAGCCCTGGGACTAGCGATTATTTTCGGGCTGATGGGCGTGATTAATATGGCTCACGGCGAGTTGATGATGCTGGGGGCTTATACAACTTTCGTCGTGCAAAATGTCTTCAAAGGTATCGGAGGATTTGCTTTTGAAACATATATTTTATTTGCGATTCCCCTAGCTTTTTTAGTAGCGGCCTTGGTAGGATTAATTCTTGAACGCGGAGTGATTCGCTATCTTTACGGGCGGCCGCTAGAAACTCTGCTGGCAACTTGGGGCGTAAGTTTAATTTTGCAGCAGTTTGTCCGCAGCGTGAGTTGGGTGCTGGTAATTGGAATTGGGGTGTTTTGTTTGCTGTTTTTTGGGGGATTGCGGGTATTGAAGCAGCGCCTGGATTTCGATCGCATTCGCAACAAAATAATCGCCATAATTTTGCCTTTATCTTTGGGTATTTCCTGGGCGGTGAGCGCCTTTTTAGGGCAAACTTACCAACTCGCAGTAACTAAACCTTGGTTTGGCGCTCAAAACGTGGATGTAACTGCGCCTGCATGGCTGCGCGGCGGCATCCCGCTGGGCAATTTCCAATTGCCCTACGCCCGAATTTTTATTATTGTCCTGACCGGAATTTGTTTGGCGGGAATTTACCTATTTTTGCAAAAGTCTGTGTGGGGATTGCGGATTAGATCCGTAACGCAAAATCGCAGCATGAGCGCGTGTTTGGGAATTCCTACCGAACAAGTAGACGCGCTGACTTTTGCTTTGGGTTCGGGGTTGGCTGGTGTCGCTGGGTGTGCGATTAGTTTGATCGGTTCCGTAGGGTCAAATACCGGACAAAATTATATAGTCGATACCTTTATGGTGGTGGTTGTGGGCGGTGTCGGCAAGATTGTGGGGAGTGTAGTTGCTGCGATCGCGATCGGCACTGCAAATTACCTGATCGGTTCGGGGACGTTAGCAATAATGTTCGCTCCTGTCAAGCCTTTAGCCGACTTCTTCACATTTTTCGCCACAACCAGCATGGCAAAAGTAATGGTATTCGCCTTAATTATGGCTTTTCTGCAAGTGAAGCCGGGAGGGATTTTCCCGCAAAAAGGGCGGACGGTAGAAAATTAAAAATTACAACTGCGAGGGTAGCGAAAAATGCAGAAAAAATATCAAAAAGCCTGGCTAAAAGAAGCGGCAATTGTCAGCGCGATCGCCCTCACATTCATATTCCTGATCCCAGGAATACTCCCCGACGTTCGCCTCAATCAATTGGGGCGATTTTTAGCCCTAGCAATTGCCGCCCTGGGCATAGACTTGATTTGGGGATACACCGGTTTGCTTAGTTTAGGGCATGGGGTGTTTTTTGCGATCGGCGGCTACGCTTTCGCCATGCACCTAAAACTGCAAATTCCCCCAACCGCCAGCAGTCAATTGCCAGAATTTATGAACCTCTACGGCGTTACCGAACTCCCCTGGTTTTGGCAACCATTTTATTCATTTCCTTTCTCAGCATTAGCAGTAGTTCTCATCCCCGCTATATTGGGCGCACTTTTGGGTTATTTAGTATTCCGCAATCGAATTCGAGGCGTTTACTTTTCAATTCTCACCCAAGCAGCAACTATTGTATTTTTCAACTTCTTTAACGGTCAACAAAAACTCATTAACGGAACCAACGGACTCACCGACTTTAAAACCCTGTTCGGAGCCACAGTAAATGACCGAGATACTCAATATATTTTCTACATTCTCACCATACTATTTCTAGCAGCAACTTACGCCCTCTGCCGCTGGCTGACCAGCGGGCGTTTCGGTCGCCTGCTAGTAGCAATTCGCGACGACGAAGTGCGGCTGCGTTTCTCAGGTTACAATCCCACAGGATATAAAGTTTTAGTCTTTGCAATTTCTGCCGGTTTAGCCGGGATTGCAGGCGCATTATTTACCGTACAAACCGGAATCATTTCGCCAAAAGCAATGGATATTGCCTTTTCAATTGAAATGGTAATCTGGGTCGCAGTGGGAGGTCGCGCCACATTATCGGGAGCAATATTGGGAACACTGCTAGTCAACTTTGGCAAAAGTTTCTTGAGCGAACAATTCCCCGAAGTTTGGCTGTTTTTCCAAGGTGCGCTATTCCTCATAGTAGTCACAGTGCTGCCCGACGGCTTAGTCGGATGGCTGCAACATCAAGGTTTTGAGCAAATCCGCAGCTTGTTCAGAAGACCGAAGTACGCATCTACTTACCCCAGCCTGGAACAAGACCCTCAAGTGCAGCGCGAAAAAGAAGAACTTGAACATTGAGTGCAAAAATATCGTGTATATATAAGTAGGCGGACATAAATAAATGTCACCAGGCAGCGAGGAACGAAGCAATCGCAATAGACTTGGGAAAAGCTGGGTTTCTCTCTGAGGAGACGCAATATATATGTCCACTTACTTATATATCCTTAGCAAACAGCTTCGTTCTTTAACTTGAGGGGAAACATATGGCAGATATTATTGACTACAAAATTTACGGCGACGATTTGCAACTCATCGAAATTGAACTCGACCCCAAAGAAGGCGTCAGGGCTGAAGCTGGAACCATGACATACATGGAAGGCGACATCCAAATGCAAACATCTACAGGCGGCGGCTTATTTCAAGGTTTCAAACGGATGCTGACAGGAGCGGGTTTTTTCATTACCACCTTTGTCAACGCCGGAAATCGCAAAGCCCGCGTCGCTTTTGCCGCCCCCTATCCAGGTAAAGTAATTCCCCTCGATTTAGGTCAACTTGGCGGTAAATTTTTGTGTCAAAAAGACTCATTTCTCTGTGCGGCCAACGGCATTGAAATTGAGGTAGCTTTCACCAAGCGGCTCGGTGTCGGTTTCTTTGGCGGAGAAGGTTTTATTCTGCAAAAATTGCAGGGTGACGGGCTAGCTTTTGTTCATGCGGGAGGAACAATAGTTGAGAAAAATTTGGGAGCTGGCGAAGTGTTGCGAGTAGACACCGGCTGTTTAGTAGCTTTTGCTCCCACAGTAGACTACGACATTCAGTTTGTTGGCGGGTTTAAAAATGCTCTATTTGGCGGCGAAGGCTTGTTTTTAGTCAAGCTAACCGGGCCTGGAAAAGTGTATTTGCAAAGTCTGCCACTATCGAAGTTAGCGGAGCGAATTATGGCTGCAAGCCCAACTGCAATGTCGAGCAGTTCTAGCAGTTTTACTTTAGAGTAAACTGCCAGCAAAAAGTAGAAAATATGGTGCCACGGCAGGGTAAAAAATCGGCTTGATAATGAGAAGATTTGCGCTCCGCACCTACAAGAGGTATCGGTTGTTGTCCATTAGTGAGTTAATTACTAATTATGAATGGCAAAGTATTAGAAATAGAAAACTTGACTGTTAGTTTTGACGGTTTTAAAGCCATCAACGGTTTAAATTTCAGCATGGATGCCGGCGAACTGCGAGTTATCATTGGCCCCAACGGTGCGGGAAAAACCACTTTTCTCGATTCAATTACCGGGAAGGTGCAGCCGACAGAGGGCAGGGTGTTATTTAAGGGACAAAATTTACGCAAGTTGTCGGAAGATAGGATTTCCCGCTTGGGAATTGGTCGCAAGTTTCAGACGCCGCGAGTTTACTTAAATTTAACGCCGCGCGAAAATTTGGAATTGTCTTGCAGCCGCCATAAAAATGTTTTTTCGACTTTGTTCCAGCCTGCTTCTGCTGCTGAAAAACGCACGGTTGCCGGTTTGTTAGAAACAATTGGTTTAGTTGCTAAAGCTGATGTTTCGGCTGGTTTGCTTTCTCACGGGGAAAAGCAATGGTTGGAAATTGGAATGTTGGTGGCTCAATCTCCTGATTTGTTGTTGGTAGATGAACCTGTGGCGGGTTTGACGGATGAGGAAACGGTGTTAACTGGAGATTTGCTGATTTCGCTGGCCGAAAGTCATTCGGTGTTGGTAATTGAACACGATATGGAGTTTGTGCGGCAAATTGCGCGGCAGGTGACGGTGTTGCATCAGGGTGCGGTTTTGTGCGAGGGGACTATGGATGAGGTGCAAAATGACGATCGGGTAATTGAGGTATATTTGGGCAAACCGGAAGAGTAAGAGGAAGGAAGTTCGGCAACGGATTGTGTAACGGATGTAACGGATATCAGGAAGAAGGAAGTTCGGCAACGGATTGTGTAACGGATGTAACGGATGTAAGATATTAGGAATAAGGAAGTTCGGCAACGGATTGTGTAACGGATGTAACGGATGTAAAATATTAGGGATAAGGAAGTTCGGCAACGGATTGTGTAACGGATGTAACGGATGTAAAATATCAGGAAGAAGGAAGAAGTTATTTGTTAGTTGCTACCAATTTCCCGGTTTAATTACCCATTAAAAACTATGCTACAAGTCTCTAATTTGAATGTTTATTACGGCGAAAGTCACATTTTGCGCGATGTCGATTTAAGCGTAAATGCGGGGCAAATGGTTTGCTTGATTGGCCGCAATGGTGTGGGCAAAACTACTATGCTAAAAACGATTATGGGGTTGCTGCAACCGCGCAGTGGCACTATTGCTTTTGGCGGAGAATCTATTGCTTCTAAGTTGACTCACCAGCGGGCTAGATTGGGAATTGGTTACGTACCTCAAGGACGCGAAATTATTCCCCGTTTGACGGTGAAGGAAAATTTATTGTTAGGTTTGGAAGCGAAACCAACCAAAACCAAAAATCCTGAAGTTCCTGATGAAATTTTTGATTTATTTCCGGTTTTGAAAACTATGCTAGATCGCCTGGGAGGTGATTTGAGCGGGGGACAGCAGCAGCAGTTAGCTATTGCTAGGGCTTTGATGGGTGAGCCGCAGTTGCTGGTTTTGGATGAACCGACGGAAGGGATTCAACCGTCGATTATTTTAGATATTGAAGCTGCGGTGCGCCGTGTGGTTGCGACTAGGGGTATTTCGGTTTTGTTGGTGGAGCAGCATTTGCATTTTGTGCGGCAGGCTGATTGGTATTATGCTATGCAAAAAGGGGGGATTGTGGCTTCTGGAAGCACTAGCGAGTTGAGTGATGAGGTGATTCAGAGGTTTTTGGCTGTTTGAATAGAATTGAAGGAAGGCACGACACGGATTTTGACGATGACAGCGAGCGCCTCAAAGAGCAAGAAGGGCAAGCGTTTAGATTTGAAAAATGGCTTATTCGTCTGGGTTCGCTTGGTATTCTGCGATCGCAGTTTGGATTTCCTCGGCGGAGACATTTGCTTGTTCTGATTTCGAGTAAATCAGGTGTAAAACAACTTGAGTCGGTGATTCAACTTGATCAATCAAGCGATAACAGCCGCTCTTACCAACTTGGGCATCACTGTTTTTAGCCCGGACTTTGTAAACGGTGTATTGAGTCCCTGTAATCTGGTTTCCTATGAAGTTTCCTTGGATAAGCTCATCAAGGACTGGCTGAATATCGGTTTGAATTTGGCGATACTTTTTAGCGAGTCCTTTGAGGCGACGTTTGAAGAGTACCGTGAATGTGACTTGGACTGACATATCAGACATTGATACCGTCCCAGAGTTCCGATATGGGAAAGGTTTGTCCCGCTTTGGCTTGGTGGAGGGAGGCTTTCAGATCGGCGAGGATTTGCTCGTTGGAGTCGGTATCTGAGTCAAAATCTGAGTCGAAGTCTGGGGCGATCGCGGATTGTGTCCGACTGGTCAAAAATTCCAGAAATGCCAGCGTTTGCTCTAAAAGTGGCTCAGGAGTCCGTTCGATCGCTTCGAGAAGGCGTTGTTTAATCGGCGACATAAGACTACCTCTATTATTAATTATTTTTTCGGCCGTCTGGCATTGTGGTGCCGGCCATACTTGCTCGATCGATACTAGCGCCATCTATATTAGCATTGCGGAGGTTGGCATCGGAAAGATTGGCATCCCTCAAGTCGGAAAATCGCAGGTCTGCACCGTCTAGATTTGTCTTTGTCAAGTTAGCTTTTCTGAGGTTAGCATTGCTGATTCTCGCTCCTACTAATTCGGCTCCGCTTAAGTTTGTGCGAGCTAGATTGGTGTTGACAAAATCTGAGATCTCGAAGCGACTACCGCTGAGGTTGGCATCTGATAAATCTGATCCTGTAAGGATGGGATTTTTTAAGTTAATGTTAACTAATTTTACGGCTCGGAGGTCGCAGCGGGAGCAGCTTTGAGTTAGCAGCAGCGTTTCGACGTTGGCGTTGATTAGGTCGATTTGTTGCTGGGAGAAATTTTCGGCAAATTCTGGGGAGACGTAGCCGAGCTTTTTGGGGTCGTCTGCTTTTGGTTGGGGTGTTTGGATTGGGGGTGTTTGGATTTGTTGGGGTGTTTGGATTGGTTGGGGTGTTTGTGGTTGGGGTGTTGGGATTGGTTGGGGTGTTGGGATTGGTTGGGGTGTTGGGATGGGTTGAGGTGTTTCTATTTGCCCGATCGCACTTAGTTGCAGCCCCACCTTCGGCAGTTCGAGAGTTGCTGCAAAAATTAGTAGGGCGATCGACATTATTGTGAGTTTTTTCATAAATAAATAACTTTTGGCGAAAATACGATTTATATTGTATAGTACCTGCAAAAGTGAACACCCTACATTTCGCTAAATAGATCCAAATTCAGATAAAAGACTTCGGAACCGTCAGGTGCGCGAATTAACTTTTCTATTACCGGAGGCAGTTGCTGTTGACGGTACAATTCGGGAATCTCGCAGAAGCTTTCTTCGGAAATTTGCAAAATTTTTGGCATATCAGGAATGGGAATCCCCAACCGCTCATTCTTATTTAAAGTGCAAACAATTAGGTAGTTCGAGTCGAGTCTAGATCCGTCACTGGGAAATATTTTAGATAAATTAATCAGCGTAATCAGTTCTTCTTGATGTCGCACTAAACTATTACCGCCCGGTAAAAGACCGTAGGGATTAAATTTTTTAACAATTCGCTCCACTCGTTCAATAGGAATAGCATAGTAAACATTTCCTAGTTCAAAGGAAACAAATTTTTTAGGAGTAATTCTAACAGTGCCTTGTTTCTGGCTCCGGAAGCGACGATTGTAATTGGCGTGAGTCATGCGATTTTAGATTTTAGATTGAAGATTATTTGATTTTATTACGGTGCGCGGCTCGGCGCACCTTACCGCTATAATTCGCGTGTCCAACCACTTTTTGCCTAAATTTGTTTGAGATTGGGAATTATTAGATTTTAGATTTTAGATTTTAGATTTTAGATGGGATTATTTAGTGTTTGATTAATTTGGGGATGGCTTGTAAAAGTTGGGCCTCGCTGTAAGGTTTGGTGAAGTATTGATTGGCGCCTAATTCCATTGCCATTTGCCGATGTTTTTCGCCGCTGCGGGATGTCAGCATGGCTACGGGAATATTAGCAAACTGCTCGGTCGATCTGATCGATCGCAACAATTCAAATCCATCCATCCGGGGCATTTCAATATCCACGATCGCCAAACTGCAATCAAGACCATTTTGCAACTTTTCCAGGGCATCCACTCCGTCTTTAGCCTGTACCACCTGGTAGCGAGCACGAGTCAGCGTCAGAGACAGCAACTGCCGAATAGTATAGGAATCGTCCACTATCAAAATCAGCGGTGACTGACTCGAACTCGGCGGCATCTCCTGCACTTTACCGGACACAGCGGCGATCGAACTATTTGCCGAAGGTTGACCCACCAAATCGTCCACATCCAGAATAGTCACCACGCGCCCGTCCCCCAAAATCGTAGTCCCCAAAACCCCGCGAGGCTTGGATAGAGGCGGCGGCAAAGGTTTAACCACAATTTCCTGCTGGCCGATCAGCCGTTCCACGGCCACCGCCAGCATTCCTTCGGTAGAAGCCAAAACCAGGACGGGAATTTCCTCTAGGGTCAAAGGGTCAGGAGAGGGGGCATCCGGGGCGACGACGCTGTATTCGAGCAAATCTTGCATCCTCACCAAACGAATAAATTCCTCCCGCCACCACAGCATCGGCTGATTGCCGGCGATGTGAACTTCCGAGGCTTTAATGTGCAAAATTTCCTCGACTGCATCCAGCGGCACTGCTATTTTATTGTGATCGGTCTTCACCATCAACGCATCAGTAATCGACAGCAGCAGCGGCAGTTTGATGATAAAACTCGTACCTTTTCCCAGGCGAGAGTCTACCTTCACAGTCCCCCGCACAGTCCGCAAATTTGTTCGCACCACGTCGAGCCCGACTCCCCGCCCCGAAAGGTCGCTGACCCCTTCTGTAGTGCTGAAACCCGGCCAAAACAGAAAATCGTAGAGTTCGGCAATGGAAAATTCTTGAGCTTGTTCCTCCGTAGCCAAACCCTTTGTGACAATTTTACGGCGAATGATTTCCGGGTCAATGCCTCTGCCGTCATCGGCGACAGTAATAATAGTTTGGCCGCCTTGGTGGCGGGCTTCTATTTCAATGTGACCGCTGGCGGGCTTGCCGGTTGCTTGCCGAACTTCGGGCATTTCGATGCCGTGGTCGAAAGCGTTTCTCACTAAGTGTATTAAGGGGTCGCGCAAAGCGTCGAGCAAACTTTCGTCAATTTTGGTATCTCTTCCCACTAGCAGCAGGTTGACCTCTTTATCGTATGTGAGGCACATATCCCGGAGCGCTCTGGGCAAGTGATCGACGGCGCGGCTGAAATTCACGACTCGCAACTGCATGACGCGACTGCGCAGTTGGTCGGTAATGCGGCGCAGTTGGTCGGTACTGCGCTCGAATTTCATGGCTAAGGTGTCTAATTTGGTGGCGGATTGAGAAATTGCTTGGGCAGTTTCGATGACTTCTGTGGCTGTCGAGTGGAACTCTGTATAACGATCCATCTCTAAGATATCGAAGTGAGCATGGGCCTGAGAGGATTTGCCGTTAGCAATAATTGGGAATTCTGTTTCTGCTGCTGCACTTTTTCCCAATCCAGACTTCCCGTTTCCGCCTCTCCAGTCTGCAAAACTCAGTCTGTCGTATTCTTCTCGCAACTGACCGCCGAATAGGTTCAAATCTACGATACTGCGGCGGATGCGCTTGACTTCGCCGCGCAGTTCGGATTCTTGAAGTTCTAAATTTGTACGGTTGATGACTAATTCTCCGACTAGATTCACCAATTCAGTTAACCGTTCTAAGTCTACGCGGATTGTCGGCCTTTGCGCGTTGGGGACTGGGGAAGAGGGGGATGCAGGGAGTGTGGGGGAGGGGATGATTTCGGCGGGAGTGGGGGACGGGGAGAGGGGGAGTGTGGGTGAGTGAGGGGGAGTGTGGGAGTGTGAGAGTGTGGGGGGGAGTGGCGGAATGGGGGAGTGGGGGGGAGTGGGGGAGGGGGAGATTTCGGGGATTTCGATCGCCCTTCCTTCCAATATTTGTTGGCGTGCGGTTTGCAAGTTTTGGGCGATCGCCCAACCCTCGGATTGCAACCGTTCTAGAGTCAAGTCTGGAGAGTCGATCAAATCTCTCAGGGGTGCGGCGACTTTCCCAAAATCCGGCAATTGTAGCATTCCAGCCAAACCGGAGAGTTGGTAGTAAACCTGATGGAGGGCGGTGACGCTTTTTGCCAAATCCGCCTCGGAAGCTTGGGAAAGCTCGGTTTCTAGGCGATTGAAGAGTGGCGGCACTTCGTGTTCAAAAATCAGTTTCAGGGTTTCCGGGGCGGGCGATTGGCTGGCTGCGGGGACTGGCGAGTCTTCTGACTTGCCGTACTTGGCTTCAAACTGAGCGAAAATTTGGGCGATCGCCTCCAAGTTGTCAGTTTGATCGGGAGTTGTGACATCGGAGTGTTGAATTGATTCGAGCGCAATCTTTTTGAGAGCATCCACCCCTTGCAGCAAAACACTAACAGTAGTCGGTTCCAGGGCCGACAAGTCTGTGCGATCGCGCAAAATAACAAAACAGTCCTCCAGCGTGTGAGCCGCCGCCGATACCTTTTTAAAGCCCAACATCGAACCCGCACCTTTAATCGAGTGAGCCGCCCGAAACATTTCTTTAACTGCCGCTTGTCGCTCTTTCAACCCCGCAGCTTCCATCGCCAGCAGGTTCGTCTCCATTAACTGGAGAAACTCTTCGCATTCTGCGGTATAAGCATCTATTAATTCGTTTAAATCGTCATCATTCATATTAGTCTGTTGTCTGTTGTCTGTTGACAGTTAACTGTTGTCTGTTGTCTGTTGGCAGTTTTTTTATATATGATGTCCCGTTATTTAACTGTAATTGTTGCCAGGGTGGGTTCACGATTATCTATAAATTCGCATTCAGGATATTTGTCAACCCGCCCCGACAACAACGATAGTTATTAGTGATTCGTATAACAGTCAACAGTCACCAGTCAACAGTCACCAGTCAACTGACTAACTGCGGAAATTCGCCACCGACTTTTGCAATTTGCTGACAGAACCAGACAGATCGTCCAAAGAAGCCTTGACATCCGCACTTTTTTGTGCTGTCGTATTAGCAATCTCATTGACTTGCTGCATACTACTAGAAACTTCCTCAGCCGAAACAGTTTGCTTAGCAGATGCGCGAGTAATATTCTCCACCAAAGCATTCATTTCTCGACTAACTTCGATGATGGCATTGAGGTGAGTTTTAGCTTCGCTTGCCAGCTTAGTGCCTTCCACTACCTCTAGCGTCCCCGATTCCATTGCCTTCATCACCCGGCTGATTTCTTCTTGAATTGTACCGACAATTTCGGAGATTTCCTCAGTAGCGCCGGCAGATCTTTCTGCTAATTTCCGCACTTCTTCGGCGACAACTGCAAAGCCTAAACCTTGTTCGCCGGCTCGCGCCGCCTCAATAGTAGCATTCAGAGCTAATAAATTAGTTTGCGAAGCAAGTTGAGAAATCGAAGTCACAATTTTGCCAATTTGCTGCGAAGATTCGCCCAAACGCTTCATCATTTTTGAGGTAGAGGCGATCGTCACCCGGAGCCCGTTAATGCCTTCGACAGCTCGATCGACCGCCACACCGCCTGCTTCAGCCGTGTGAGAAGACTGCTGGGCAACTGTTTCGGCGCGCACCGAAACATCTCGCACGTCGCGGATCGAATTCACAATCCGCTCGATTTCCCGCATGATGGCAGATATTTTTGTGGCTTGAACTTCCGCCTGTTGGGTGAGTTGGCTGGTATTGTTAATTGACTCGCCGGTGGCAGATGTTACCTCTTCGGCTAAAGTTTGAATTCCCGTTACCACCTTCCGCAGAGAACCGATTAAGAAGTTGAAAGAGTCGGCGACAGCACCTAAAACGTCGTTAGTCACTTCCGCCCTGACTGTCAAGTCGCCTTGAGCAGCGCCTTTAATTTCTCCCAACAATTTGAGGACTTGCTGCGTCAGAGAATCAGCTTCAGCTTTGCGTTCTGCTGCCAATTTTTCCAGTCGTTCTTCTGCCTCTTTGCGCTCGGTGATGTCAAAGCGAATGGCGATATATTTGATGATTGTGCCGCTGGTATCAAAGATGGGGGAGATCGTCGAATCTACCCAGTAAAACGAGCCATCTTTGCGTCGGTTTTTGATTTCCCCTTTCCACACCAAACCGCGAGAAATTGTCACCCACATTTCTGGAAAAAATGATTTGGGATGGTAGCCGGAATTGATCAGGCGGTGGTTGCGGTGCAGGAGTTCTCCCATGCTGTAACCGGATATTTCAATGAATCTGTCGTTGACGTAGGTAATCGTTCCTTTGGGGTCAGTTTCGCTGACGATCGCCGATTCGTCGAGAGCATTTTGCCGCGTTTTGAGTTCTTGCACCAAGCGTTCCTGTGCCTCGGCCAACTGCTGCATTCGCTGCTGGGAAGCTCTTTCCTGGGTGACGTTGCGGCAAACTATTACGCCGCCTTTGAGCGCCCCCGTTTCGTCTTTGAGCGGCCGGCCGTTAATTTTCACCCACAGGCCCTCCGGCTTGCCTGCGTGGCGGGTGAACAGCTCTACTTCGTCAAAGGCTTCTCCTCGAACCGTGCGCGCTAAAGGTATGTCCGCTGGGGGATAGGGAGTGACGGTATCGGGCAAGAATAAACCGTATCTTGCCGACCATTCGTTGAGAATAGCATCTGTCGCATCCAGGCCAAAGATATCTTCGGCGGCGGGGTTGAACAAAATAAAATTACTATTTTCGTCGGCAGCAATTATGCCGTCGCCAATGCTGTTTATTAGCAGTTGCAAGAGATTGCTTTGCTGCCGAAATTGGTCTTCGGAACTGGCTAATTGGGCTGTTGTTTGTTGCAGTTGCACCATCGCCTGTTTGCTTTCGGTAATGTCGCGAGCGACTGCATACATGAGCTTTTGTTCGGTTTCAGGTCGCACTTTCCACGACAGCCACCTGTAGGAACCGTCTTTGCAGCGGTAGCGATTTTCAAAGAACTGTACTTCGGTGCCATCGTATACTTTTGCCGCTTCGGCTGTGGTTTCTTGGCGATCGTCTGGATGGACGAAATTGATAAAAGGTTGGTTTTCCACTTCTTCTAGGGTGTAGCCTAGGGTTGTTTCCCAAGCGGGATTGAGGCGCTTGAATTTCCCTTCAAAATCTACAATACAAACCAAGTCTAGGGAAAGGGTAAAAAATCGATCGCGCTCTACTTCTGCTTTTTTGCGATCGGTAATTTCGATCGCCACACCGCCGACACCGATGGGTTTGCCGTCAGATCCTGGTAAAGGAAAGTAAGAAGCCAGCCAATCCCCCACGATACCGGGCTGTTTGGAAGTTGAACAGGATAGTTCGATATTCAAAATTGGTTGGTTGGTGGCGAGAATCTGCTGCAACATCGGCTCTAGGGAATCGACCCTTTCTGGTACAACTTCCCTCACCGTCTTGCCGAGGTGTTCGGCAACTGAGGCACCGGTGGTTTCCGCTAATTTCTCGTTGACTTGCACGAAGCGCAACTGGTCGTCAAAGATAAACATGGAGGCCGGGGCGGCTGCGAAAAATGCGTCAAAGCGGGTTTGACGCAAAACTAATTCTCGTTCTAGGGCTTTGCGATCGCTGATGTCGCGAGCTTCGGGAATCAGCAGCACGACTTTGCCGCTGTCGTCTACGATCGGCTTGAGGGAGAAGTCCACAGTTATCACAGCACCCCCAGCAACCAGCACGTCGGCTTCGTAGCGGACTACCTCGCCGGCGGCGGCTTTGGCGATCGCAGCTTGCACTTTTTGCTTGGCTTCTGGGGAAATTTGCCACCACAGATTATCTGCAAACTGCGTGCCTACGAAGTCTTCGCGCTCCAGTCCGGCGACGGCAAGGGCTGTTTGGTTGGCTTCCAAAACGGTTCCGTCTGGTTTGAGCAGCCCCACTAATTGGAACGATTGGTCAAAAATGGCTCGGAACAGTCTTTCGCGCTCGCGCAGCATCTCTTCTGCGCGTTTGCGATCGCTGATGTCGCGAGTAACTGTTGCCAACCCCATAGGCTCGCCGGTTTCTGGGTGTTTGACTGTAAATAGGGTGAAATCAATGGGAAAGTTTTCGCCGGTTTGAAAGTTCCTCAAGCGGAATTCGCCCTCCCAAACACCGTCTCGCATAGTAGTCGGCAGGATTTCTTCTTTTAAGCTTTTAGCATCTTCTGCTGTTAGGAAGTCATATATAGTTTTTGTTTTGACTTCTTCAATATTTTGCAATCCGGCTAGTTTAATACCAGCGGCATTCAGGTATGTTGCGTCTCCATCCAGGGTAGCCGTGCCAATAAAATCCGAGCTGCTTTCTACGATAGAAATCAATCTTTGCTTTTCGATTTCGGCTTGTTTGCGCCCCGTGATGTCGTTGTTAGTTTCTAAAATAGCTTTAGGTTTTCCCTGTTCGTCTCGCTGCAAATTCCAGCGGCTGAATACAGTGATTTTGGTGTCGTAATTTGTGGTGTGAATTAGTTCTCCTTCCCAATAATCCTGCTCTTCTAACTGTGCCGAGATAGCTGCTAAAGGTTGGGTAAAAATGGTGTGCAATACAGTATGAGTGAGTTTCCCCAAGGCTTCTTTTTTTGTCCAGCCGTACATCCGTTCGGCTCCCTGACTCCAATAATTAATCGTGCCGTCAATATCCCGGACTATCAAGGCGTCGCTGGCAAGATCGAGCATTTGCAAGTTCTGCTGCAAGGCTTCTTCTACGCGCTTGCGTTCTTTAATGTTGCGGGCGATCGTTGAGATAAATTCAACTTCTGAATTCTCGGATTTGTGGGCAACAATTACTTGAGAAACTGGTATTTCTTCGCCGTCTAAACTCTGCCAAACTGTCTCGCCACTCCACGCCCCGTCCCGGCAAGCTGCGGGGATGCCGACGTTCACAATAGTGTCGATACTTTTGGGGGATGTCACGTCAGAAATGCTGATTCCGGCTAAATCTGCGTCCTCGCCAACTCCCAAGATTTCTCTGGCTGCGCGGTTGAGATAAATGGCGCGCTGTTGGGAGTCGGCTATGCCTACCCAGTCTGTTGTGGTTTCTAAAATTGCTTTGAACCGCAATAGTTCTTGTTGGGATTTACGACTCTCTGTGATGTCGCGCGCGAAGCCGAGCATTCCTAAAATGTTGCCTTCTGCGTCTTTGAGAGGCAATTTCAGCGTGTCGAAGCTGTGTACTTTGCCGTCGGCTAAGGTGGCTAAGTCGTTGGAACCCGACGCCACCTGGTGGCCGGCCCGGAAGTTTTGGATTTGGTTCTGGGAATCGGTTTGGGCCTGGAAGTTGCCGAAGATTCGATCGACCGATATGCCGATTTCGGCGTCGTCTTTGCCGATAATTTCTGCTTGAGTTTTGCCGAAGGCGGCGGCGAAACCTGCATTAACTAGGGTGTAGCGCAAGTTTCGATCTTTGACGAAAATGCAGTCTGGCGTAGCGTCAATGACTGTCCGCAGCAAGTTTTGGGAGCTTTCTGCTTCTGCGAGTGTGTGCCGCAGTTGTTCTTCCATTTGCACGCGCTTGGTGATATCTCTAATTGCGGAAACGAGAAATTTTCTGCCGTCGGCATCTACAAAAGTAGATTTTTTGGCGGAGAAATAGCAGGTGTTTCCTGCTGAGTCTGTGATGATTTTTTGGATTTCTCTGCTGGTATTTGTCAAGAAAACTAATTCGTCTGTTTCTCTATATGTGTCTGCTTGCTCTTTGGGCAAGAAGTCGTCGTAGGATTTGCCAATTAGTTCCGATCTGCGGTGACCTATGTATTGACAAAAGGCATCGTTTAATGTTATCCAGCGGTGCTGTTCGTCTTTGACGTAAATCGGGTCTGGGATGCTGTTGAGGATGTTATTTAAGAATTGTTCAGAGGCTTTTAATTGCTCTTGGACTGCGGTGCGATCGCGAATTTCCTGTTCCAATTGTGCGTTAGTTTGCAGGATCTGCTCGGTTCTTTCATTGACTCGCTGCTCTAGTTTTGCGGTTAGCTGCTGCAAGGCCACTTCTGTCTGTTTGCGGTGGGTAATGTCGCGGCCTTCGGCGAGGATTTGAAATACTTCTCCTGTCTTATTGAACAGTGGCTTAAACGACACGTCCATTACTGTCACATCGTTGTTGGGGCCGGTGATTTCGTATTCTTCCCGGACTAAATTGCCGATCGAGACTTGTTTAATGTTCGTTTTTAGGCGCTGCTGGTTGGTTGGAGATGATGCCCACCAAGGTGTGAGCCAAAATTTTAGCCCCAGCACTTCTGATGCTTGGAAATCGCCCAATTTTAGCGCTGTCTGATTTGCTTCGATCAGAGTACCGTCTGGCTCCAATAATGCGATCACTTGAAAAGCTTGGTCGAAGATTGCGTGAAATCGCTGGTTAGTTTCGCTAAGTGCTTGTTCTGTTTCTTTTTTAGAGTTAAGGATTTGGGTGGAACCTACTAAGAAGTCGTAGCGGTTCGACAAACTCAAAAAAGCGATCGCCGGAATTACAGTTATCCAATCCCACACTGTTTGCACCACCGGAGAGTGCGGCAGTCCCAGGTATTCGGCGGCGTGGCCGCTGTGACCGAAAGCGCAGCTCCAAAATATGCCGGCTGTGACTGTGGCGAAGATGTCGAACCCGAATTGACGGTTTCGCCACAAACCTAAGGTGATCAGCCAGGCGATGGCAAAGTAACACGCACAAATGATGCAATTAGCAGCCCCAGCTACCACCGATGGGGAGAAGTCAGGCAATGTCAGGGTGAAAGTCGTTGCGATCCAGGTATAGAGAAGTTCGATCATAAAATTAAGGAGGGGCAAATCGGATGCCGGCGATCGTTAGTTAAAATTATTGATGGAAAGCGGTTGCTGATTTATCTGTATTCTTGATTTTTACCAGCGTTCGGAATGGGCGATCGCTTCTACATCGACAATCATTAGCAAGCGTCCTTCGGAATTGTACAGACCTTTTAAAAAGGGTGCTAAGTCGGGACTGACATCTATCGCTGAGACAGTGCGATCGGGATTTAAAGATAAAACTCCTTCGACACGGGAGACGGCTAATCCCACGCGCATTGTCGACAATCTCACGTCTCGCGGATCGGGCGCTTCCACCACTAAAATGCGGCTGCTTGGGTGGTAGGTGTCAACCGGCTCGATGCCTGCAAACCGTCCGAAGTCTGCTGCTGCTAAGATTTCGCCCCGCAAGTTGGTTAATCCCAGCAAAAATGGCAGGGTGTTGGGAACCGGGGAAATCGGTTGTTCCTTGAGCGAAAGGACTTCCCGCACTGCCTCTAATTCTATGGCGAAGAGACTGCCTCCTTGACCGAACAGGAGAAATTGCTTTGTTCCACTTGTCTGATTGCCCGCCGGAAGAGCAGTTGTTTTCATTGCTTATTTTTTTTTTCTAGTGTAGCTTACAAATTAGAGTTTTGCTTTGGCCTGAAAACCGACCGCCGATCGAGTTTTTCAGGAGCAGTTTTGGTGCATAAAATGTTTTTGGTAAATAAATCGCGAGTTAACCAAATAAGCAGGTCGCTATCATTAAACATAAAACTTTTAGGGGTTTCAAAAACCCAGTTTCTTAAAATAAACGGGATTTTTCGGTATAATGTTTTTTGAGAAGCTGCCGATCACTTTATATTTTGTTTACGCGGAAAGCAGGCGCTGCACGATGTTGACGAGTTGCTGAGGTTCAAAGGGTTTGCTGACGTAAGCGTCGGCGCCTAAATCGGTTCCCCAAGCTTTATCGATCTCGGTGTTTTTATGAGTACAAAATACTACGGGCAAGTTTGCAGTTGCGCGATGGCCCCGCAATTCTCTGATCAATTCAAACCCGTTCATTCGCGGCATCACTACGTCTAAAACGACCAGAGCAGGACACTTTTTTCGGATCAGGGCGAGTGCCTCTTCGCCGTCGCCAGCGCGGATCACCTCCAGTCCGGCATCTTGAAGAATGCGGCAAATGATTTCTAGTTCGGTCTTTACGTCGTCCACTACTAAAACTTTTGACATGATTCCACACTTCCTTGCTGTTCTTGACAGCGGATGATGTTTATTCAGAAGCTGGCGCGATCGGCGGCGGTGAGACTATTCCGCTTTGCGAACAAATTAATGTACTTCTAAATACAATATAGCCGATCGCATGGCTGAAGGTTGGCTGTCAGCGATAAAAAGCGATAAAAATTTACTTCGCTCACGGAATTACTCTGAATAAATTAATCTGTAAGTAGTAATTGGTAATTGGCTTTTCTGAAACCAACAGCTATTACTATAACGATCGATCTGGATAGAAAAACCGGATTTTCTAGGATAGGGTTTTAGCTTTCTGCCGACCGATCTATTTGTCATTGCTCACGATGAGCGAAACAACCTCCAACCTTGCGATTGCTTTCCTTCGGTTCGCGAAAGTTAACGCACAGCGAACAATGACCTCATCAATTAGCAATTAGCAATTCCCCATTCGCAATTCCCAATTCCCAAAATTCAAGCTTCAAGAATTACTCGCAAATTGCCTCGCTTTTTAGTAAGCCGACAAGCAGTTGACGAACCGGATAGATCGAATTGCAAATCGAGCCAAGTTGATCATACTCTGAAATTATTTATCGACAGTTTTTAAATCGATTATAATGTGGTATAGTCGATAATTTATCACTATTTTTTGGTAGCAGATGATACTAAATTTAACATCATTTGCAGCAGTTGAAAAATACTGCACGGAGCGATCGCTCTGGCTGTTGCGCTCGTAGCCCCCGAAAAGTTCGGGGGGAGGCTCGTAGGGTTGCAGCAATGTCATGTCAAATAAGCCTTGAGCTACTTCTAAAGCTGATTCGATGTGGCGGAGCGATCGCCATCCCAAAGCTGTCAAAACGTTGTCCTGTGACCAGACTGAGCCTGTGTAATAGCCTATGAGATTGTAGGCGGGAGATTTTGAGGATAGGGTGCCAATTCCCCAAACGCCGAGTCGGCGATCGCGATCTGCCACTCGGTTACAGGTGACTCCGCAGTGGCTACAAATGTTTTTTCTCTAGTTAAACAGTATCTACCATTATTACTAAGAGTGGCTTCCCCTTTTTTCAAAAGTTTAATTTTCTTGATTTTTTGACTCTCGACTTTGACATTAAATTTTGATGTCGAGCGCCTTGATGTAATGCTTCCTTCTTTGCATCATATCATTTTTTTCAGCCGACTGCCAACTAACAGTTAAATTCATGAAAGCAACTTAACTTTTCTTAAAAAAGGCAAAAAACGTGAAACGGTGGGGAAAAAATCAGAATAATATTGACCAAACTAATATAGTAACCGCCCAAACAGTGAGGAGGTTCTTAATTGCTGAAACATGAGCTGAAGATTGCAACTTCCTTGTTCTTCGTTCCTTTTTCCTTCAACACCTGCTATACCCCAGCTAAAACGATAATAGGACTCAGGCATAAACCGGGTGTTTGCGTAAAATAAGCGGGTTTATTGAGTGTTGTGTATAAGTTTTGGATCGGTAAACTCGCCCTGCGTTTAATTTGCGAGCCCGCAGCTATCTGCTGTGGATTTATAACTCTGTCACTGCATTGCGGCAATGGTGCTAGCTCAATTATTTCATCAGCGCAAAGTAGAGCAAATTGGAAATATCTAGGGCGCTGTTACTACTGGTACTGATGAAAAGTTTTTCCAGTTAAAAGACAGCACCATATCGCTCGATAAGCGAGATTATTTTATTAATGAGGCGAGTCAAATTTTAGGGATTTTAACAATGGCATTTAAATAATTTTATTTTCTGTAATTTATAATTGGGGGGCAAATTCAATTGACCGCGCAGCAGTCCAATTTTATCCAGTAGAGGAGTGTTGGGTTCACCAAAACTGGGACAAGCGGGCGATCGCCATCCTCGATCTCGATTGTGGGTTCAGCCGAAAAGACTGCTGCCAAATGCAGTCAAATTTATCGGTGATAGAGAGACGGCGATCGGCTATAATAAAGGGCTAGAGGAAAAGAACACTGAAAACCCGAAAATATGGTTGCCATCCAGCAGAACAATCTCAACATTGCGGCCCTAGAAGCAGAATACAGTCAAAAAACACCGCGAGAAATTCTCAAATTTGCCATAGAAAACTTTGAAAACATCTCAATTTCTTTCAGCGGTGCCGAGGACGTAGTTCTGATCGATATAGCCTCAAAGATTACCAAAAACTTCCGCGTTTTTACCCTAGACACCGGACGATTGCACTCAGAAACTTATCAGTTTTTGGAGCAAGTCAGAAAACATTACGGCATTAAATTAGAAGTAATGTTTCCCGATGCAGCAGAAGTACAAGCCCTAGTAGATGAAAAGGGATTGTTTAGTTTTTATCAAGACGGTCACAAAGAATGCTGCGGCGTGCGGAAAGTCAAGCCGCTGCGCCGCAAACTGAATACTCTCGATGCTTGGATTACGGGTCAGCGGAAAGACCAAAGTCCCAGTACCCGCAACGGTATTCCGGTTATTGAAGTTGACACTGCATTCTCAACTCCAGATCGTGAATTAATTAAATTCAACCCCTTAGCAAACTGGTCTTCGGCAGAGGTTTGGGACTACATTCGCGCTTTGGATGTGCCTTACAACAAGTTGCACGAACGCGGTTTTGTAAGCATTGGTTGCGAACCTTGTACCAAGCCGGTATTGCCGAACCAACACGAACGCGAAGGTCGCTGGTGGTGGGAAGAAGCGACCGTAAAAGAGTGCGGTTTGCACGCTGGTAACGCACAAAAATAGTAAATCACTTAGTCGTAAGGTGCGCTAAGCGCACCTTACAAATATTAGGGTGCGCTAAGCGCACCTTACCCAAGAATAAATTCACTTCACATAAATAGTAGCCGAAGAATTCGCAATTAAAATAAACACAAATTAAGCTGAGCTTGCCCTTAAACTTGGATAGAATGATCGACATTCAGAAAAGTTTTTAAAGTAGGTACTTTATGCTCGCCTCGACTAGCGAATTGCTGAACACGGCTTTGAGAAATGGTTATGCGATCGGCGCTTTTAACGTCTACAACCTCGAAGGAATAAAAGCCGTCATCAATGCCGCCGAAGGGCTGCACAGTCCTGCTATACTGCAACTTCACCCCAGCGTCCTCCAATACGGAAAATCGCCTTTAGTCGCGCTTTCCATGGAAGCCGCGCGCAAATCTTTAGTGCCGATCGCAGTACACTTAGATCGCAGCACCTCAGAAAAAGACATTCACCTCGCCCTAGCCGCCGGTATCAAATCAATTATGGCAGACGGTTCTTTTTTGCCCTACGAACAAAACTTAATATTTAGCCGGGAAATGACTAAATTATCCCACGCTAACGGTGCGGCAGTTGAAGCAGAAATCGGCAGAATTAGTGGCAGGGAAGACGGTTTGACAATCGATGAGAAAGCTGCAAAAATGACCGATCCAGTAGCAGCAGTAGAGTTTATCAAAGAAACTAAGGTGGATTTTTTAGCCGTAACAATTGGCAACGTTCACGGCAAATATTTCAGCGAACCGAAACTCGATTTTCCGCGTCTGGCAAAAATTCGGGCTGCTGTTTCAGTGCCGTTAGTGCTGCACGGTTCTAGGGGTTTGCCGGACTCAATGATTCATCAATGTATTAAATTCGGAGTATCTAAATTTAATGTGAATACGGAAGTTCGCGAAGCTTATATGGACGTGTTAAAAAGTAGCATTTCTGAGGCACATCCGGATTTGTTGGAAATAATGGAAAAAGCTATCGATGCCATGCGATGGGTCATTTCTGACAAACTGCAACTTTTCGGTTCGGTCGGTAAAGCTTATTTGCATCACTCTCTCGACAGGGATGACTTGACCAAAAAGAGTACCAGCAAGAAACAAACAAGCGGCAACCAATCAAGTTTCGATCAAATGTTAAAGCCTGTGTATAGTGAGGCCTTCAGTCTTCTTGTGAAGTAAAAAAAAACTAAAGTCCTGACTGCGAACCAATTTTTAGCCAGGACTTCAGTCCTCTCTAACCGTTTAAAAATCGATCGGGCTCGATGCCAGATTCCCGCAGCCGCCGAATTAAAGACTGCAATTGAGCTTCCGCTTGTTGAGCCCTAGATTCCGCTGACTCCGCCCGCTGCCGTTGCTGTTCCGCTTCAGTGAAAATCCAATTGCCATCAACATCATACCAGCGCAGCCACAGTCGATCGATTCCCTGAAACTCCCCTTGCCACAAACCCAAGCCCAAACTTAGGTCAGCAATCCACACTCGCGAATCGGGCAATTCTAATTCTTGATAGTGTCCACCCTTCCATTCAAACACTCGCAATTTGTTAGTATAGCGACTGAAAACTGCATAAACAGGAACCCGCAAAATTTGCTCGTAAACCTCCCATTTTCTAGGCGGTTCCTCCTTCGTCTCCGGCTCCAAAACTTGCCCGTTACCCGCAGTGTTTCCCGACTGAGGTGGCAATTTTTCCTCATCGGTATTGTCGCCTAAATCTTCTTTTTCCGTTCCCGGCGAAAGCAGTTCTACAATTACAAAAGGATTCACGCCTTCCTGCCAAGTAACATAACTCATCCGCAGTTCCGAGCGATCGTAAAGTCGGGGAACTCCCACAACTCCAAACCAATCCGGCCGCTTGTGCCACAAAGTGTGATGCACGTCATAATAAAGGTTCATGTCGGTGCCGCTAAATATCTCAGAAGCTGGATAATTCCGAGGGCGAAATGTCAGGCTCAACAACTGCGGCTGTAAATCGTGAAATTCGTCAGGCAAACCAGGTTCCTCCGGGTCTTCGCTCGGTAAATCGTACATCGTCGGCAGTGTTTCTCTGGGCGATCGCGGCGGATCGGTTTGCGGCACAGGATATTTAAAAGGCAACATATAATATTGAGAAATGACTGCATTTATGCTAACATCACTTTAACACTTACAGGACGAGCGCCAAAACCCTGTAAAACTTTTCTCTCAAGCTTTTTTTCCTCTATTCCGTGAAGTAAATCTAAAATCTAAAATCTAAAATCGACTGACCCGAACTTCTGCACTATGATCGACATTCCTCAACTGATTGCTCAAGAACTTTCCATCAATCTGTCTCAAGTCAATAATGCTCTGGAACTTTTCGCCGAGGGAGCAACTATTCCGTTTATTGCCCGCTACCGCAAAGAACGCACGGATTTGCTGAATGAAATTCAGTTGCGGGACATCTCCGATCGCTTCACCTATCTGACGGAAATCGAAGACCGCAAAAAGTCGATTTTAGATACGATTAGCTCTCAGGGGAAACTCACTGAAGAATTGCAAGCTAAAATCGAATCGTGTTTGCAAAAAAACGAACTCGAAGACCTTTATCTGCCTTACAAACCCAAGCGGCGGACGCGAGCGACAATTGCTAGAGAAAAAGGTTTGGAACCCCTGGCCGAATTTATCAAGTCTCTGAACTTACCGACGGCTAAACCAGCAGATTTTGAGGCGGAAGCAGCTAAATACATTTCGGAAGAAAAGGGAGTAAAAACAGCAGAAGAAGCTCTCAAAGGTGCTGCGGATATTTTGGCGGAAGCGGTTTCGGAAAAAGCAGAATTGCGGGCTTATTTGCGAGAGTTTTTGATGAAATCAGGAGTTTTTGTCTCGAAAATTAAAGATGATTTCCCGGAAGGAAGCACTAAATTTGAAATGTACCGCAATTACCAAGTTGCGGCGAGAAGCGTTCAGTCGCACAATATGTTAGCGCTGTTTCGGGGGGAAACGGAAGGGGTTTTAGATTTGGAACTAGCGTTTGATGAATCCGCAGTGATGGCTTATTTGGAAGGTCAGGAAATTAGAACTAGGATACCGGAAGTTAAAGAGTTTTATCGATCGACTTTGAAGGATGCCTTCAACCGACTGATGAAGACTTCGTTAATTACAGAAGTGCGATCGCACAACAAAGCCGTCGCTGATATCGAGTCGATCGCCACTTTTGAAACCAACCTCCGCGAGTTGCTGCTGTCGGCGCCGGCGGGGATGAAACCGACACTGGCGATCGATCCGGGATTTCGCACGGGCTGCAAAGTTTCCGCCCTCGATGAAACCGGGCAATTTTTAGAATATCAAGCAATTTTTCCCCACCAAGCGGCCGCTCAGCGACAACAAGCTGGTAAAATTGTCAAGCATTTAATTGAAAAGTATAAAATTGAATTAATCGCGATCGGCAACGGTACAGCTTCTCGCGAAACAGACGAATTTGTTTCGGAAGTTTTGGCAGAAATGGACAGGAAACCGATTAAAGTCATGGTGAATGAATCCGGTGCATCGATTTATTCAGCAAGCGAAGTGGCGATCGCCGAATTTCCAGACCTCGACATCACCGTCCGCGGCGCAGTCAGCATCGGACGGCGCTTGCAAGACCCCCTCGCCGAACTCGTGAAGATCGACCCGAAATCAATAGGAGTCGGCCAATACCAGCACGATGTTGACCAAAAATTGCTCAAAAAGAAACTCGATGAAACTGTAGAAAGCTGCGTTAATTATGTCGGAGTTGACTTAAACACAGCCTCCAAAGAACTGCTGACGTTTGTGTCAGGAATGACGGCAACAGTTGCCAAAAATATCGTTAATTACCGCAACGAAAACGGCGCATTTAAAAATCGCCGCCAACTCCTGAAAGTTCCCAAACTCGGGCCAAAAGCTTTTGAACAAGCAGCCGGGTTTCTCCGCATTCGCGGCGGCGAAAACCCCCTGGACAATACCGCAGTTCATCCCGAAAGTTATCCTGTCGTGCAGGCGATCGCCAAAGATTTAGAGTTGCCGCTGACAGGAATAACACAAATATCGGAAAAAATCAAGACTGTAAACATCAAGAAATATGTCACCGAAAAAGTCGGAGAACCAACACTCCGAGACATTATTTCCGAACTAGAAAAACCGGGAAGAGACCCGCGAGCCGAGTTTAAATATGCCACTTTCCAAGCAGGAATCAAAGAAATCTCCGACTTGCAAGTTGGCATGGAATTAGAAGGCATAATCACGAATGTAGCTAACTTTGGAGCCTTTGTTGATGTGGGAGTGCACCAAGACGGTTTGGTTCACGTTTCTCAATTAGCCGATCGCTTCGTAGATGATCCCAAACAGATTGTCAAAGTCGGACAAGTTGTGAAAGTCCGAGTTTTGGAGGTAAATGAGAAGTTAAAGCGGGTTAGTTTGACGATGAAGCTGCAAGAAAAACCGCAACCGCAAAATGGCAATAGTGCGAGGCTTCCGGCCCCGCGCCGACGTTAAAAGTTTGGGGGAAAGGTGAAAAAGGGCGATGGCGTCCCGCCCCGCAAGCTACGGCTATAATTGTGTAATCCTCACCAACCTCCAAATTATATGGTTGCAAGTAAAAGCGATACCTACGTCTCTCCTGAAGATTATTTAGCAGCAGAGAAAGTCAGTCCGATCAAACACGAGTACAGACAAGGTGAAGTCTATGCAATGGCAGGTGCAAGCAAAGCTCATGTTATCATTTCGGGAAATGCGTTTGCACTGTTGAGAAATCATCTTCGGGGGAGTGGCTGCATAACTTACATGGCAGATATGAAAGTTCGGATTGAGGCATCAAATTTCTATTACTATCCCGATGTAGCGGTTAGTTGTGATGAACGAGACAAAAATGCTGATGAAGATTTCATTATCTACCCCTGCTTAATTGTGGAAGTTTTATCGCCGACAACAGCGGCTTTTGACAGAGGCGATAAATTTGCTGATTACCGAACTTCAGAAAGTTTGCAAGAGTATGTGTTAATCAATCAAGAAAGAGTTAGTGTAGAGTGTTTTCGCCGGAATGCCGAGGGTTTGTGGGTGCTTTATCCTTACAGTCAAGGACAAGAAGTTCAGTTTGCTAGCGTTAATTTTAGCTGTGCGATCGAGACATTGTATGAAGATGCGATCGAGATTGGTTGATTTTAATTACTCCTGAATCACTGATATTGATATGATCGAACCGCGAAGACGCTAAGGACACGAAGGAAGAGAAAAGAAGAAGAAGCTGGTAATTGCTATTTTTTCTTGCTGGCTTTCCAAGTGCCGCCGTAGAAGTAAAAAGGATTGTTTTTACTTACCGATTCCCAACATTTAAGACACAAAAAAAACCACTGCCCCGACTCGTCATACCGGGCGCGGTAGAGAGTCGGGGCAGATTGGGAACAGCGATCGCAATATTTGATTCTGATTGCCCTGGCCATTGTTACTCAGTTTCAAACAATAACGGACTCTTGAGGGCGGGCGAAAATCATGCGGCCGGCGCTAGTTTGCAGGGCGCTGGTGACTACGACTCGGGCTTCGCCGCCGACATAGCTGCTACCGGCTTCCACGACAACCATTGTGCCGTCATCCAAGTAACCGATTCCCTGAGAGGGTTCTTTGCCTTCTTTGCGGATTTTTAGTTCGATCGTATCTCCCGGCAAATAAGTGGGGCGCACCGCATGAGTCAAATCGTTGATATTCAAAACCGGCAGTTTTTGGACGGTAGCTACTTTCGACAAGTTGTAATCGTTAGTGAGCAAAATGCCGTCGATATCCAAAGCGAAGCGGACTAATTTCGCATCGACTGTGGCAAGATCTTCGTAGTCAGCCGAGTGAATTTGAATTCGTTCTGGATATGTTTCTTTGATGCGGTTGAGTACATCTAAGCCGCGGCGCCCGCGCACTCGCTTTTGATCGTTGGCGGAATCAGCTACCAGTTGCAGTTCTTGGAGCACGAATTGCGGCACGATAATTTGACCTTCGAGGAAACCTGTTTCTAGCAGGTTTTCAATCCTGCCGTCAATAATGCAGCTAGTATCGACAACTTTAGCACTTGCTGGTTTGAAAGTACCTTCGGCTACCAACACCGTGTCTAAGCTTTTGGGGTTGATCAGACGCAAGAAAGCGCGGCCGTGGGTTTCGGTCAAACTGACGCCTGTGAAGCCGAACATGACGCTTCCCAAGACTGCGACTAGAGGTTTGATGAAGCCGAACTCGCGGGGAATTGGCAGCAGGAACAGCGGAGCCAGCATTAAGTTCGCTACTAGCAGTCCGATGATTAAGCCGATCGCCCGCGTCAGTAACATCTCCACCGGCATATCGCCGACTTGTTTTTCCAGGCGCCTATAGGTTGTTTGAGCCACTAATCCCAACACGAAGCCGATTAATGCTCCAAACGAGCCTAGTACGGAGCTTAAACCTTGTATATTTGTAACTTGCTCCAGCAGGTTGCTCGGCAGCAGTTCGACTCCGTAATAGCCGATGCCTCCGCCTGCGATTATGAATGAGATAATTATGATTGCGTCTAGCATTAGTTCTAGGTTAATGAATTTATTCACATTATATCTTTCCAGTGTTGATACTTGTTTTCATGCTTTGGTCGGATATCGCTATATTTACTGAGGGATTTTCATAAACTTATATTTCGCGCTTGTACCCTTTGGGGGCTCGGCCAGGGAGTTGGTCGGCATTTACCACGCCCCGCCGAAAGCAGGCACGAAGTGCGAATAGACCGCCCTGCGAGCTGTTCGGGAATTGTGGCCGATCGAAACTGGTACTAGGTTAAATTAAAAGAGCAGATCGTTCGCAGCGCTTTTTTGGTAATAAAATGTCATAATATACATAATTATTCATGATAGTTTAATTAAAACTTTAGATTTGAAGTTGCGCTTTCGGCTTGAGATGTAATGAACCCTGCCACAGATTATTTAACATTTGAATTTAAAAAAAGTGCGCAAGTGGCAAATTCCGGCATTCCCAGTTCGGCTTACCTGCACGTACCTTTTTGTCGCCGCCGCTGTTACTACTGCGATTTTCCGGTTTTTGTGGTGGGCGATCGCAAAAATGGCGAGAATTCCGGCACAATCGTGCAATACGTTGCCGTACTGTGTCAAGAAATTCAAGAAACTCCAAATTTAGGGGCATCTCTAGAAACAGTTTTTTTTGGTGGCGGCACGCCTTCGCTGCTTTCTGTCAGTCAGTTGAGCAATATTTTAGAGACTCTCGACGGCAAATTTGGGATTGCTGCTGGGGCGGAAATTTCTATAGAAATAGACCCGGGTACGTTTACTTTAGAACAGTTGCGGGGATATGCAGCGGCGGGAGTAAATCGAGTTAGTTTGGGAGTGCAAGCTTTTCAGGATGAAGTGCTGCAAGCTTGCGGACGATCGCACTCTGTCGCTGATATTTTTGAAGCAGTAGAAATAGTGCGATCGGCTGGTATTGTCAATTTCAGTTTAGACCTGATTTCGGGACTGCCGCACCAAACTTTAGAACAGTGGGAAGCTTCCCTGAAATCGGCGGTGGAAATTAGCCCGACTCACCTGTCGAGTTACGACTTAATTGTTGAGCAGGGGACTGCTTTCGGGCGCTACTTTGAAGCAGGCGCGCAGCCGCTACCAGCAGATGAAACCGCTGCTCAAATGTACCGTTTAGCGCGGGAAATTCTGACCGGTGCTGGATACGAACATTACGAAATTTCTAATTACGCTCGATCGGGCTATCAGTGTCGCCACAACCGCGTTTATTGGGAAAATCGCCCTTATTACGGCTTGGGAATGGGGGCGGCGAGTTACGTGGAAGGCCGGAGGCTAACAAGGCCTCGCAAAACTCAAGAATATTATCAGTGGGTGCGATCGATGTCTGGCCTCAATTCCCCTGCTACCCCAAAACTTGGAGGGGAAACCCAGCCAGAGATGGATCGAGAAATTGAGCAAAATTTTCAAGTATCAGAAAATGACGTTTTGTTAGAAACGCTGATGCTAGGTTTGCGTTTAGCAGAAGGAGTTAGCCTGTCGGCGCTGACTGAAAAGTTTACGCAGCAAACGGTTGATAAAATTTGGCATTGTTTGCAACCATACTGGCGGCAAGGATGGGTGGAAATTATGACGGAGGATAGGGCGATTCCCTACGGGATAGCTTCGCTTCACGCAACTTTAGGCGAGGGCGCGAAACTGCCGTTTTCGGGAAATTTGAGGTTGAGCGATCCCGAAGGTTTTTTATTTTCTAATACGATTTTAGCCGATTTGTTCAGCAAGCTAGGCGAGGATAATTAGCTCTGTCTGAGGAAGTACATCCCCACGCAAGCCGCTCGGCAGTAAAGCCCGGTATGCAAATTCGACAGGAAGGAAATTAAATTGCTCCCTAGCTTTATCCTGTCAAAAATGACTTATTTTATATCGATCCCTAAACAAAACTTAAGATGGGAACTCAGCCTTGAGATAGACGCAACGACTGAAATCCGGCTGTCATACTTAAGAGACAACATTTAAAAAATACCTTAATGGAAACTCTGACTTTAGAACGCAACAACATCCACAGCAATCCCAATCAGGTAATTAGCGAGCGCGGCTGCAATCCCACTTCTAAATGTAATTTTTGCGGTCACTATAAACTGCAAAGAGGTTCCGTGGGCTACTGTCAATTGTTGAACGCACCTGTTCGGGGAGGATGGAAATCTTGCGCTTTAGCAATGCCAGCTTTTGCACCTTCTTGGGAACACGTGGAATGCGCCAAAGTTTCCCCTGGGGTCTTTATTAATTAACCTAAGAAATGTTGAAAAATTTTTGTTTTCACGGGTGATATGGTATATTAAGTTTAAGCCAGTCGCCGATGGGTCACACAGTTTCACAAACAAGTTAAAAAGATGAATTTGACACTGAATGAGGTAATTTCCGACCGTCATGCGCGCATTTTGTGTTGGTATCTGAATACTACCAGTCAAGTGCAAATCGCTCGGATTACAAATATTCCTAATTGGTATTTTGAGCGGACGGTGTTTCCCGGGGAACGTTTTTTGTTTGAAGCGCTGCCGGAAGCTCAGTTAGAAGTTTGTAGGAGTGCGGAAAGCGGTGCTATTGTGTGCGAAGGAATTTTGTGCGATCGGCTGCGAGTTGAAGAGTTAAGCATGGCTGATTAAAGATAATTCCCCAGACTTACCGACGAGGGGTAGAAACCCGGTTTATTTTCAGAAACCGGGTTTCTCTGTGTGATGATAAAAAAAACTCCGTTCGCGATCGCACTTGCGACATCAGAAACCCGATTTCTTCGTAGATTTCTCGTTACTAAGCCCAAAATTGTTAGAAACCGGGTTTCTCGCCACCTCATGCGTAAGCCCTGAAACTGTCGGAAACGTTGATATAAGCTAAATTATAAAAAATCAACCACTGTCTAATACTAAAACCCGATGTCCCTCACCGAACAAATCCTCTCCCAACTGCCAGCAGACGCCCTTGGAGGCCTGAGAAAAGTCGATCGACTTTGGGAAAACCTCAAACAAAACACCGCACCAGCACCCCAAGCAGTCAAACACAGCCAACAACCCCTCGAAACCATCGACTTCGACATAGTTATCGGCGGCGGAACCCTAGGAATATTAATCGGTACAGCCTTAGCCGTGCGGGGTTGGCGAGTAGCCTTGCTCGAACGCGCCACCCTGCGAGGCCGCGAGCAAGAATGGAACATTTCTCGCAAAGAATTAGACGCATTCTTAGAACTAAATCTGCTATCTGTTGAAGAGATTGAAAAGGCGATCGCCACCGAATACAACCCAGCCCGCATCAGCTTTGCCAACACCCCAGACATTTGGGTGCGCGACGTACTCAACATCGGCATAGACCCAGTTTACCTCCTAGAAATTCTCAAGCAGCGATTCATAGAAGCTGGAGGCAATTTATTTGAAAATACACCATTGAAAACAGCCACAATTCACCCAAATGGAGTCCTTGTAGAATCGAAAAATAGCGATTTACAACTTACTAAAAATTTATTTAAAACCCGATTATTATTAGACGCAATGGGACATTTTTCGCCCATTGTCCGCCAAGCAAGACAAGGCAAAAAACCCGACGCCGTATGTTTAGTAGTCGGCAGTTGCGCTCAAGGATTTCCCCAAAACGAAACCGGCGACATATTTGCATCCTTCACCCCAATGCAAAATCAGTGCCAATATTTTTGGGAAGCATTTCCAGCCAGAGATGGCCGCACCACCTACTTATTTACCTACATAGACGCCGACCCAGAAAGATTCAGTTTAGAAACATTATTTGAAGAGTATTTACGCTTGCTTCCCCAATATCAAAACGTCGAACTCGAACAATTAAAATTCCAAAGAGCACTCTACGGATTCTTCCCCTGCTATCGCCAAAGTCCTCTAAAAACGCCTTGGAATCGCATACTCCCAGTCGGAGACAGCAGCGGTAGCCAATCTCCCCTCAGCTTCGGCGGTTTCGGCGCAATGGTGCGCCACCTCAAACGCTTGACTCTAGGAATTGACGAAGCTTTAACAAGCGATAGTCTCAGCAAAAATTCCCTAGCACTTTTGCAACCCTACCAGCCGAATCTATCAGTTACCTGGTTGTTTCAGCGTTCGATGAGTGCTGCGATGAATCAAAAAATAGACCCCAATCAAATCAATCAACTTTTGGCTACCGTCTTTCAGGTAATGGAAGAGTTGGGAGAACCGGTACTCAAACCGTTTCTTCAAGATATCGTGCTGTTTCCGGCTTTGTCCCAAACCCTGTTTAAAACAGCAATTAGCCATCCCGGATTAGTTATGAAAATTATCCCGCAGGTAGGAATAGCTAATTTGCTCGATTGGATGGTTCATTATGTAAATTTAGGAATTTATACGGGATTGCAGCCTTTGGGGAAAGCCGTAGAACCGCAGGTGAAAAATTTAGCACCGGAACAGCAATACTATTTTCACCGATTAGTTGAAGGGTGGCAATACGGCGCTGGAGGCGATTATTAAGTGAACAGGCTCTCCGGCCTGTTGCACAAGAAAATTACTCGTTACCAGGCTGGAGCCTGGGAACCAGTTAACTGATATATTATTTATGAGTTATGAAGGAGCTATAACTGCTAAAGCTTGGGGAATCACTCGGAATTTTGCAGGCGTGTGAGTGGTGATTTCACCGTCGGTATTAATCGGACGGCGTTTGCTAGTATTAACCTCAAATTCTTGAGCGTGCAAGGCACGAACGTTAGGCCAACTCGTATGATTTCCTTGCCTCATAGCCGGCAGCAAAGCAATGATTTCCCACCATTTTTTTGTTTCCAAACTGTACAAATCCAGTCGCCTGTCGTCGATTGTGGCATCTTCGGCAACTGTCATGCCGCCGCCGTAATAGCGACCATTTCCAATGGCAATTTGAATAGTTTTAACATTAAAACATTGGTCGTTTACCTTAATTTCTGCTCTGAATGGTCGCGCTGACAAAATTGTCTGCAAAGCAGTAAAAGCATACGCTAAAACTCCCCAGCGCTGCTTCACGTCTTTAGTCAAGCGCTGGCAAATTTGCACGCTCAATCCCAAACTCGCCACATTGAAAAAATGCTGACCGTTCACCCAACCCAAGTCTATTAGCCGAACTTGACGGCTGGCAATTACTTGACAAGCTGCGGATAAATCTGTAGGAATTCCCAGAGTGCGAGCTAGGTCGTTAGCAGTTCCCATCGGCAAAATACCCAAGGGTAACTTGGTGTCTATCAAACCTTCTATGGCGGCGTTGAGAGTGCCGTCGCCGCCGCCGATTATTACTAATTCGACTTGATTTTGGTAGCGCCGAATTGTGTCGGGAAGTTCGCGGGCGTGGTCGGTAGATTCTACAATTAACTCAAAACCCAGTTCTTGCAATTCTACAGTGGCTTGAGATAATAACTTTTGCCCTTTTCTGGAGTGCTGGTTTACTAAAAGTAGAGCTTTCTTCATTTGTTAATTTTTAATTGGTTGAGTATTTTTAATTACAAAAAGTATAGCTTGATGGCTTAACTTTATGAAATTAATGCTTTAGTTTCATTTTACCGATTATGATGGATTGACAAAAATGTCAAAAAAGGGATAATTGTAGCCAAAGATTCCTAAAAAGTACCTCCGGCTCTGGGCTAGCAGCAAACAATCTCGCTTCTGGATCAAAGTAAAACTAAAATTATGTCTAATTTTTTAGAACAAGGGCAAGTCGCTGCCGATCGCCAAAACTGGCCTGGGCTAGTCGAATGCTTGCAGCAACTGACAGCCAAGGGCAGCAAGCCGCAGGAACAACACATTTTAGAGCAAGCTGTCAGTTTAGCAATACAAGCTTTGGAATGGGGCGATTTTCAAGACCGCTGGGAAATTGCTAAAGTATTGCCGAATCTGGGAAATGGCGCGATCGCACCTTTAATTGCCGTGCTCGAAGACGAAGACGCTGACACGGAATCCCGGTGGTTCGCCGCCCGCATTCTCGGAAAGTTCGATCGCCCAGAAGTGATTCAAGCTTTAGTTGAATTGGTCAAAAATTCCGACGAAGAATTGAGCCCAATCGCCGCCGAAACCCTAGGGAATTTCGGCCCGACAGCCATAGAATCCCTCGCAACTCTCCTACTCCAAGAAGACTCGCGACAGTTTGCAACAGCAGCACTCGCCCAAATTCGGCGCACCGAAACCATCGCACCGCTGTTGAGCGTAGTCGGAGACTCTCAAGTTGCGGTGCGGGCAGCCGCAATCGAGGCCCTGAGCAGCTTTCACGACTCCCGCATCCCGCCGGTACTGGTAGCAGCACTCAAAGATCCGGCGACAGCAGTTAGAAAAGAAGCCGTGCGAGCTCTCGGCGCGCGCGCCTATTTAGACGCAGAGTTGGATTTAGTGAACTTGCTCAAACCTTTGCTTTCGGACATCCGATTAGAAGTTTGTCAGCAAGCGGCGATCGCGATCGGGCGAGTGAAAACCGATGCTGCTGCGGCTGCTTTATTTGAATTGCTGCGATCGCCCACAACTCCGGTTGAATTGCAAATCGAAACTGTGCGCGCCCTAAGCTGGAGCGAAACCGCAGTCGCTTTAGAATATTTGCAGCAAACCTTAATTGCCGAATTAAATAACACAAACTCTCCTATTTGTCAAGAAATTATCACTGTTTTAGGCCGAGTGGAAAAGCCGGAATTAAAAGCCAAAGCTGCTGAAATTATGCTCGATTTACTCGAAAGCAATCATCCCGCCGTGCAGTCCGCGGCAATCAAACAATCTTTAGCTTTAGGGTTAGGGCAATTAGGAGATATTAGAGCGCTAGATGTGCTGATTCAACTGTTAGCAGATGCCGATAACAGCATCCGGCTGCACTGTACGGCTGCGCTCAAAAAGCTAGGTGCGGCCAGGGCGAGGCAGCAATTAGAAAGTTTAGTTAAGCAAGAGAGTCTCGAACCAAGATTAAAACAAGGAATTGCGATCGCATTACAGGAATGGTAGGAAAATTAATCAAAAGACAGAATACCCAAATCCCCAACTTTTTGAAGAAGTCGGGGATATAATAGCGATCGCATCTTTCTTCTTCCTGGCCTCCGTTACATCCTTTACAAAATCCGTAGCCGAACTTCCTTCGGCTATATCATCGATTTTATTTGTGAATTTGGGCGATCGCACTTGTCACCCGCTCTAAATCTTCATCAGTTAAATTAGAACCAGAAGGCAAGCAAAGCCCGTACTCAAATAACTCTTGGGCCACGGCACCTTCAATACATTCGCAATCAGCAAATACTGGTTGTAAGTGTAAAGGTTTCCAAACCGGACGCGCTTCTATTTTCTCTTGAGCAAGCGCTAGGCGAACTTGTTCTCTATCTGCACCGAAAGCGGCAGGATCGATCGTCAAACAAGTCAGCCAGCGAGTAGCTTTTCCAAAAGCAGCTTCCGGCATAAATTCAATTCCCGGCAAATTTCCTAAAGCTTGTTTGTAAAAGTCAAAATTGCGTCGTCTCGCTTCAACTCGCTCATCCAAAACCCGTAATTGACCGCGACCAATTCCCGCCAAAACATTGCTGAGACGATAATTGTAGCCAATTTCTGAATGTTGGTAATGAGGAGCGGGGTCACGGGCTTGTGTTGCCAAAAAACGAGCTTTTTCTACCAGTTTTTGGTCATCGGAAACTAACATTCCTCCGCCGGAAGTGGTGATAATTTTATTGCCGTTGAATGAGAAAATGCCGATTTTACCAAAGCTTCCAGGCGATCGGTTTTTATAGCTAGCCCCTAGAGATTCTGCCGCATCTTCTATTAGCGGAATTTCATAAGCATTGCAAGCTTCCAGAATTGGGTCGATATCGCAACTTTGACCGTAGAGGTGTACGATAACAACAGCTTTGGGTAATTTACCAATTTTTGCTCGTTTGTCAAGTGCTTCTCTCAACAAGTCGGGGTTGAGGTTCCAAGAAGTGCGATCGCTATCAATAAAAACTGGTTTGGCGCCAAGATAAGTAATCGGCGTCGCAGTCGCAATAAAAGTCAGAGTCGAGCAAAAAACTTCATCTCCCGAACCGACGCCAATTAATTGTAAAGCCAAATGCAAAGCTGCGGTACCGGAACTAACAGCCGCTGCGTGTTTAGCGCCAACTACTTCGCAGAATTCTTGCTCGAAAGCATCCACATGGGGGCCAACAGGAGCGATCCAGTTGGTATCAAAGGCTTCTTTGACGAACTCCTGTTCGAGGGAACCCATGTGAGGTGTTGAGAGGAGGATTTGTTTGTTCATTTTATCTTCTGTTGGGATCTCGATAGGCAGGAAAAAAGTTTGACTTGAGGAGTTCTTCAGGCTGAATGTTTAAAAATTTTGCCCGCACTCCCACTAAATAATTATATTTTTCTTGGTCTGCAATCAGCCGCCCTGTAAGAAAATTGTGTCTTTGTCGGGAGAAACCTGCCTTGAAAGTGTACAGCCTATCTTTAGAGCCTCCTACACCCCCTCCTAAATGTAAAAATTCATTGCCCCGTTCTTTTGCCCAGTATCGGACATGATCTAACAATAAATTAAAAGGAGAATCGTGCAAAAACTGATTTTTCGTTCCGCCCAAATGAGCTTGAACTATCCCGCAGCATTCAAAAAACACACAAGCAGCCGCAACTTGCTCTTCCCATTCTACAATACATAAGTGAATGGCTTCGCCGAAATTGAAAAGTTGTGCAAAGTAATCCGGTTTATAATAATAAGATTGGCTCGATTCTACGCGATTCATTGTCTCTTCATAGATTTTTTTTAATTCATTCATATATTGCTCCAAAGGAACCATTCTGGCAGTAAAACCAAGTCGCTTGCACTTATTAATTGTACTTTGATGACCTCTTCTAGTATGAGCCCAGAGTTCAGCCTCAGAAAGTTTTAAATTAACTGAGACAGTTTCTCCGCTGACCGTGAAAGTTCCAGGATTAAAAATTTCATTAAACTTGCAGTTAAGGATTGGATGCAGTCGAAAAAAAGCTGAACATACACTTTTGCTTTTTAACGCACCTGTCAGTTCATTCATGGCCAAATCAGGAAAACCAGGAGTGTTAGCTGCGGCTTCACTTAATAAAATTCCCGGGTATCCATAGGGTGAGACAGCATCAAAAATTGCCTCGGATTTTGATTCGGGAGGCAGGATGTCATCACACCGACGCAGCAAATAAGGTACAAAGAAAATTTTGTCGCCGTCAACTATCACAACAGCTTCAGGAGTTGTATTGGTTCTGCTAGATTCCAAAACAGCGTACTCAGGCAAATCATAAACGTCGTGGCGCAGTTTTTCCAGAGTTTTCAGCCACAAAGTATTTTGTAGATCGATGATTTGAACATTCATAGTCTATCTTCTTCCGACCACAAGACGGGAAACACTGCCGGATCGCTGAAATCCGGGTCGCCGTCGGGCAATTTTCTACACAAAACTTCGTCAAAGATATGAATCTGCTTTCCTTGCTTGTTCCAAAAAGGCTGATAGTGGTTGGCCCGATCCTGGAGGTGAACTCCCATTGCTAAGCGGAAAGAATCGCTGTTATTCGGGTAGCTGCCGTGAATCGTCCAACGATGGTGAAAGCTTACTTGACCTTTTTTTAATGTCATAGCTATTTTTACCACTTGCTTTCCTTCTTGGCGAAATTTTTCTTCAAAATCCTCCAGGTTTGTGTGATTGAAAAACCGCACATCTTCGAGACCAGACCACTTGTGACTGCGATCGAGTACAACCAGTGGCCCCCTAGCTTCGTCGAAGTCGTGAAACGGAATCCAAGCTGTTAGCAAGTTGTGGGAACTGCAAGTGGCCCAGTAAGCACCATCTGCGTGCCAGCCGACTGCACTTTTACGATCTTTTGTTGGTGGTTTGTAAACTAGCTGATCGTCCAATAATCGAATCTGTTTTGTTCTGGCCAGACGCGCCGCGATCGCGCCAATTATTGGGTGAAGCCCCAATTTGCTAAGTTGCTTATTTTGCAAAGAAACAAATTCGTTATTGCGAACAATATCCCAGCCATCTTCTGGTTTCCAGTCGCTATATCCTTTGCTGACGGGAAGTTGTGTGTCTCGTTCTCCTCGGTAGAACCTTTCGATGCCTGAAATTGCCTCGTCAATAAGCTCATCTGGGAGTACCTTTTTTGAGATATACCAGCCGTGTTCTTCGTAAAAAGCGATATCATCTTCCGTAGGTAAAAGTGCTAGCTGTTCCTCCGAAAGACTGTAGGTAAAACTCTCCATTTTTAGTTTCTTCTAGATTGGGCAGTAAGAAAAGCCAGCGATTAAATCCCCTGGCTCATAGCTTAAGTCGTTTTTAGAGGACTCTCAAAAATCTTTAGTCTGTTTTAATAAACGAACCTCTACCGGAGCTCGCTGCTAGTTTTGCGATCGTCAAGCAGACCTGTGAATTCTGGGGCTGTAGTATAGCCTTCTTGGTTAATTCCGTCTCTTTTCAAGACTTTCAATACTGTCAGAAACAGAATTTTTAAGTCAAACCACAGAGTCCAATTATCGACGTAGTAAACATCAAGTTTGAATTTAGCATCCCAGCTAATAGTATTGCGACCATTGACTTGAGCCCAACCCGTAATTCCAGGCATAACTTCGTGGCGACGTGCTTGTTCTGGAGTATAGCGATCGAGGTATCTGACGAGTAAAGGACGAGGGCCAACAAAACTCATGTCACCTTTAAGAACGTTCCAGAGTTGAGGAAGTTCGTCCAGACTGGTTTTGCGAAGAAATTGACCGAGGGGTATGAGACGCTGTTCGTCGGGTAGCAAATTGCCATCAGCATCGCGATCGCTTGTCATAGTGCGAAACTTGTAGAAATTGAAAACCCGACCGTTTTTACCGGGACGGAGTTGGCAGAAAAAGATGGGCCCGCCCATGCGGATGTAAATGGCGATCGCAACCATTAATATTACGGGAGAGAAAACTGCCAGCGCGATCGAGGCGACTAATCTATCTAATACTGCCTTGACCAATTGGCTGTATTTACTGAAACTCTTGGTAGAAGCAACTTCTGAATTCATGAGCACACTCCGGTTTATTGACTATTGAAAATTTTGTAAATTTACCTGAACTTCACCGAGCGAGAATTAATGAGATATTTGACAGTAATATTGATTCTAATCAGCCCCATGATTAGACCGACCACCCATCGTTTCTAAAATATACTTTAAATCTTGCATCAAAGAACACTTTTCCATGTAGTCCAAATTGATTCGCACTTTATCTGGGTAAATTATTTCGTTGTTATACTGCACTGGATCGCTAACTTTTGCGAGTATTTCTTCTTCATTTCTGTAAGCGAGAGTTGCAGGGCCAGTAATTCCAGGTCGCAGCAGAAGCAATTTGCGATCGTCACCTTGCAATTTGTCTGCATAACCCGGAACATCGGGTCTGGGCCCAACCAAACTCATTTCGCCAACGAGTACGTTCCACAGTTGTGGCAACTCGTCTAACTTCCAGCGTCGCAAATAACGGCCAATTGGTGTCACCCGCGAATCCCCTGCAACAGTAATGGAGCTATCTTTCACGGTTCGCACGCTCATAGTCCGAAATTTTTTAACAGCAAAAATTTCTCCACCTTTACCAACTCTTTGTTGGATAAAAAGGATAGGAATACCCGATGTAATCCAGATCGATATAGCTATTATTGCCATTGGTACGGCTAGAATTATTAAACCTACAAACGCCACTGTAAAGTCAAAAATTCGTTTGCCAAATTGCAGGTACATACTAAAATACTCCCGGATAATATTGTCTTTGAAATAACATAAGTATCCACAACCTCATAATTTATTGCATCATTTCTGCTGCCACAGGATTCAGATTTCCCCCCGATGCTAGGAAAGAGCTGCCATAGTGTGTTAATTCCATCAACAAAGGCAAAGGATCGTGCCAGCGAAAGTCATCGTATGTGCGCGGGCGATCGCCAAACACGATCCGTCCCGCCGAAGCCAGCGGAGCCAGACCTTTTCCTGTGCGAAATTCAGCTACCCCTGCTATAATTTCACCTACTATCCACAAACTGGCAACTGGTTGTAACAAAGGTTTAAAACAATCCGCATCTGGCTCGCCATTAGTTAACATAGTTACCAGCCCTCTCGGAAAATCAAAGCCATTCTGAACAGCCAAATTCAGCGCTCCCCAAAAGCGGGGATTCATTTCGATTAGATAGGCAGAGGAAAGCTGAGAATCGACAATAAAGTCAAAATGTCCAATTCCTGTCCAATTCAGTGCTTTTGCCATCCTTTGGGTATAGTCGTGCAGCAGCGGAAGTTCGCACGGTTCGCGCAGCACGCTAGTGCCAAATCCTCCTTCTTTGCAGCGCAAGTAGCGTTCGACAAAACAGGCTTTGACTTCACCATTCTTGGCAAGGAAGCAACTGCCAAATACGCTGCCTTCTGCATATTCTTGTAGAATTGGCAACTGATTATTTGCCAAACCAAAATTTTCGACTATTTCGCGATATTTCGAGCGAGTTTCTTCCAGAGAGTTGACGCGAAATACACCTTTGCCGCTATTGCCGCGCCGCGTTTTGATAATTAGCGGAAACCCCAACTCTTGCGCGCATGATTCTAGTTCTATGAGATTGGTAGGAGCGAGAGTTTTGGGGACAGCAACTTTTGCTTCCAAAGCGATTTTAATAATTTCGTATTTGTCCAAAACTCTAACGAGATCGCTGCGAGGAGGACAAGCAATTAGCAAATTTTCTGGGAGGAGAGCGCGATAAGTTTGTATGGCTACAGCATCCTCGTGGACTGGCAGCAAAACATCGATTTTTCGCCGCTTGACAATTGCCGATATGGCTGTTACATATTGCTCTGGTTCTTTAAACGGATCGGGAACGCGATCGAACCCGCGAACAAATCTTGAAACCCGCACCATGCTCAAAGCAGTAGAACCGCAGGCATAGACTTCAAATCCAGCGCGGCAGAGGCTTTCTGCGGCGATATAAGCTGTGCGACACCATCCGTAAGTAACTAAAATTCGCATAATCATCCTTTAATTAGTTAATCTTTTACTCAGACAAAGCTTCAGCACATAGTTCTTGAGGTAGCTTTACATGGTTACGCTCCTTAAAGCAGCAGCAATGTATTCTATCGACATTTTCCCCAAACTTGTATGACACGGCACAAGCACCAACCGCTCTGCCAGTGCGTGCGCGTTGGGGAGTTCATTTGGCCCGCCCAGCAATAGGGGGTAGGGTGTTTCGGTTTGCACGCCACGTTCGTACAGAGAACAGCGCACGCGATACACATACTCCTGCGCTTGTTCCGGCCCGCAGTTGACTAGCAGGGGAAACAAATGTACTTTCGTCTGACCTGCCGTGTCTGCCAATGGCTTAAGCGTCTTACAACCTGCCAAAACTTCGTCCAAAATGCCCGTGTTTGCCTGCTGCTGCGCGGCCAGTTTATCGCGCCGTCGCCACTGCGTCAGCACGATCGCTGCTTGCAATTCCGACATCTGTCCGGCACGCATTTCCTGCAAAACAGCCCGTACTTCCTTCTCCTTCTCCAGCGATGGTGACGTAGCCCCCCCCAAAGCTTTTGGTAAATACTCACGCACAATAGCCCGCAAAGCATAATTAGCCAAAAGCGGTAATTGGTCTTTGGCTTTTGATTTTAGGTCTGGGAAATTTGGTTTCAAATTGCCCGACTTGAGCCATAAGACTCCTCCGCCAACTGCCGTTAGCGCTTTGAAGTTAAAGCTCCACACACCCGTCATGCCACGGAAGCCACAGGCGTCGTACCCTGCTTGATAAGCCGCGTCCTCAATCACTGGCAAGCCCAAGCTGTTAAGCAGCGCGTAGTCTTGGTCTAGTCCGTAAGTGTTTGCGGCCAAAATTGCATCCACACACCCAGCACGAACCATTTGCGTCAATTTTTCCGCATTGAACCGCAAGGACGACGTAGCACAATCAACCGCAACAATTTCCGCGCTGCCTGCCCGTAGACCTGTCAAAGCCGCCGGACAGATGTAACCTGGCACAGCCACGCGCCGCACGCGCAGCGCCTCAACTGCCAACGCCAGTCCGTAACGCGCCGACGCCAGTAAATGAGGTCTCCAGCCTGATGGTGCAAATGCCTGCAATTCTTGAGTGAGCGTGTCTGCGTAGCTCCGCCCCACTAAGGCTAACGCAGCATTCGCCAGTTCCGACGCACCCCAGTCCGGTATATTGATGCGAATGTGTTTTTTCATCTATGACTCAGGGCTTCGGCATAAAGGTTTTCATGAAGTTTGATGATGTGATCTATCTGATAATTCTCCATTTTCTGTCGTCCCTTTTTTCCCATTGTTTGTACTTCTTCTGAATGATTTAAAACCCAATCCATTGCTTGTGTAATTCCCGGAATATCTCCTGGTTCTACAAGGATACCACATTCGTCTTCAAGGATATCCTGAATGCCCCTAATTTTGGTTCCAATCACAGTAATTTCCATCGATAAAGACTCCAACACGCATCTAGCTAATCCCTCCTGTTCCGAAGCTAATATGGTGGCGATAGAAGCTTTTATAAGAGTGGGGATATCACTTCGCTTTCCTAAAAAATGTACTTGGTTTTTTACTTTTAAATCTGATGCTAACTGCCGCATTTCTTGTACAATCTGGCTTTCGCCCGGACCAGCTAAAGCTAAATGTACTCCTGGTCGATTCAATGCAGCAAATGCCTGGATTATATCGCGAGGACGCTTGCGGGGGATCAATTCTGCCACTGTTAGAAACAAAAAACTTTCTGTAGTTATTCCCAAGTCTTGACGCACCCGTGCTACTTCAGCTTCCGAAACCAAATGAGGATTGTAATAATCCAGATTCACACCTATTCCTGGCATATAACAAATGCGATCTGATGGCAAGAGATGGTGTTTTTTTGCTGCTGCTTCATCCTCGCGATTGATCGTCACTAAATAATCAGTCCAAGGCCCAGCCAGTTGTTCCAAAGCCTGAAAAATAGCATTCTTTAACGGTTTGCCTAGAGGATGGAAATGAAAGCCATGAGCTGTATAGATTACCTGACATTTTTGCTGTTTTTTTAAATCTTTGAGGGCGTATCTAGTAACAAAAGCAGCAACCGGCGTATGTACGTGAATTATATCGTATTTTTCTGTTTTGACAACCTCTCTAACCACTTGCGGAGCAGCCAAAAAATTTCTCGGATCTAGAGGATTGCGCGACCATTCTACATCCCAGACGCGATCGAATGCCTGCAAACATTCAGCATCGTCTGAAATTCCGCAAGCCATTGCATCCACTCGCCAACCCGCAGCGCGGAAGTGATCGGCAAAAGGCAGCAAAAAAGCATGGATAGTTCCTGGGATAGTAGTGATAATTAGAAGGCGATTCATATTAGGAGTTATTTGCGTTTGTTAGCAGTTAAGGCACTTTCATACAAATTTTCGTACTGAGTTACCACAGAGTCTAAGGAAAATAATTCAACAATTCTAAAGCGAGCTGATTTTCCTAAAGTTTCCCTTTCCTCCCCATCTAGAGCGATTAACTCTTTCCAGGCATTTGCCAGCGCTTGAGGATTTTTTGGAGGTACTACTTTTCCGGTATTGGAGACAATCCAAGCTGAATCGCCTACATCTGTAACGACGCAAGGCACCCCGCAGGACATCGCCTCTCCTACAACCAAAGGAAATGCTTCACCGTAAGCAGAAGCGACAGTAGAAATATCTAATGCAGCAGTTAAACGAGGGATGTCGGTGCGCTCTCCCAACAGGTGAACGCGATCGCCAATGTTCAACTCTTCAATTAATTTTATGAGAGACATATTTTGTCGATCTACTTTAGTGCCAATCAACAAAAAATGTACATCTGGATAGGTTTTTAAAAGCAAAGCAGCAGCTTGCAGAAAGTTAGCATGGTCTTTCATCGGATGATAGCGACCTATCGCGCCAATCAGCGTCGTTTTTTCTGGTAATTCTAGCTCAGCTTTCACCTCTAATTTGTCTTCTAGTGATGGCAGCAATAAGGAAGTATCAAACCCGTTGGGAATGACGCAATTATTGTTACGGTTATAACCTAACGCTTCATGTTGCAGCTTGCTAGCTTGAGATACATAAACCACCCGAGCAGTTAATCGAGATAGATAAGCACACCATTTAATAATCTTAATCGTTAAGCTTTTTTCTGATGCCAATGAACTAATTGAATGATGAATGCTCCACAAAACTGGTGTTTTCAATAGGGACAGCCCACTCGCTAATTGTGCTGCTAAATTGGCGTGATACATCCAACCTTGAATTAAGTCGGGCTGGAGTTTTCGCACTAGGCTAACTAATTTCCATATTGCTGCTGGTGTAGCTATTCCTGCTTTCATGCCCATAGTATAGACCGGGATGCCTAAAGATTCAATGCGATCGCCAAAAGTTCCCCGATCGATCAAAGAAACTACAATAGGATCAAACCTCAGCCGATTAGTTTTAGACATAAGTTTGTAAAGCATCATTTCAGCTCCACCCGTTGAGAGTCCAGTGATAATATGTAGCACTACAATTTTTTTAGATGAAATACGGTCAATAAACATGACTTTTCCTTTTCCTTTTGGGGGTTAACAACTCTTGATTAACTAAAATCAATAAAGCTAAAGTTGACATAATATACCAAAAATTGGCAACCAAAAATACTCTTGGATCTCCAGACTGCTGATAGTCAACCCATACTTGCATTGTTAAAGCGTAAAGATATATTATCCAAGGGTTATCAGCCATATTTTTAATTAAAATACTTTGTAAGTAGCGGCCAATCCATCCATAACAATAGGAAACTATTAGAAGTCCCGGCCAAGATAAACTATAAACAGCGAAGGCCAAAAAACCAGTCGGAATTTCATAGCTGAGATTTCCTTTAGCAGAAAGAATATATCGCGTATTAATAATAGAAATTGTTTCAGGTTTATTTATATTAAATATTTTTTCTGGTATAAAATATAAAAATCCATATATCCAGTCAACAAAAAAACGAAAACTATAATATTGATCGAAAGCTGTATCTAGGGACTGGATGGGAAAGGCAAAGTTAGCCATCAACTTATAAATACTAAACTCTTCATCAGAGGAATGACTATTTTTAGCCTCTATGAATTTATCCACTACGGCATCAAAACCACTATCGATGGCGCTTAGGCTCCAAAAAAATTCTTTTCCATACAACAAAAATAAAGCACCAAAACCAAATATAGGGATAGTCTTCCAGGTAAAAGTCTTGCCTCCCTTCAAGACATAAATTAAATAAAATCCAAAAAAGTAATATATGAGTATGGCACGACCACCTGACAAAGTTGAGGCAATAAAAGCAACAATTACAGAGCTAAAAAATCCGACGCGCAAAAATATTTTAAATAGTTTACTTTTGATTTCTCCAAAAGCAAAAGAACACAGCAAATAGGATGCAAATAATGAACAATACATAAAGTGTTTAACGAATACAAGCGGACCGCTGTCAACTCCAGCATTCGATCGAATCAAAGTTATGTTAGCCATGGCATTTAAAACACCACCATACTGAGCCCCATATATATAAATTGCCAGACAAGATATAATTAGTAATAAAAATGAATACCAAAGAACATACTTATTATTACTATTTTTAATAGTGACATTTTTTCCACAGCTAATCGCTGATTTTGTATAGAAGCCAATCAGCACAACTAAATATCCTGTAAAAACAGCAAAAATAGTTTGTATATTACTCGTATAATTTAGTCCATTTAGAGTCATTTCATAGCTTGAGTTTCCCCAATTAGCTTCTAACAAAAAACCTGGTATAGCATAGGATAGAGAGAACATAAAATGACCTAAACTAAGAAAATCCAACTTTCCAGTTTTTTTTCGTATTATTTCTATAAAAAGCATGAAACCTAATAATCCCACGTAAGTTAATGCTACCATATATAGTTCTCTTATTTTAAAGAATCCTCTCTTTATTATAGTATTCCATATCAATATTCAGACCTGGTTCAATAATGCCAGATATTCAGATATCGCTTTGTCTACACCAAAAGACATCCCTCGTTGCACGAGCATATTCCGATCGACTGGAATTTCAAGTACCTGCAACATAGCTTCAGACATTGCTACTTCATCGCCGACTGGCACTAAATGTCCGTATTTTCCTGCTTCTAAAATTTCATCAGGACCACTCGGACAATCTGTGGCAATTACAGGGCAACCACAGGCCATAGCTTCAATTAACACTGTTGGCAATCCTTCCCAACGAGAGGAAAGTATAAAAGCACTAGCTCTGTTTAGATACGCATAAGGATTTTCGACAAACCCAGGTAAAGAAACATCTTCAGAAATTCCTAGACAAGCAATCGCTGCTTCTAGTTCACTTCGACACTCTCCTTCGCCTAAAACCATCAAGCGAGCGTGTTTCTGCTTTCTGAGCAGGGCAAAAGCTTCGAGCAGAGTTGAGAAATCTTTCTGCTGTGTTAATCGCCCTACCGCCAAAAATACAGGTACCTCTCCATCTTGAAACCACGGATGGTTGAGATCGGCTTTCGACTTAGCAATCAATTCATTATCAACGACGGGGTTATAAACAGTAATCACTTTCCCTTCTGAAAGTCCGAGCTGTAGTTCTAAATCGCGCGATACGCCAGTGGAAACCCCTACAATGGCATCAGCGCTGGGATAAAGTAAGTTCATCAGCGGTGCAACCAATTTAGCCTGAATTAATTTCGACTTATTTGATGACATGGTGTTGTGTTCTACTACCACTAATTTGGTTTCTGTGCGAGCCAGCTTTCCGGCTAACAATGCCACTATGTTTGCATGACTGAGGTGCGACAGGAGGGCAAGTGGCTGATTTTGGCGTAGATATTTCGACAAAGGCAGGATAGCCTTGATGACACGTCCTGCTGAGAGATTCACAACGCGAACCCCATCAGGAACTTGGTTTAAATAGGGGCCCTCAGCAGTAGCCAATACTAGATCTAATGGAATATTCTGGCTTGACATACCTTTGAGCAAGTTGACGGCAACCCGCTCAGCACCTCCACCATGCAAATTAGGAAGAAAGAAAGCTATACGTCTTGTACTTCTTGGTTCTAGTATCTCTAGTTTAGTTGTTAAGTTGAAACCGGGCAGGTGCTTCATTCTTTAATTTTCCCCTAATAAATGGCAATGTGTTTTTACAATAAGTTATTTTTAATTTTTCTATGAGCGAACCAAAGCAGCGAGAAGGAAGAAAACAAGTATACACAACTCGTAGACAAGGCAATTCCTTTAATTCCTATCCATTGCATAAACAGATAATCTAAGCTAATATTTATGAGTAAGCTACAGCCAAAGAACCAGATCAATAAATGATTAAGCTGCATAGAGGTTATTAACCTAATCGCCAAAATATTGATAGTATAAAAAGGGATCTGCAAAGCATATAAAGATTGAATTTCAGCAACTAAGTGTGTATTTTGCGTAGTGAATTCTCCTCTTTCAAATAGGATGTGAACTATTGGCTCAGAAAATACAATAAAGAAGATTGTCATTGGCACAGTAACAACTAAAATGATTCCTATCCATTGCCTAAGAGTCCGATGCAAATTGCTCCAATCTTTATTAGCAACCATCTTTGAAAAGTAAGGAACCAAAACAGTACTCAAGGCAATACTCATCAGGCTAATTGGCGAGGCAATCAACCTGTTACCATAGTTGAGTGCTGCGACACTTCCAGGCAATAAAATTGCTGCCATAGATTGATCTACTACACCAGCGCTACAAATTATAAATGCGGCTACAATCATAGGACTATACTGACCAGCTACCTGCTTCAGGTAAGTGTCAAATCCATACCACCTGGGGCGCAATGATATACCCTGGCGTTTCAATGCTGCTCCTATCACAACCATCTCTATTCCGGCTCCACAGAGTAGCGCTCCTGCCAAGGCATATATTCCCCAACTCTTGAAGATTAACAGAAATAATATGCCAACAACATGGCTAGTAACAGGAACCACGGATGCTAAAGCAAAACGTTCTCCTGCATTCAAAACCGCAGCCCAAGTGCTGGCGATACCACTGAGTAGAATAATCGGTGCAGTAATGCAGAGTAGAGAGAATGTAAGACTCAACTTTTGTGAGCTGAATCCTGATGCAATTAATGGTAAGTAAAATGGCGCGGTAGATAATACTATAGCTATTGTGAGCGCCAGTATTCCTGCACTCCAGATAGTTGCTCCCGAAAAAAGTTTTTGAGCAGCTTTTATGCCCTCTTGCTCTCGCACCTGAATATAGGTGGGTACTAGGGCAGAATTAAACGAATTAGCTATCACATTAATAATAAAAGCCGGAACCAGCAAGGCAATCAAAAATGCCTCTAAATCATCTCCTGTACCAAATCTCCATGCAATGAATAACTCTTTGAACACAGACACAATTTTAACCATTGCTGTCAATAAAGCAACTGTCGTAGCGGCACCAAAGATTTTACGACTGAGAGATCCACTTGTTAGATTTTTCCAGATATCAATCAACTTCTGCAATTGACGCATTTTAATTAGGATAAAATAGGAGGGCCATTCATTTATGAGCTGTGTGATTTTTTTTACATAGGGGCGACAATAATGCTTTGCAACAAAGAGTTATAGCCCGTGGACACTTCCCAGATATCTTGATTAGCAAGCCTGATTGAATATTCTGGGCGCTTGTATAGCTTGGGAGTTGGATCGGGTAAATTTAACAATACATCGTATTCTCCGTATGGCATATTTGCTGGGATATTTTCTGCAAAGTTTATTCGTCTGGTCGTACCAGCCATCCACAGGCGCGGATCTGCATTAACAACCCAATGGTATTCTCTTTTTGTTTCGCGGTTGCGTAGGACTACTTCTACTTTACGACGATTGTAAGGGCTAGCCCATCCTTCATTGATAATTTCAAAACTCATTGAAAAAGTACCATTGGGTTTGACAATTTTTGGGAGTTTTGAAGAGACAAGACGGAAGCGATATCCCAAACGACGCTTAATTTCCTCCATGCAGCCTTGCTGGCTCCATCCCTGATAAATTTCTGTTGCATCAGATTGATTTGTTGACAGACTGCTCCAGTGCATCCTAGCCAAGTCAGTTAAGACCCCTGGACAGTCATCGTATTCTGGGGGCTTACTTGGCCATGCAGGTTCACCTCCCTGCACTACATATTTTGTATCAAGATTTAGCCACGTTTTCTCTTGCTCTACGAGAGTTGGATTGGTACTGCCATAGGTTCCAGCATCATCTATACCAGCTCTAAAAGCATCATTGTGATGACCAGTTCTAGCTCTAACAGAACCATTAAATGCCTCTTCAATAGAGAGGGTATTTATGTTATTAAATATCTGTTTTTTTTGTTTGGAGTAACGTATTGTAACCATCCGTTCAGTGGGTAGCACAGACAGTATTTTTAGGAAAATTGCTCTAGCATCATCCGTAACATCTAGAGTCCAATTATCTACAAGTTTGTTAGTTGAACTATGCCACTCTCCCCAATACCCAACAAAACCTGCATCCATGTATGCGATCGCATCGTAGTTCTCTGCCAAAATTGGCTGCAACTGATGCAAGTGTGAGATAATTTTCTCGCGCGGAGCATCAGCACCTCCTCCTAGCCAATTGTAAGAAAATCTGACAATCAACTTCACCCCAGCTTGGCGGGCTGTTTCGCAGTCCTGCGAAATCATCTCTAAGAAAGATGGTGATAGTGGTTTTTCTTTAAATTCAGAAAGCAGGTAAATCCGGCGCACCAAAGTTATATTCCGCTCTTTTATTTTTTGCAAGTCAGAGAGTTGTAATGGAGAAACTGGGTTATTACCAATAGGGTCAACTGCTACGAAGAAACCTCTTTCAGGATTGGGGAAATTCTCGGAACTACTTTCATAGGTTAATGCGGTTTGATTGGAAGGAACAGTAGCAACAGTCGGTTGGCATGAAGCGATCGCAAACAACAAGATTGACGCCAAAGGAAACTCTATATATTGTCCTAAATTCATGATTTCCCTGCCTGCCGCTGTTGATTTTGCGCTCGCTAAGTCATCCGACTCGGATCAACTTACTCATCAACATATTTTATGGGAGAAAATGAGTAAGTTTTAAAATTATTATGTAATTTTTTGTGAACTGTTACCAGCCCCAATCAATCTTCCTACCGCCGCGCATTCTACAGGCTTGGAAAAAAAGTATCCCTGTCCGTAGACGCACTTCAGAGCTTTGAGTTCAGCTATTTGCCATCTCGTTTCAACTCCTGTGGCAATCATTCCCATACCTAACTCCTGAGTTATCGCAATAATTTTGTGAAGAATTTCTAAGTTCGGCTTGCTAGCATCAAGCCCGCTGACTAAAGAACAATCTAGCTTCAAACAATCGAATTTCCCATACTTCAGCCGCGTCAATTGGTAGAGGTGAGTTAATGATACATCACTGAGACCGCAGTGGTCTATTTGTACTTGCAACCCTAAAGTTTTAAGTTTGAGAAAAACAGACCCAGCCAACTCGGAATTTTCCGTCACAACATATTCAGGAATTTCTAACCTCAAACTAGAAGCATCGAGATTTGTTTCTTTCAATATTTTGGCAATCGTCTCGATTAAGTCAGCTTGGAAAAATTGTTTGCTAGTCAGATTCACGCTGACTGTTAGGGGAGTATTAAGGCCTAATTGCGACTGCCAAATCCGCATCTGGTTGCAAGCTTGCCGCAGTACCCACTCGCCAATAGGAACAATCAAGCCCGTTTCTTCTGCCAGTGTTAGGAATTCGTCTGGCCACAGCAAACCTCGATTCGGGTGCTGCCAGCGCAACAGCGCTTCAAAACCACTAATTTGATCGGTTTCCAGGCAGACGATCGACTGATAGTGAATCCGAAACTCCTCATTTGCCAGAGCCACCCGCAAATCATTCTCTAACTGAATAGATGCTGCACTGCTAATCTTTGCCACAGCGGTTCTTTTTTGGGCTGTATTGGCGTACAAATTGGCGGTTGAATACCCTGGTACATACTCAGGCACTAACTGCTGTAGGATTGAGACAATTAAATTCGCATCATTGCGATCGCCTGCTTGACAAAGAGCTTCTACTTCCCGATCGATATTTTCTTTCACTATGCGGCTGGCATTGCCCAAACTGAGAATTTTTTCGTGTTTCGTGCGGTTGTATTTCTCGCCTGGAATAAACAGTTCTTCAAACAATTTTTCTCCCGGGCGCAGCCCTGTAAACGCAATTTCTATGTCTTTACCCACTTCATATCCTGAGAGCCGAATCAAATCCTTTGCTAAATCGAAAATTCTGACTGGTTCCCCCATCTCGAGCATGAATACTTCCCCGCCGCCGCCGATGACTGCTGCCTGCAAAACGAGTTGAACTGCTTCGGGAATTGTCATGAAATATCGACAGATATCTGGGTGGGTAATTGTGATCGGCCCGCCCTCAGCAATTTGTCGCTTGAAAGTGGGTACGACGCTACCGCGGCTGCCAAGAACATTACCGAAACGAACCACTACAAAGGGATTTTTGCTTTTTTTTGCTGCTTGCAGCACCAGCATTTCGGCTACTCTTTTGCTAGCTCCCATAATGCTAGTTGGATTCACCGCTTTGTCGGTGGAAATCATCACAAAGTGTTCCACATTGTATTTCAACGCCAGATCCAGCAGATTTTTCGTCCCCCGCACATTGTTAGTAATCGCTTCCGGCGGGTTTAATTCCATCATGGGTACGTGTTTGTGAGCCGCCGCATGAAAAATGATGTCTGGTCTGATTGTTTCAAAAACGTACTCTAATCGCTCCAGCAAACGAATATCGGCCATAAAGGCTGTCACGCGAGTAATATCTGTTTGGGTTTTGCTGTTTTTTTTGAGTTCTGACAGGACTTTTCCTAATTCTTGTTGAATGTTGAATACAGAATTTTCTCCGTGTCCGACGATGATGATTTCCGCAGGAGCGCACTTTAATATTTGCCGACAAAGTTCGCTGCCGATGGAGCCGCCCGCACCAGTAATTAGAACTTTCTTGCCTCCAATCAATTTCAAGACTTTGTGGATATCGGTTTGGATGGGGGCGCGGCGGAGCAAGTCCTCAATCTGTACTTCTCTGAGGCTACCTAAACTGACGCGACCTTTGATGATTTCATTGAGGCCGGGGAGGATGCTGGTTGGAATTCCAATTGACTGGCAAATCTCTACGATTTCCCTAATCTCTTTTCCCGAAGCTGAGGGGATGGCAATCATGACTTTGCCGATATTTAGCGATTGCACTACTTCGGGAATGTTATAACGATTGCCGACTACAGTTAGTTTGCGAATCTGCTTGCTGATTTTTTTGGGGTCGTCGTCAACGAAAGCGATTGGATCGAGTCCTACCTCCGGGCTCCTTTGCATCGTTTGCATCAGAGATGCGCCTGCACTGCCCGCACCGACTATCAGAACCCGATTGCGTTGCTGAACTTTCCAGGGTTTTTGGTTCCATCTTTCGAGGGCTGGAATGCTGAAACGAATGGCCGCAACTAACAAAAAGCTGATGATAGCGTCTAGTAGCGGCAGCGATCGTGGCAGAGTGCCGATCGGCGAATTATTTAGGTGGTATAGTTGTTGGAACAAGATAATTTCCACTGCTAGGGATATACCTATTAGCATCGTTATTTGTGCCATTTCTTCCAGACCCGCATACTGCCAGTAACGCTTGTAGAAGCCCCCCGCATAAAATACTGCTAGTTTGACCGCTACAAATAATACTGTAACTACCCCTAGGCTGTGTAGGTAGGGAGCCAGAGTCAATGTATCATCTACACGAATTGCCAGGGCCAATAACGGTGCGATCGCAAAACAAATTGCATCGATTATCAAAAAATGACGGGTTCTTAATCCCACCAACACTTTACTGAGTTTTTTTACGATCATATTCATCACACCCTATTACACAAAAACTTTACTAAAACTATATCTAGTACCTAATGCTGAGGTATTTTTTTATACCACCCTGCCCGCTGCAATTAATCAGCCTTTCTTTTAATCGGGCATCACTCAAGTGATATCATTAAGGCTATTATCAAGAATATGTCCAGTCTCCTAATTTTTTATTTTTTGAGATTAAATTTTTAGATGTTATTGCTGCGTTTATCTTCTCCTATTACTGGTTGCATCGCTCGTAAATTTATAATTCTTTACTTACTTTTAACAAAAATATATAACTTTTTCGTTATGGGGAGCGCAAACATATTTGTTAAAACCATGACAGTGCTTGACTTAAGTGATACAATAGATATCTTTAACAAGGAGTTTAAAAGCCTAGGGTGTTACTGTTTACAAAAAATCATTTTTCGGAGTAACTGATGGAATCAACTGAAAGTGGTATCGGATTTCAGGAATACTGGCAGATTCTGAAGCGCAGGTGGCTGCCAGCCTTAGCTGTATTCGCCTCGGTTGTTGCACTCACCACCTACAGCACGCTGAAGGAAAAAGCAGTTTATGAAGCAGAAGGAAAGCTGTTATTTAAGAAAACAACTCCTGGTTCTGCTTTAACAGAATTGGGAAAAGAAATCGGACAGTTGACTCCTGCGGCGGAGCAAAGTAACCCTCTGACTACCGAGATAGAACTGATTCGTTCTCTAGAAAATGTGGAAAAAACTATAAATAGGCTTCAGTTAAAAGACGAAACAAATAATCATATGAAAACAAAAGATTTATTAAAAAAACTGACAGTAGCTACTATTCGGGGAGCTGATATCCTAACGGTTTCATACAAAGACAAAAACCCAAAAATAGCAGCCGATGTCGTAAAAACCCTGATGAATTTTTATATAGATAACAATCAAAAAGTGAATCGTCTAGAAGCTGTGTCTGTTCGACAGTTTATTGAAAAAAAACTGCCTAATTCAGACCAAGCTATGCGGAAAGCAGCGGCAGAATTGAGCAAATTTAAAGAAGATAATAAAGTTGTCAATCTTGAAGAAGAAGCTAAATCAGCAGTGGCAGTTATGGCGCAACTAGAAAGTCAAATCGACCAAGCTAAGTCTGATTGGCTCAAGGCCAGTGCTCAGTCTAAAGCATTTGAAGACGAATTACAAATGAATCCTCAGCAAGCATTGACCGCCAGCACTCTCAGCCAATCTAGCACTGTGCAGGAAGCTCTCAAAGAATACAAACAAATAGAGCGGCAGTTAGCAATTGAGCAAAATCGCTACCTGGATAATTCGCCTATAATAACTAGGTTAGAAACTAAGAAAGCTACTATGAAAGCTTTACTAGACCAACAAATACAACAAGTTTTAGGCGGGCAACAGCCGTTGCAAAATCAAAGTTTACAGATAGGAGAGGTGAAACCAAAACTGATCGAAGAATTTATCAAGGTAGATGTAGAACGCCAGGGTTTGGCTCAGCGAGTTACTATTCTATCAAATGCTCTAGCTGGCTACAAGCAGCGGGTAAAACTTTTGCCGAAGCTAGAGAAGGAAAAGCGGGAACTAGAAAGAAAACTCCAAGAAGCCGAAGCGGATTATCAGGAATTGCAAAAAAAACTCCAGCAAATTCGGATTACTGAAAATCAGCAAGTGGGGAATGCTCGGATTATCCAAAAGCCGAGTGTTCCGGAGGAACCAGTGCGTTCTCGCAAGTCTTTATTGCTGGTATCGGGCAGCTTGTTGGGAACTCTGCTTGCTATAGCTGCGGCGCTGCTTTTAGAGTCTCAAGATAAGTCCGTGAAAACTATTGAAGAGGCGAGGGAATTATTTGGGTTTACTTTGTTGGGGGTGATTCCTTTCCATAGAAAGTCTGAAAAAAATCCTCGGCGCAATTCCTGGCCGCTTAAATCTACTTCCCTGGATTTAGAGCCATCTCCCCGACAGATTGTTGTTAGGGATACTCCTCATACTTCAAGCAGTGCTGCTTACCGAATGCTTCAGGCAAATCTGAGGTTTCTGAGTTCGGATAAAGAGCTGAAAGTGATTGTTGTCAGTAGTTCGCTACCGCAAGAAGGCAAGTCTACTGTATCGGCTAATTTGGCTGTAGCTATAGCTCAATTAGGACGGAAGGTTTTGCTGGTAGATGCGGATATGCACTGTCCTGTTCAACATCGGATTTGGGAGCTTCCCAATCAAGTAGGTTTGAGCAATGTGATAGTTGGACAAGCTGGGTTTGGGGATGCGATCGCACAAGTCATGGATAATTTAGATGTGCTCACTTGCGGGGTGATTCCGCCTAATCCAATGGCTCTCTTGGATTCGCAGCGGATCACTTTATTAATTAAGCAATTTTCGGCTAGTTATGATGCAGTGATTATTGATGCTCCTTCTCTGAATGTTGCTGCTGATGCTCTGATTCTGGGGAATAAAGCAGATGGAATTTTATTGGTAGTGCGGCCTGGTGTTCTTAATTCGGGTACTGTGGCTTTTGCGAAGGAGCTATTGAAGAAATCAAGCCAGCACGTTCTGGGCTTAGTGGTAAATGGAGTAAGTCCTAAAAACGAACCGCACAGCCATTACTATTTTACCAATGAATCTTACGCTCAAGAGCAGAGTCCTGGTATCAATAAAATAACGAATAACCAGTAACCAATAACAACACTTAACTGTTAACTGTTGTTATTGGTTATTGGCAGCCGCACTCCGAAAGTCGAGCCGAGTCCTTCCCCAGGACTTTCGGCCCAGACACTGCCGCCGTGGAGTTCCACGAGATGGCGGACGATCGCCAATCCCAGTCCCAGCCCGCCGTAATTGCGCGTAGAAGTGCTGTCAGCTTGGCGGAAGCGATCGAACACAAACGGCAAAAACTCCTTGCTAATGCCAATTCCCGTATCGCTGACAACGATCGAAACAGAGTGAACCGGAGACGGCCCAGACAAGATGGCGCCACCCGCTGCTCCCGGTTCCCCATCCTCCGAGAGCCTTATTTCCACGCGACCGGACGGCGGCGTAAACTTAATCGCATTCGAGAGCAAATTCCACACCACCTGCTGCAAACGAGTAGCATCGCCCCTCACCAAGCTCACCCCTTCGCCGCAAAAACTCACCAATTCAATTCCCCGAGCTTCAGCATCAAGGCTCAGCGCCTTCACGGCTGTTTCTACAATCCGCACCAAATCCACCGGGAACAGCTTCAAACACACTTTGCCGCTCACAATCCGGGAAACGTCCAGCAAATCCTCAATCATCTGAGTCTGCAACCGCGCGTTTCGCTCAATAGTCTCCAAACCCACAGCCGTTTTTTCGGCACTCATCTGGCGCTGCCGCAGCATCTGGGCCCAGCCCAAAATCGCGTTCAGAGGCGTCCGCAACTCGTGAGAAAGCGTTCCCAAAAACTGGTCTTTAATCCGGTTGGCCTCCGCTGCTTCCCGGTAAAGCCGCGCATTGTCGATCGCCACCGCCGCATCCCGCGCCAAATCCTCCAGCAAAACCAAATCGCCCTCCCGGCAGCGGCGGCCGGACTCCCCGCACAGCAGCGAAATCGCTCCCAGCGTCCGCCCGCGAGCCATCAGCGGCACGCAGATTGCCGACAGCGCCTGGGATCGCAGCACGAACAGCAGTTCCCTGTCCGGCACAACCGCCTCGATCACCCAGTCCGGTATTTCTGGGTAGAGCTTCGGCTCCCCAGTCCGCAGCACCTTTGCGACTCCGTGCCGTCCCTGGGGGTCTAGCGGCACGCGCTGCTCGATTTGCCACAGCAGAGCGACTTTGATCGGATCTGAGTGAGCAACTGCTTGCAAGCGGATCGAGCCGTCTGCCTCGACCAAATGCACGCAGCACCAATCCCCCAGCGCCGGTACTGCTAAATCTGCCAAACCTTGCAGCGCCTCTTCGTAATCCAGGGAAGCCGACGACAGCAAAGCCAAAGCTTGAGCGCGAAAATAGGCTGTTTGGGCCGATCGCTGGCGATCGTCAATATCCGTACAAGTCCCGAACCATTTGAGAATTTTCCCCTCAGCGTCCCGCACGGGCAATGCCCGACCCAGATGCCAGCGGTAAGCCCCGTCAGATGCCCGTTTAAAGCGGTATTCCACCTCGTAAGTTTTCCCCGTCTGCACCGAGGTCTTCCAGCTTTCTACGGCATCTTCCACGTCATCTGGATGCAGGGCTAGCTGCCACCCCCAGCCTTGAGTTTCCTCCAGCGTCAAGCCAGTATATTCAAACCAGCGCTGGTTGTAGTAGTCTAGCCAGCCGTCGGGTCTGGCAGTCCAAACTATTTGCGGGATAGCTTCAGCGAGGACGCGGTACAACTGTTCGCTGGCTTCGGCTTCGCGGCGGGCGGCCTGTTCCCGCGCCAAGGCTAGATTCCGCTGTTCTTCGGCCTCTTTGCGATCGCTGATGTCGCTAATCACGCCGATCCATTTGCAGGGATTGCCTTGTTTGTCAAGCACTGCTTTGCCCCGATCGATCCAGTGGAGCACTCCGCCCCCCTGGGACTGAACGCGGTATTCCTGAAAAAATGGGGCGGCAGAACTGTCTGGCGCACTCAAATACCGATCGACCGCGGCCAGCACTCGATCGCGGTCGATCGGGTGCAAGATATTATTCCAAGCTGCTCTTGTCCTCGGAAATCCGCCTTTTTCGTACTCCAAATGTTGGTCTACGTGACCGAACCACAGCACGATGCCCGTCTCGATATCCCATTCGTAAATCAAATCGCTGGCACTTTCTGCCGCAATCCGAAACCGCTCTTCAGACTGTCGCAGCACTTCCATAAATTTAAAGCGTTCCGTCACGTCCAAAACCAGAGACAGCACCGATATTAACTGTCCAGACTCGCTGTAAAAAGCCGAATTGTACCACTCGCAATGCACCAACGAACCACCCTTATTATAATTGCTGTTGCGAACTATATTGCAGCGACGCTCGGGGTTTTTTAAACTATAAAATTCTGATTGAACCTCTTCAAAATCACCCTGATAAATAAATTTCCATTCGCTAAAATGCTTGCCTAAAACTTCTGTTTCCTTCCACCCAAAAATCTTCTGGGCTGCCGGCGACCACCCGCTGAGACGAAAGTTTTCATCCCACTCAATCACCGCTAGGGGCGTATTTTCAAAATGAGAAGTGAGTTTTTGCAGCGCGTTGCGCAGGGATGCTTCTACTTGCTTGCGCCCAGTAATATCGCTAAAAGAAATAGCAATGCCGTCGCCCAATTTAACAGTCATCATCCGAAACCAGCCGACAATGCCTTCGCTGTTGTAATAAATCTCGGTATCCAGGGTAATTCCTGTTTCTACAACTTGCACGAAACGATCGAACAAACCGCTATCTTTATGACCGGGCCGCACTTCTAGCAATCGCTTGCCGATTAATTCTTCTGGTGTACTGTGTTGAATTTTTGCGGCTGCGGGATTGACGTATTCCCATTCAAAATCCACAATTGTGGATTCGTCACGAATACTGCGAAACACGTTAAATCCGTCTAGAGATAATTCCTGAAAAACGCGGAAGCGTTCTTCGCTTTCTTGCAGCTTGCCTAAAGCGTCAAGCAGGAGTTCCTCGACTCGCTCGCGCTGCGTTATTTCTGCGAGCAATTGCTCGTTAATTTGCTGGAGTTCGGTTGTGGGGAATGCGACGGAATTTTTAATGGCAGAGTCGGCTTGCCGCCGATCGACCTTTTCAGTTCCCAGCACCGTATTTCCTGCTAAAGAGGCCGCCCCAGCCAAAGCCAACATTTGAGGAATCCAGGGTATCAGGGACGCTACAGCCCACAGAGAGATGATAGCGGTAACGGCCGCGATCGAACTTGACAGCCAGTAGCTGGGATGCACCAGCATCCAAACTTGCATCAAATGAGTTGTCCCGCCGCAGAAAAACCAGGCTCCCAATAGGAGTAACCCCTTGCTCAAAGGCACGTCCCGCTGGTTCCGGGCAAAGTAGTATGTCAGAATTGCTGGAATTGAATAAAAAGCCAAGGCAATTAACAAATCGCTGACCGCGTGCAGTCCCATCAACTGGGGCTGCCACTGGCAACATCCACCTTGCAGAATAAAATTGTGGTTAAATAACATAATCTTAAGAAATTGCAGCATTTCGGCTTTCCTGTGCGATCGATCCTACTTGCACTTGTGTTGCTGACCCGCTAATTCCTAGTTTATACAAAAAAAAACAGAAAACAACAGTGGCTTTAGTCCGGGGATGAAAGTTCACTGCTGGTTTTAACCGGCCTGCAATATTCGTACATTTATTGAGAGATTTAGGGACAGTCAGGTATTATAATGCCCAAGGAGGTAAGAAATTCAAGGCGAGTTTTAAAGTCCAAAGCATAGGGAGAAACCAAGCAATTTAGCGCAATTGATGAACCGATTGTGACTGTGGATTTCATTCAAAACGTTGAGCTACAAGCTTGCAAAACTCGATGAATTTATCTGTATTGAATCCATTTTTTGATGATTTTTCTGATTCAGAAATCCCTTCAATATTGGAGAATCGACCTCTACTTAGGGGTTCATAAATCCTACCCGAGGAAATTGATTAGTAGAGCCAAGCATCCCCGCGTCTGGCCCCGGAATCAAAACTAATCTGTACCTGTATCAAAGTCTACTAAATTCTTCTACTAAATCGGTTAATGTCACAGATTATCTTCCAGTAAAATTTCTGAAACCATCTCGAATTAAACCTCCATGCGCTTAGAGCAGCTTCAAGCATTTCTTTCAGTTGCTGAAACCGGTAGCTTTCAGCAAGCGGCCCGGAAGTGCGGCGTTACCCAATCGACTATTAGCCGCCAAGTGCAGGGATTAGAAGCGGAAGTCGGTTTGTCGCTGTTTCACCGCACGGCTCACGCGAAGCTGACAGTGGGAGGGGAACGCCTGCTACCTCACGCTCGCAAAATCTGTCAGACTTGGCGAAATGCTGCTGAAGAATTGGGAGACTTGTTGGCGGGAAAGCAGCCGGAACTGTGCGTGGCTGCGATTCACTCGGTTTGCGCTGCTTATTTGCCGCCTGTGCTGCAAAAGTTTTGCCACGACTATCCTAACGTGCAGTTGCGGGTGACTTCCCTGGGGAGCGATCGAGCTCTGAAAGTCCTCAAAGACGGTTTGGTGGACATAGCGGTGGTGATGAACAACCGCTATTTTACTCAAGCCCCGGAAATGTTGGTTGAGGTGCTCTACAATGAGCCGATCGAGGTGTTGATGGCGGCGGGTCATCCCCTGGCCCAGTACGAACGAGTACCTTGGCCGGAATTGATTTGTTACCCGCAAGTGGTGTTTAAGGACGGGTACGGAATGCAGCGGATGGTGCAAGAACAATTTGGACGCATCGGTGCTAAACTTCATGCTGTTTTGGAACTCAACACTCTTGATGCTTTTCGGGGTGTGGTGCGACAGGGAGAATTGATTGCTTTGCTGCCGCATTCAGCTTTGGTGGAGGCCTTGGGCGATCGCACTTTAGCAATTCGGTCGATCGCCCAAGAGCGGTCAAATTCCAAGGTTTCGGCGATCGGCCAATCGGCGATCGATCCGACTTGGACTCGCGAAGTGGTGTTGGTGACAACTCACGATCGAATGCAAATTCCGCCGATCGCCCATTTCTGGAATCTGGTACGCGAATTTGTGCCGCCTTTTGATGTAATCAAGCTAGAAAAATCAGGCAGTTAATTCGATAATTTTGAATTGATAGTTCGGAATTTTAAATTTAAAAAGGGTCAAATATTACCAATTACTAACTACCAATTACTAACTACCAACTACCAATTACCAACTTCAAAAGTTATGAGTGACGCATTTAGAGAATTGCTGCGAAAAATTGGCAGCGGAATACACACAGGAGAAAACTTAACTCGCTCCGAAGCAGCAGCAGCCACGCGGATGATGCTGCTGGGAGAAGCAACACCGGCTCAAATCGGAGCTTTTATGATTGCCCACCGCATTAAACGGCCCACCGGCGAAGAATTAGCCGGAATGCTGGATGCTTATGAAGAATTGGGGCCTGTGCTTGCCCCCCCAAACCGAGAAAAAGGGTTTTCCGTCTCTACCGTGGCCGTGTTTGGCGTTGCTTACGACGGGCGATCGCGCACAGCTCCTATTAGCCCTTTAACAGCCCTAATTTTAGCCGCCTCTGGAGTCCCAACCATCATGCACGGGGGCGATACCATGCCAACCAAGGAAGGCATTCCCTTGATTGAAATTTGGCGCGGTTTGGGAGTAGACTGGAGCAAACTCCGTTTAGAAAAAATTCAGCAAGTTTTTGACAGTACGGGTTTAGGTTTTGTTTACCTTCCCAAGCATTTTCCTCAAGCCGCCGCTTTAGTGCCCTACCGCCGCGAAATCGGCAAACGGCCGCCTTTTTCGACAATGGAGTTGATGTGGTGTCCCTGTGCTGGCGACGTTAACGTCATCTCCGGCTACGTCCACCCCCCCACAGAAGGTATGTTTCAAAAAGCCTTTGAGCTGCGGGGAATCAAAAATTATACCACAGTCAAAGGATTAGAGGGAAGCTGCGATTTGCCGCGCGATCGTACTGCGATTATCGGCATTGCTAAGCCGGACACTGAGTTTGAGCGAGTGCTTTTAGCTCACGGAGATTACGGTTTTAGCAGCACAAATCCTGCCTTTCAATCAGGATCTGAGTTATTAAAACAAATGCAGGAAGTGTTGCTGGGTAAACCCTCGGAATTGATGCAGTCTGCTATCTGGAACGGCGGATTTTATCTGTGGCGCAGCGGAGTTTGTTTGGATATGAGTTCGGGTTTGATTGAGGCAGAAACTTTATTGAGCAGTGGTCAAGTCGTGCAAAAACTTGAGGAAGTTAGCCAAGCCGTTAGTGTTTTGAGTTGAAAATGATTAATCGGGTTTTGTGCGCAATGCGCAACCTACATTTATATTTTTTTCTTGTTACTAATGACTAATGACTAATAACTAATGACTAATCATCAAATTGCTGTAATTGTGCTTGCAGGCGGTCAAAGTTCGCGGATGGGTAGGGATAAAGCTCTGCTGGAAATTGAGGGCAAATCCCTATTGCAGCGGGCGTTGGAAGTGGCGGCAGTTGTAACGCCAGCAGTTTATGTTCTGACTGCTTGGCCCGATCGCTATCGATCGACCTTAACCGAAACATCCCAATTTCTGGTAGAGTACAATCCGGGCTCCGGGCCCTTGGTTGCATTGACTCAGGGATTGACAGAAATTGCCGCCGAGTGGATTTTACTGTTAGCTTGCGATTTGCCTTTGTTGGATGCCCAGATTATTCAGAAGTGGGCGAGTCAGTTAACAGAGTTTCCCCCATCAACTTTAGCAGTTGTGCCTTATCAAAATTCGCGCTGGGAGCCTTTGTGCGGCTTCTACCGCCAACAATCTCTGCCCAGTTTGCAAAGTTTTATTGACCAAGGGGGACGTTCTTTTCAAATGTGGTTAAATCAAATCCCCGCCATCCCTCTACCTGTCGGGGAACGAGAAGCAGTAATGTTATCGAATTGCAATACATTAGAAGAGTTTGAGCAGTTAAAAGGTAAAATGAGTAACGGTTGACAGTTGACAGTTGACAGTTAACAGTTAACTGACTAATGACTACTGACTAATGACTAATGACTACTGACTACTGACTACTGACTAATTACTAATGATTAACGAATATTGGTTGCTCGATCGCCATATAACTTTCCTCAATCACGGCTCTTTTGGGGCCTGTCCGATTCCCGTACTGGAAGCGCAAACCGCTTTTCGGGAACAACTGGAAAGAGAACCTTTGCGCTTTTTAATGCGGGAATTTGAACCCTTGTTGGATAATGCGAGAAATCAGTTAGCCGCATTTATCGGTGCGAGTGAGGATGAATTGGCTTTTGTCCCGAATGCGACGACGGGAGTAAATGCAGTTTTGCGATCGCTCTGTTTTTCTCCGGGAGACGAATTGCTAACTACAAATCAGGAATACAACGCTTGCCGCAACACACTTAATTTTGTAGCCGAGCGTACAGGCGCTAAAGTAATAGTAGCAGAAGTTCCGTTTCCAATTGAGTCGCCCGAACAAATTATTGAAGCAATAATTAAGTGCGTTTCACCGCAAACAAAGTTAGCTTTATTAGACCACGTTGTCAGCCAAACAGGTTTAATCTTTCCCATCAAACAGTTAGTAGGCGAGTTAGCTAACCGTGGCGTGGATGTATTAGTAGACGGAGCTCACGCCCCGGGAATGGTAGCGCTGAATTTAGATGCAATTGGCGCGGCTTACTATACGGGAAATTGCCACAAATGGCTGTGCGCCCCGAAAGGTGCGGGCTTTCTGTACGTGCGGCGCGACAAGCAAGATGCCATTCGCCCAACTACGATCAGTCACGGTGCTAACTCGCCGCGCGCTGATAAATCGCGCTTTCAACTAGAATTTGACTGGATGGGAACAGTCGATCCTAGCCCCTATTTGTGCGTGCCTGTAGCTATTGATTTTATGGGTTCTTTGTTGAGCGGCGGCTGGCCGGAATTGAGGGCAAAAAATCATGCTTTAGCATTGGCGGGGAGAAAAATATTGGCGGAGAAATTAGGTTTGCCACTGCCCTGTCCCGATGAAATGGTGGGTTCGATGGCAGTTGTGCCACTCGCAGACTCCCAGTCTGATGCGGTTGCAAAGGGAGGAATTCCACCTTTGCAAGAGGCGCTGTGGGAAATTTTTAAAATTGAAGTTCCGGTGATTCCTTGGCCGGATGCTAGTAAGCAGTTGGTGAGGATTTCGGCTCAGTTATACAATACTTTGCCGCAGTATCAATATTTAGCTAAGGCGCTGGTTGAGCTGACAAGAATTTGAGCAGGAGCTTCAAAAAAAACCTAACACCAAACTACCAACAGTTATACAGCAGATTGCAGCTTTATGAAGTACACCCGCCTATCGATTAATTCCCGTAGGGAAACGGCACTGCCGTGTCCCTAGTGCTTAATCAACCTGGGATACGCTGTAGGTTTGTAGTTTGGTTTCGGTTATTATAGTTTGGGTGAATAAAGAGTATTCCTGATTACTCCAAAGGTAATATTGGTTATAAAAATAGGCACAATTAGATAAAAAAATCTGCAAAAAATCACCTTTAACCCTCTTTATTTTTGTGATTATTTACCTAGCATAAACACGTAAAAAAAAAACAGCTATAAAGCCCGATTACCCTAGAGTTAGCTCATCCGCCCCAGCCGAAGAAAGTTGGTAAATAACCAGCGAGATTTCTTAATTTAAAATAGGGTGGTCAAATCCGATAGTGCACAACTTCCTCGCAACAGAATATAATGTATCAAGACTTGCATTTTCGCAGAGAAAAGAAATGAAATGAAAAGAGGAAAATACCATGTCCAATGCCATGATGGTAATTTACCCCTATCGCGAACACTACACCTGGGTTTTTGACGACGAGCGAGTCGGACTTGTCCGAGAACCATTTGTTCAGGGCGTCCCGGAAATGATTAACGTGCTTGTCGCAGACATTCCCAATGCCGCTCAAGGTTTCCGACTCTTATTTTCAGCCAATCCATTTCCCGGATATCAAGCAGAAATGCTGTGGTTGAAAGCAGAATACGGCGGTAACTGGTATCGGTGGGAATCGAAAAATCTCGAAGGCTGGCTGTGTCCGGCTATGTTCAAATATTTTCGAGAAGCACCGCCCAAGTTTTACTGCAAAGCTGAAAAAATGCAATAATCAACAGCAAGTCAATGAAAAACTTGTCAATCTTTAAAAGAAACTTTGTTAAACCAGTCGATCGAGAATCTCGAAAAAAGCCTAAATTATTCCTGTACATAGTGGGGCTCTTTTTCCTGGTTTTCACAGCCGCCATCTCCGCCGCAATCGGGGCAATTAGCGCCCTGTTAGCTCCCGTGGAACCGCCAATTATCAGTAGAGTCTTAGAGGCTACCGGCTTTAACTATACATCATCCAACTCTGGATACCGCCTATCGCGCCCAGTTAATATCTTGATATTGGGAATTGACCGCGTGCCGGAAGCTGCAGCCAATGGCCCTAAGATTTTTGAGGGTCGCAGCGATACAATACTCTTATTGCACCTCGATCCTAGAGATAAATCTATTAGTTTGCTTTCAGTTCCGCGAGATACTCAAGTCGAAGTTCCCGGAATTAGCTTCAGCAAAATTAGCGAAGCCAATGCCACGGGAGGAGCAGCTTTGGCGACGCGATTGGTTAGCAGTATGCTGAACAATACGAGAATTGAACGATACGTGCGAGTCAGCAGCAATGCGTTTCGGGAATTAGTCGATTTGTTGGGCGGAGTTGAGGTGTTTGTACCTCGCGCGATGTCCTATACAGATACTGCCCAAAAGTTAAAAATAAACTTAGCCAAGGGATGGCAAACTCTCAGCGGAGAACAAGCAGAACAATTTGCTCGATTTCGCAATGACGGTTTAGGAGATATCGGCCGCATTCAGCGGCAGCAATCTTTAATTCAAGCTATTCGGAACCGCCTCGCAAGTCCATCAGTACTTGTGCGCTTGCCACAAATTATTCGATTGATGCAAAAATATGTCGATACAAACCTAAATTATGAGGAAATATTGACGCTGGCCAATTTCGGTTTGCAATTAGAGCGAGATACTTTTAAAATGGTAATGTTGCCTGGAAGTTCTAGTTCACAACAAGGGGATTTGACGAGTTATTGGATTTTAGATGCGATCGGGGTCGATCGCATTATGACACAATATTTAAACCCGGGCGTGCCAGATTTTGCACAAGGACGAATTCCCAATCCCAGCGAGTCCGTTTTGCCCAAAAACCTCAAAATAGCTGTCCAAAATGCTTCTAGCAAACCGACAGCAGCCAAAACCGTTGGTGAATTTCTCACAAACAAGGGGTTTTTTAATGTATCTGTAGTGCAGGATTCGCCCGAGAAGCAGCGTCAAAGTCAAATTATTGTTCAGCAAGGCGATTTAGAGGCAGCGAATCTACTGCAAAAAGAGTTAGGCGGCGGTAAAATTGAAGCATCTTCTACGGGTGAAATCAATTCTGACTTGACACTTCGCGTTGGCGAAGATTGGGTAAAGCGATTTTAATTAGTCAGTTGTCAGTTGTCAGTTGTCAGTTGTTAGTTGTTAGTTGTCAACAGTCAACAGTCAACAGTCAACAATGCCCAGTTCCCAATTCCCAATGCCCAATGCCCCATTCCCCATTCCCCATTCCCCATTCCCATCATCATGAAAAGTGTTTTCCGAATTTTCCTCAGCCTGATTTTAAGTTTAGTGTTGGCTTTTGGGTGGGTGCTGCTGAGTGCTACTCCGGCATTTGCCCTGCCTAAAACAAATATTAATTACACAAATATTAGTTTGTCCGATCGCGATTTTTCCAACTCTGATTTAGCAGGGGGAACATTTGTGGCTGCTGAAATGCGGGGAACAAATTTTCAAGGTGCTGATTTAACTAATGCGATTTTGACTAAGGGAGTTTTGCTGAATGCTAACTTGTCAGGTGCCAACCTCTCCGGTGCTTTGGCAGATAGAGTTACATTCGACGGCGCTAATTTAACGAATGCTAATTTTTCCGAGGCAATTATGACTCGAACTCGATTTTATGATGCTGCAATTTCCGGCGCTGATTTTAGTGACGCGATAATCGACGCTTATCAAGTGAATATCCTGTGCGAGAAAGCAGATGGTGTCAATCCCGTGACGGGAGTTTCTACCCGCGAAAGTTTGGGATGTCCGTAGGAATTCACACTTAAAGAAAATCCCTGGCTAATTATTTGATTAGATGCACCTGTAGCGAGGTAAAATACACACATTAAAGCCCCTCTCCTGCAAGGCGAGGGGTTTGAGGAAATTTCCAAGTCTCGGCTCTATCGAGCGCTACAAATGCCTGTGGTGGTAGTACCAACTATCAACTCGGAATCTAACTGCAAATCTAAATCGGTGTCGGGATTAACAGCATACAAATCGACTTTATCTCTCCCCAAAAACACCCCGATCAAAGTCCCGATTCCCGCACCCCCCAGCACCTCTTCAGTCGCGATCGCCCGATCGCCCGTAACACCTGCGATCGCCGCCGCTGCTGCAGCACCCAACGCCGTATTCTTAACCAGATTACCAACATTAACGCCCTTGGTAACAGTTTCTTTCCTCGTAATCAGTTGCGAAGTGGCATTGAGAGGCACTCTGCTGCCGTTGATGATACTTAATTCTTGAGCCACAAACTGAACGCCCGAAGCAGTCGATCGCAATTCGCCGCTAATTTTCGAGCCTTCGGGTATCAGCACTTGGCTATTACTACCCGTGATATCCGCAGCTACAGTCAGCGTAATCGGAGACTTGTCATTGGGGCCGAGCAAAATCTTGCCTTTTGCATACTCGACTGGAATAGTCGCCCCGCTGGGAATTTTCACAGCAACAGACTCGCTAACATCAATCTTGGCAATGTAAGGAGAATTAATTGCTCTTGCTTGATTGGTACTCACTAATGTTTGATAGATAAAAGCAGCTACTTCAGCTCGCGTTGCTGATTTGTTCGGTTTGAGAGATTTAGGATTGGGATAGCTGACAACTAACTGTTTTTCAGTAGCAGCAGCAACGCTTTTGACAGCATAACTTTGAATCTCACCCGCATCATTATAGTAGCTGAGAACATCTTGAAAATTGCAGGTAGGCTCATAGCCCATGCCGTTATTTAAAGCGACTACAACTTGAACGCGAGGAATCTGCTGTGCCGGTCTGAAAACATTGCCGGGATAGCCAGACATCCATCCCATTTCGTAAGCTTCTGCGATCGCCCCGCTTGCCCAAAAATTAGACGGAACATCGGCAAACCCCACGGCTGCGCGGGTTTTTGCCTTTTTCACAGAACGGATCATTGCCGCGAATTCAGCCCGCGTTACTGGTGCATCCGGGCGAAAACTGCCATCGGGAAATCCTTTGATAATTCCTCTTTCTGACAAATCTTGAATAAAGTCTTTTGCCCAGTAGTTATTATTAACATCCGAAAAAGCTGTCTGAGCAAAAGAAGGCGCGGGAGCTAACATCGGCGCTGCGGTTGCGGCAACAGTTCCCAGTGTTAATAAAACAGATGTACCGGATTTAATGCGATGTAATACAGACATTTTTGATTCTCCAATTTACACAAGTTTTTTATTGAGGACAAGCAAGCTGTTAATAGGCTGATTGATTCGTGCCGAACTTGCTCTTTCCCTCACTTATGTAATCATTGTTGAATGTTTTTATTTTTTGTGGGGGGAAGATACGGTCTTTTAAAATAAATATTTTTATTCTTAGTGTGGATTATAAAAGGCTTAAATTCCTTAAAATCCTTATGTTGCTTATCTCCCTTATCTACCTTGTCTCTGCAATTAACAGGATTTAGAGACAAAGCGGTTTGATATGCGATCGCGATCGCATACCAAATTGTATGAGATTGATTTAACAAAAAAGCAATTGCCTGTCGCTAAAATTTAACCATCGGCGATCGCAATATTTTGGCTCTACATTAAATTGAATACAATTTTTTTTCAATTTTTATAGGTAGTATTGCAGTAGGGGTGAGTTAATTGTGCGTTTTTTAAAGTTCCTAAACCCCCATCAGCTTTTCTTGTAATATGATCGATACTATTAAATCTGCAAGGCAGATACCCTCTACAAATTTTACAAACTGGCCAGCCTGGTAGAGCCTCTCTGATAAACGCAGATGCTTTGGTTTCTCTAGAAAATTCTTTACTCTGAATTTCCCCAGTGTCGGCTTTCTTTGGAATTTTCAGAGTCGCAAATCTTTTATCGCCGGATCTTATTTCTGTGATAACATTCTTTTTATCTATACCTCCTGACAACTTATTAATGACTTCTAAGTAGAAGTCTCTCACTAGCTCTCTAGCTTGTAATGCGTCACTCTTCTTGGCAACAAGTTGTGGAACCATATCATAATTCCAAATTACCCATTCAAAGTCTTTTCTTACCTCGATCAATTTAGACCAAGATTTAGTTTGTTGTAAATGTAAAATTAAACTAACCACCCCATAAAAGGAACCAATTTTTGGCTTTCCTTGTTGAGTATAAAAGTATACCAATGGATGTAAACCCAGAGATGAAGGATCTTTGCTATTGATTCTTTGAGCCACTTTTTTGCACTGCTTTAGTAGCTCAATAGTTTTATCGCCTGTTGAATCTTCTCCCAACTGATTATCGGTTGATATGTTATTGACAATATTTATAAATTCTAAAATCAATTCCAGCTTATCCGAAGATGAAAGATTCCCCACAATTGGTACATCTAAGGTTTTAATGGGATTTGAAAGTTTGGGCTGAAATATAAGTTCGTGTATTTCTTGCGCTACTGTTTCAATCTCATCCTGTTTTTCTTCAGAGAACTCCGACCAATATTTATGACCATTACCACTTCTCACGATCGCACGCGCAGCCACACCATTAGGTGTTTTACGTGCTAGTAGCAACCTCATCTCAGTCTCGCTAATCGGGGCTGCTTTCTGGTTGATTTTGAAAAAAGATTCCTCCGCTTTCCTAGCATCACCTTCAACCCATTGAAGTGAAATCGCTGAAGCCCCTAAGTTCCTGGTTCTTTCCAGCATTTTAGGATTAACTTGACCTGCTTGTGAAGTCAATGATTGATAATCTTTGTAAGCTCCTATTTTCTCTTTAATTAGTTTTCGAGTTTCTTTTGCCGCCTCTTTCTGTTCGTCAGTGATGTTACCGTCATAAAATTGTTTAGAAATCTTACCATCCCCATAATCATCATTAATCCAAGCAAGTAACGAACTCAGTCGATGAGAACCATCAACGACAAAATAGTGGCTACTACCTCGCCAAAGAATAACTGCGGGAATTAAATCTCCATCTAAAAAACTTTCAATAAACTCGCATATTTTCGCTGCATCCCATTCATTAGTTTCTCTTTGAAAATCCGGTTTTCGTAAAAACGGATAGAAGAAAGAACTTTGTTCTAGATCGCGAATACCTATAGTGAGGATACTTCTTCCCATATTGCGTTCGTACTGATCTTTAATTTCAAATGCTTCTCGAGGAATAAGTGCATCTAGACTAACTGGGGAATTTTTGGTTGCCATTTTAAGTACCGATTGTTACTTTTTAGTATTTCTTGAGTTTTCGCTTGATAATCTTCTTCCGTTTGAGCCTTGCAAATAAGGTCAATTTTGATGGCTGAATCAGGCGGCGTATCGCCAGTTCAGAGTGCCGCCAAAGTTAGCCACGATGACTAATGACTAATAGCGGCTAGCGGTTCCCAACTTGTCGCATCTTCAAATAAAGATTGATACCCCGCTGCATTGGGATGCAGCCCGTCAGCAATCAGGCGCGATCGCCACCAACCACTGCCCCGATTTATCCATTTATCAAAAATATCTAAATAGGGAATTCCCCGCAACTGACAAGCTAATTTCGTTGCTTCCTTATACCGATATTGGTCGGCATGACTGTAGTACAAACAATCTTGAAAAGGCATTTTACTTTCATCCACCGGTACCATCCCGACAAATATCACCGGACAAAGTTGTTTGGAAGTGTCTAATAAGTTATCCAAAACTGTTTTAAAATGTTCAAACTCAGTGTAGTTGCGCCCGGTAGGCGACTGCACTCTCGCCGAATCGTTGAGGCCTACCGAAAGAATAATCGCATCCGGGACGCGGTTTCTCAGTTCGCCACGGTGGCGAAACTCGTTTTCCAGGCGCTGGGAGACTTGATAGGTGCGATCGCCCCGAACGCCCAAATTGTATAAAACGTGTCCTGCACTCTCCGGTAACATCCACTGTCGGCGCAGTCTTTCTACCCAGCCACCGCCTACACCGTCGCCGAAACCGTAGATTAAGCTGTCACCGAAAGCAACCAATTTGAGGGGATGAGAATTTCCCCGATGCAAGTGACCAAAGGAATAGGCTGTTGCTGCCTGCATAAGCAATGATACTCAGTTAGTAATTTATGAATCTTGACATACTAGACTAGAATGTAACATTACATAAAGTAGGTAGTCTCATGGTTAAGCGTCCAACCTTCGATTCAACTCAGCTAACCCGTCGGGCGGAAGAGTTGATCGGTGCTGCATCCAACCGCTATCGGATTACGGTACAGGTGGCGAACCGCGCAAAACGCCGTCGCTATGAAGATTTTGACAATATGGACGACCATCAAATGAAACCTGTAATGCGGGCGATATTTGAGATGTCGGACGAACTGACTCAGCCGGAAATTATCGGAGATATCTAGACTTCGGGAGTTTTGGGTTTTGAGTGGTGAATTGCTCGCAATTTTTTTAAACTCAACACTCAAAACTTTCTTAAACTAGACTTGCGCGCGGGGCGAGAAACCCGGTTTATTCCTAGCTTTCTGGTTAAGAAACTTCTGATTTTTCTAAGAGGGTGGATGAGCGTAAATCCTAAAATTATCAACTAGGACATCTGCTTGCCGGTAAGTTTATGAAATTATTCTATTTTTGAAATAATTGTCAAAACCGTGAATAAATTAAAGCAGGGCTTAAGTTTTCTGTTCGTTACTTTGAGTGTGGCGATTTTCACGCTTTTGAGTTGGGTATTGGAATCGGGCGAATTGAGTATGTCGGCTTTGGAACCTTCGCTGCTGCGGAGTTCTGAGTCTGCGTCCGTGCAGCGGGTGGCTCAACAATCTGCGCCGTCGCAAGTGAGGGTGCAAGATGCGTGGAAATTGGTGTATGAAAAATTGCCGGATTTCCCGATCGAAAATAACTACATTTCTAAGGAAACAGGAAAAGTCGATCCTACCAATACTTTAGTCGGGCGGTTGATTAGATATCACGTATTTGTCAAAGGACGCCCGCCCAATTACCGATTTGATTGGAAGTTGAGTTTAGCTGACTATTTGGGGGCGACTCCCGATTATTTGGTGGAAAGCGTGTATCCGGGAAAGGACGTTTTGCGTTCAAATCCAATGGAACAGGATCGTGCTGCTATTCAAAGGTTAAATAGAGCGCAGCGGGATGCTTTGGTTCAAGCTTTGGTTGATGTTTTTACGGAGAGTTCCGGGGGTGGACGCACACCGGCGGGGGAAAAACCACAAGGGCGATCGAATTCCCCGGAGATACCGCAGCCGCAGCCGGGAGATGCGAAGTTGCTGGCACCTTAATACTCATGGATGCAAAAACCGGGTTTTTTAGGGAAATACTGCATCCCGGCCTTTAACAATGGTAAAAAACCCGGTTTCTTTCGTATTTATGGGTAAGTTCTACAAATCTAAAATCCAAAATCTAAAATCTAAAATTCCTCAATGGTGGAACGTGTAATTAAGACTGGTGTTGGGTGGCGTTTGGGATGGAACCCGGAGGCGGAGGAGTTTAAGGGTTTGGTGGCTGGCGACGGTTGGGCGATCGAACTTACGGAGGCTGAGTTGAACGATTTTTGCCGATTGTTGGGACAGTTGGCGGCCACCATGAGTCAAATTGCCTCTGAGTTAATGGAAGAGGAAAAAATCGCCATTGAAGCCGAAAGCGACTTGCTGTGGGTGCAGGTGGAAGGTTATCCCGAAACTTACAGCGTGCAATTGATCTTAAATGCTGGCCGGAGGTGCGAGGGTTTTTGGCCAGCGGCTGCGGTTCCGAGTTTGGTGCAGGCCGCAAAAGTTTTAAAAGTTTTTTGACTTTCTATAGAATTCCATGCTAAGCTATTAAAGCTGTCGGGGCGTAGCGCAGCTTGGTAGCGCACTACTTTGGGGTAGTAGGGGTCGTGGGTTCAAATCCCGCCGCTCCGATAGATGGAATCCTTGAGAAATCAAGGATTCCATTGTTTTTTGTAAGCGCGTCAAGTCGTCCTCCCTCTTGTGATAATCGGTCACAATCGGTCAGCAAGTAAGATCGAATTAAGATCCAAAAATATGGCATCTGGCAAGGTTGCGATACAAAATCTCAAAGGCAGGCTGCGGTTGGCGTGGTTGTGGCGGTAAGCAGTTCTGGTTGTCGATCGGACTGCCGGAGACTCCACCAAGTCGCAAAGCGGCAGAAATCAAAGCGCGGACGATCGAACTCGACATGGGCAGCGGTAACTTTGATCCGTCGCTGGCAAAATACAAGGCTCCGAAACAAGCAGAGTCGATCTGTGTTGTCGAATTATTCGATCAATTTATGGAGTACAAGCGCCGCAAAGTAGAAGAAGGTACATTTGCCAAATACCTCGCTTTTCAGAAGCAAATTGCTAATTTTTTCAAAAACAAGGCAGCTATTTCTATTTCCGAAAGGATGGCTGAGAATTTTTGCGAGCATCTAGCCAAAACCTTAAAGCTAGAGCCTATTACTGTGTGAGAAGGTATCGCAATAATTAATGCTTGCTGGGAATGGGCCCAGAAAAAAAAGTGGGTAATAGAAAATCCTTGGGCTGAAGTCAAAATATCGGTGCCGCCAAAATAACCTGCCAAGCCATTTCCATTAGCGGAAATCAAGTTAATTGTTCAGAAATGTCGTATCCATCCAGACCTCAGCCACTATGCCAATTACATAGAATTTAAGTTTGGAGTTGGCCTTCGCACCTCCGAGGCAGCGGCGCTTCTGTGGCGACATTGCTCACAAGAGTGCGATCGGATTTGGATCGGGGAAACGAAACGGTTAAAGGGGACAAGGGTAAAGCAGCCAAGCGCAACAAAGACCGGACGGTGCCGCTAACTATCGAACTTCAGCAAATACTTATCAACCGCAGACCAAGCAATTTTCAACCAGACGATCCTACTAGGACTCACAGATTGTTTTTGGCGCTCTCGCCAATATTCACAGTATTCTGAAAGAGTACCATCTGGATACTTTTCCATCATAAGAGAAGAGCCAATTGAGCCTTGTGCGAGTGTAAGACACTTTTCATACTTCCACCATGTTTTTTGGGTTGAAGATGACCAGTCATTTGTTTTTGTTTCAAGAGTTTCTGGACAAAGACTTTACTCACATCAAAACGAGCGGCTCCTTTCCGAATTGATGTATCACCTTGTTGATATGCTTTAACTATTTTTTCACTCGTCTACCTCAAATAAGGTTTCATTTTTTCCGCTTATCTACTGAACTCAGTGTACCACATATAAATGGAAGATGCTGTAGCTCTCTACTTTGTGGTAGCAATCCCTAACTTAGCTCCCTTAATTCGGCGTAATATATCCATAACTTCCACAACATTTCCGTGATAGACGCTTTTATCCGCATTCAGCACAATTAATGAGTTCGGATTTGACCCTATCACCTGTCGCACCCTACTCTCGATCTGGTCTAAGTTGACTGACTTTTTATCAACCATTAATTTTCCCTGAGCATCAATGGTGACGGTAATTTTAGAAGGTGCTTCCTGAACTTGAGAGGTTGCTGCTTTCGGTAAATTTACAGGCAGACCCTCGGATTTGGATAAAGACAGAGAGGAAACAATTAGAAATGTCAATATGGCGAAGACCACATCAATCATTGGCACGATGTTAATCTGGGGAATATTATCAGGTTCATCGGGTAGACGCATAATTAGATTCTCTTAGTAGTTGTTCGTAGCGGTGACGGTACAGTAACTCTAACTGGCCTCCGGCTTCCTGAATAAAAGCTATCTGCTGTAAGTAAAACCCGCGAAACATATTGGCAAATAGGAGCGTAAAAATTGCCACCACTAACCCCAGTGCCGTAGAGATGAGGGCTTCGCTAATCCCAGCGGTAACGCCTGCGGCATTGGTGCCAGCGGCATCCCCCAGTTTGAGGGCACCAAAGGTAGTAATTAACCCCAAAACTGTTCCGAGCAACCCAAATAACGGGGAAAGGCTGATAATGGTGTCAAATATTGTATTGAATCGCTTCAGGATGGGGATTTCTGCCTGAGCGCCACTCTCTAGGGCCAAACGAAATTCTTCGATGTTGGGCGAGTCTAATTCTAAAGCTTCTAAAAAAATCCGGGCTAGGGGCAAATCGCCGTTTACTTGTAACTTTTTGATGGCCGAATCGGGGTTTTGACTGTATATCTGTAGCACATCCCGCACGACTCGCCGCTGCCGCCGATTTACCTTAAACCAAAAGGCAAGACGCTCTATGATCAGCGCTACTGCTGCGATTGACGAGGCAAACAGCGGCCAAGCAACAATGCCTGCGGCCTGAAAAATGTAAATGAGACTATCCATTGGTTTGTACTCTCGCTAGCTCTGTTGAATGATCGCAAGCTGCCTAATGGTGCAATTAGCCCGATCGAAGGCTGGTAGAGTTTCTGCGTCAAGTCGGTATAAGTGATTCAGACTGCGAATTGTTTCACTCAAGCGCGATCGCGATGGCACAAACGCACTACCTGTATGTGACTATTTTCGTCTTTACCCAAAATGCTTCTACTGCGATCACGACAGATTTTTCTCCCAGTGCTTGCTTGCTAAAGATTTGCGTTAGGACTTGACAATAATCTTCAATAATTTAAAAGATTCTCAACTAGGTTTCCACAAAATTCAGGGTTTGTCAAGCCATCATCCACACTTTTAAATAAAATTTATTTATTACTTTACTTAAATTGACTAAAATTACTTATATATAATATTCTCAGAAAAGCTTGAGAATGTTGAAATTTGTTGGTAGATTACGGGCTAGAGTATTGCATTTAAGGCATTTTGGAAGCTTAGCCTGCCCGAATCCGAACATTGACAGCGCCCATGGGAGCAAGGTAGGGGCCCCCAAAGGAAATGCTGATTGGTAGCGTCTACTCGCTCTATCAAAATTAAATAATGAAAATTAATTGCAAGAGTCTTGAACAGGGTGACAGTCTTCTTATAGGATGGGTAGGTTCATCATTGATAGCAAGCTCAACCGGCATTTGGTAGCTTGTTTCGGGTTATGTGGGGGAGCCAGCGAGGACGTTGCCAACCCATCCATCAAGGAGATTCATAAGGCATGAGTTTTTCAAATGTTTCGGCGACGCAAAGACAACAACAAGAAGAAGCTCTCAAAAAAGTTCTGGCGCTCAGTCTGTTAGCCTCAACCTTACTGCACGGTGTCGCGCTACCGTTGAGCCTCAAGTTGGTCAAACCTGCTGAATTTGCAGAGGATGCCATTGAAGTTGTTGTGCTTGATGAGCCCAAAGTAGAGGAAACCCAGCCAGAGCTAGCTATTCCAGAAAAGGTATCTCCCCCGCCTGACACGTTCAAACCAGAACCACCACCAGAGCCAGCTCCCGCAGAGGAGCCACCGGTAGCGGCAACGCCCCCGCCGATTCCAGAGGAGCCACTGGTAGCGGCAACGCCCCCGCCGATTCCAGATGAGCCACCGGTAGCGGTAACGCCACCGCCGATTCCAGATGAGCCACCGGTAGCGGCAACGCCACCGCCGATTCCAGAGGAGCCACCGGTAGCTGCAACGCCCCCGCCGATTCCCAAGGAGCCACCGGTAGCGGTAACGCCACCACCAGAGATTAAGAAAGAGTTGCCCTTAACGGAAACTCCGCCACCAACTCCTCGGGAGCCTTCCCCCGCACCTCAACAGGATTTCAATTCCCCAGAAACTCCTAAAACCCCGATCGCCAACGAACCCGAAAAGCCCTCGCCCGCTCCTCCAAAAAGCGAACCACCCGTTACCGCCTCCCGCCCCAAGAGTGCTGGAAGTTCCACAGACATTACAAAAGATGCTGGAAATTCCAACTCCTCAGACAGCCCTGAAAACCAGCCGCCTGCTTCGGCGGGTAGCGGGGAACCTTCCTCAGAGCCATTAAATCCTTCTTCCGGGCCCATACAGCGATCGCCCGGGGCTGGGTCGCCAGTCACAGCTACTAGGCCAGGAGGCGGCGGCAATTCTGGAAATGCGATCGGAGGTTTAGGAAACCTTGCCTCTGGAGGCCCCGGAGGCGGAGGCCCCGGAGGCGGAGGCCCCGGAGGCGGAGGCCCCGGAGGAAGTGGGTCGAACTCATCATCTGGCGCCAGCGAAAATGGCGACATACCTTCCTCAGAGCCATTTGGGGATGGTTCGGGACGATTGGGGGGATCGTCGAGGGCTGGCTCAGCAGGCCCGGGAGGTGGAGGCCCGGTCGGTGGAGGTCCTGGAGGCGGAGGCCCGGTCGGCGGAGGTCCTGGAGGCGGAGGCCCGGTCGGCGGAGGCCCTGGAGGAAGTGGGTCGAACTCATCATCCGGTGGAGGTGGAAATGGCAGCGGTTCGGGGTCAGTGCCAAAACCGACAAATCCAAGAAGAGGGGGGAGTCCTTCGCGCCCTTCCGGCCCGCCTCCCGGCACTTGCATTAGCTGCGGTAAACCTGAATATCCGAGCGCAGCCAGAAAAGAAGGGCGGCAAGGCAGAGTGGAAGTCATGTTTGACGTTGACCCCAACGGTAAGGCATTCAACATCGCGATCTTGACTTCGAGCAATCACAACGACTTCGATAGCGCAGCGATTAAAACAGTAGAAAAATGGAAATTTGCCTCATCAGACAGTGGCATTCAAGGAAAAACAGCATCCATTACCTTCCGGCTCAATGACTAGGGATTTTTTTCAGAGTCTAACAATTTGGCTGGGAATTCTATAGCACCGTCCAAGGAATAGCAAAGTTAAAAGTTGAATTTTTTGTGAATTATGAATTTGGGAATGTCGTCAGCAATATTAAGTAAACTTCAGCGAGTTGGACTCGCTCTATTACTTGGTTCCAACTTGGGAATGGCTTTGTTGTTTGCCAACCCTCACAGCGCAATGGCAGGAGTAATTACTTTACCCGATGGCGGACGTTGCGAGGGAGAATTGAGTGAGGGAAAACTCAGCGGCCCTGGCATCTGTCAATATGCCAACGGCGATCGCTACGAAGGTCAATTTCTCAACGGCAAACCTCACGGTCAAGGCATCTATACCTTTAAAGAAGAAGGTCGATACCAAGGAGAATTTGCCTTGGGTGAATTCAACGGTCAAGGTGTCCGCGAATTTCCTAACGGCAACCGCTACGAAGGCAGTTTTAAAAACGGTGAATTCGATGGTACAGGCACTTTTACCTCAACTAACGGGATTCGTTACGAAGGCTCTTTTACCAATAGTTCTCCCAGCGGTCGAGGGGCTTTTACCTTCAGTAATGGCACTCGTTGCGAAGGAGATATTAAAGAAGGAAAAGTTAACGGCAAAGGCGTCTGTCAATATGCTAATAAGAACCGCTACGAAGGAGAGTTGCTGAATAATCTACCTCACGGGCAGGGAATTTATACCTTTGCTGAAGGAGGCCGTTATGAGGGGCAATTTAGTGAAGGGCAATTTCACGGTAAAGGGGTTCGCGAATATCCGAACGGCAACCGCTATGAAGGAGAGTTTGTGAAGGGCAACACTCAAGGTCAGGGGTTGTTTACTTTTAAAGAAGGGGGACGTTATCAAGGGTCGTTTGACAATGGAGAATTTAGTGGTGAAGGTGTCCGTGAGTTCGCCAATACAAATAGCTATAAAGGCACTTTTGTCAAGGGTAAGATGAGCGGGAAAGGAGTTTACGTTTTTAAGAATGGCGATCGCTGTGAAGGCGAATTTAGCGAGGGTCAGTTCAACGGTAAAGGTACTTGCATTTACGCCAATGGCGATCGGTATCAAGGTGAATTCCTCAACGGCAAGAAACACGGTCAAGGTTCTTATCTATATGCAGATGGAACGAAGGTAGAGGGCAATTGGCAACAGGGGCAGCTCCAAAAATAACCTTATAATCTATCTCCCCCTACTTGTTTACACCCCCTCCTCACCAATGACATTAATGCGCTTTACAGCCTACACATAGGCGTTTTATAGCCTTTTTAATTGGGTGAGCGTAGGGGAGGGCTTTTAATTTCACATCCGATTTAGATAAGGTCTTTTTTCGGATTTTCTGGATTGCTCGAAGAAGAGTTATTTTTTTAACTGCATATCTACGTGTATAGCAATCCTCGCATCATTTGTGAATTTCTTACGGACTACCAGTGGGTTCGGGGAGGGTTGGGGTGGGGTAAAAAATTTACGACTCCTGCAAGGATTGCTATAGACGTAGAGAGGTTACGTTTTTGGGCATCGGATTTGGTATAATTTTCTCTCTTGTTCTCCATAAAAGAGATTTAAATCCTTGGCGTTTTGTTCGTGCAGCTTGTTGAAAATCAGTTTAACCCTAGCAAATTAATTTACCGTGTTTCTACAACTAAAAAAACAAGGCCGGCGGATTGTCTCGTTATTAATGAGCTTTTTTTTAGTTTTGCTCCTCAATAATTGGGTTCAAGCCGCCCCTCAAATCGGCACTCAAATTCTTTGGGATACCTATGGAATTCCACACATTTACGGAGAGAATACTAAAAGCCTTTTCTACGCTTTCGGGTGGGCGCAGATGCAAAGTCACGGTAATCTGATTTTGCGTCTTTACGGGCAAGCTCGGGGGCAAGCTGCCGAATTTTGGGGCGAAGATTATCTCGAATCCGATCGCTGGGTGCAAACTATGGGAATTCCTAATCGCGCCAATGCGTGGTATGAATCACAAAATCCCATTTTCCGCAACTATCTCGATGCTTTTGTTGGCGGAATGAATGCCTATGCAAAAGAACACCCAGACGCGCTCACCGAAGAATTAAAAGTAGCATTGCCCCTCAAACCAGTAGATGTATTGGCACACGCGCAACGCGTCATCAATTTTACTTTTGTAGTCGATCCAGAGCGCCTTGAAGATATCGCTGAAAATGACACCCCCAAAGGCTCTAATGGTTGGGCGATCGCTCCTTCCCATTCTCAAAGCGGCAATGCCATGCTATTGGCAAATCCTCACCTTCCTTGGTCGGATTTATATTTATGGTACGAAGCACAACTGGTTGCCCCAGAAATTAACGCTTACGGAGCGACTCTTGTCGGATTTCCTGTATTAACGATCGCCTTTAATGACAACTTGGGATGGACTCATACTGTCAACACTCACGATGGCTGGGATGCCTACGAATTGCCCCTCACTAACGATGGCTATCGCTTCGATGGCGAAGTCCGAAAATTTGAGAGAGAAGAGAAGGTTTTAAAAGTCAAAGAAAAGAATGGGAATTTGCGATCGGAATCTCTAGTAGTGCGACGTTCTGTTCACGGGCCGATTCTCACAGAAAAACAGGGCAAAGCGATCGCCCTGCGCGTTGTCGGACTCGATAAACCAGCAGCCCTTCAGCAGTGGTGGGATATGGCACGATCGAAGAATTTTTCTGAATTTGAAGCCGCTTTAAAGCGCTTGGAAATTCCGATGTTTACCGTCATGTATGCCGATCGAGAGGGGCATATCATGCACTTGTTTAACGGTCAAGTCCCCATACGCAAAAACGGAGATTTTAAATACTGGTCAGGCACGATCCCAGGCAATACGTCAGAGACTTTGTGGAGCAAAAATCATCCCTATGCGGATTTGCCGCGCGTTGTCGATCCGCCCAGCGGTTGGTTGCAAAATACCAACGATCCCCCTTGGACGACGACGTTTCCCAGCGCGATCGCACCGGATAATTATCCCGCCTACATGGCACCGCGCGGCCCGATGGACTTGCGATCGCAGCGATCGGCAAAAATGCTCTTAGAAGATGACAAAATCTCTTTCGATGAATTGATGCAATACAAACATTCTACTCAGGTTGAACTCGCCGATCGCCTCCTGGATGATTTAATTCCCGCCGCACGGCAAGGCAGTGAAAAAGCGCGCCGCGCTGCGGAAGTTCTCGCCACTTGGGATCGCAAAGTCGATGCTGACAGTCGCGGTGCGGTGCTGTTTGCCTTTTGGAAAAAAGCGATGGATGCCGATCGGTTATTCGCCAAACCTTGGAGCGAAGATGCGCCGCTAACGACGCCAGACGGGTTGGCAAATCCTGCGGAGGCGGTGCGGGTGCTGGAAGCGGCAGCAACCAAAGTTGAGGTAACTTATGGCGCGTTAGATGTGGCATGGGGGGAAGTCTTCCGATTGCCTGGGGTGGCAAATCTGCCTGCAAATGGAGCTGACACTGCTTTGGGTGTATTTCGCTCAGTATGGTTCGCTCCTGGGAAAGACGATCGCTTTCAAGCGGTTGCGGGCGATTCTTTTGTCGCTGCGATTGAGTTCTCCAATCCGGTGAAAGCGATGGCGCTAAACAGTTACGGCAACGCCTCTCAACCTGGTTCGCCCCACGCCGGCGATCAGTTGCAGCTCTTTGCTCGCAAGGAATTGCGCCCTGTATGGCGATCGCGGTCGGAAATTGAAGCTCACCTGAGTTCGCGGCAGAAACTATAGCAGAAGGCAGAAGGCAGAAGGCAGAAGGCAGAAGGTAGAAGGCAGAAGTTAAAAGACTTCTCTGCGCCGTTTCCCCTTGATATCAAATCCGGTAGCATTGGAATTATTCCTCTCTGTATTCTCTCCCTCTGCGTTCTCTGCGCCCTCTGCGGTTAAATCATTCCAATACAACCGGAAACGATATTATCCATCGCGCAGCAGTCGGCAAGCATACCCACCGACTGCTACGAGCAATAAGCCCAGCGCGCAGATAGCGTATAACAAAGCCATGCCAGCACCGGGACCTGTCCCGATAATTGGGCCAAAAATAGCTGCTAAAAAACCTCCCGGTTGCATGGCGGGTTCAAAGACGCGATCGGCAAGTGGCCCTGCGATCAATAAACCGATCGCTGACGCCAATTGCACGATAACTGCTCTGGTAGCAAAAACGCGCCCCTGTACTTCTGGTGGGACTTTCGCCAACCACATCGCCTCGTTGGAACTGCCGAGGATGGGGAAATTGAAAGACGAACAAAATTGAGCGGGAATCCAGATGGAAAGCGCCTGGCCGAAAGCAAAGACTATTTTACTCAAGCCCGCGCCTGCCATGCCGAGCAGAAAGCCCCGGATTCGGCGTTTGGGACCGCCCCAAATACTGACGAACAATGCTCCTAAAACGCCACCTGCGCCGGCGGCTGAAAGGATAGTACCGAGGATTCTGGCATTGTTGCCGGTGCGTGCCAGAATCATCGGTGAGTAGAGGGCCGCGCCGATGTCGTGAGCGAACCAGAATAGCGAAACGGACACCAGCAAGGCAAGCAGGCTGGGACGCTGGACGATGTAGCGGAATCCGAAGCTGAGTTCTTGCAATAGGTGAAAGCGAGCAGGCTGGCGATTGGAGGCGATCGCGGGCTGGGGTATTTTGACAGATACTAGCGTGGCGATGGCTATTGTAAAAGTTGCCAGGTCGATCGTAAAAATCCCGCTCAACCCGATCGCAGAATAGAGAATCCCCGCCAGCGTCGGAGCAATAATACTCGCACCGTAATTTGCCAAAAAACTTAAACTGCTAGCGCGGCTGTAATGCTTTTCTGGCATCATTGTGGCGATGGCTGCTGAGTAAGCTAACTGCTGAATTTGGTCAAAAATTCCGTTAACCGCAGCCGCTACATATAAATGCCATAGTTGCAGGTTTTGGCTGATATAAAGTAAAAGGATAGCGAGGGTTAACAGAGCTGAAACCGCATCACCGATCGCCATCAAAAATTTTCGATTCCAGCGATCGACGAGAATGCCAGCAACCGGAGCGAGCAAGATGCGCGGCAATTGAGTAAAAAACATCAATAAAGCCAAAGCTGTCGCTTGATGGGTGGACTCCCAAATCCAAATAGTCAGCGCAAACCCGGACATAGCGCTGCCAATCATCGAAGCCGTTTGTCCGAGCCAGAGTTGAATAAATTTTTGCATGAAATACACGATTAATAGGATTTAAAATTCAGAGGATAGGGGTTTTTAGGCAGGAGAATGACCGAAAGCATCCAGGATACAAGCCCCCGGATTCATCCGTCCAGAAATAAAAAACGTGTATCCGATAAAGGAGCCCCCGAATTTATCCGTGGGGTCAATGCTTCAATCTAAAATCTAAAATCTAAAATATAAAATCGATTGACATCCGCATCAAACCGCACGCCGCTCTCATTAAAACCAAGGCCATTGCTGGCTAAGGGGAGATAATTCTTCATATTGCTGTCTCCCCTCCTTGCGGTAAAATTTCGCCAAATGCCGGTGCCGCCACATCAATACGCCCGTAACAAACAGTACGATCGCTGCTAATCCTGCGATCGCGTGTACCAGCCGCAAGTAAATTCCGCCATAGCTGCCAATATGTAGCGGATAAAGCGAGTTGAGAATTCGATTTGCTACAGAAGCTGAATTTACACTGTCAGCCTGCAATATTTCGCCACTGTATTGGTCGATATAAATGGTGCTAATCCCGTTTGGGTGCGGGTCATTGGGAAATTTTTTCCGTACCTTAAAAGTTGCTTCAGGTGTCAAAGGCAGAGAAATAAAAGTGGTTTTAGCTTCCGTCCAAACGGTATTAGCTTGGTGTAAGATTTCGTCAAGTTTTTGCCTCGAACTGCTAGAGAGGGGATGAGAAGTCAATGCTGGCTGTGGCTTTTCATTCGTTAGCCAATACAAAGTCGATTCAACCGGCGTGTAAAAAATCATCCCTGTCCCTGTAGCGGAGATGAGTATGAGAAAAGCGACCGATACAATACCATAAAAGTTATGTAAATCAAATACAGTCCGCTGCCAGTGAGCTTGCCAATTAATAGAAAATCCGCGAACCAAATTGCGCCAACCAGTCCACAATACCAAACCAGTAAAAGTTAGTCCTAGCATTACTAGACCGCAAATACCTACAACAAGATGACCTAATTCTCCTCCAGCTAATTCCGCGTGTAACGTAAAAATAAAACCTGTAAAAGTTTCTTTCCAAAGGCGCGCACCCTTAATTTCTCCGCTGTAAGGATTGACATAAACGCTAACTACTTCCTCACTGTTTGAAAGCATCGAAACTTGGCAAACTTCCTTCGCCGATCGCGGCAGCAAGATACTAAGAGCTTGATTTGGCGGATAAGCTTTTTCGACAATTTGCAGGACATTTTCCAGCGGTATCCGTTCGGCTTGAGGAATTACTTGCAGGAGTTGGGGATTGAAGAACCGCTCGATTTCGGGACCGAAAACCAGCAAGCTGCCGGTTAAAGCAATTGCTGCTAGAAATATTCCTACCACCAACCCCAAATACAAGTGCAGTTTGAATGCGAGTTTGCGGAACTTCATCTCGAAATTTTCCTCGAAACCGTTAACTGTTCTCATCATCTAACCCAAGTTTCTAGTTATAATTAGACGCCCTCAACCCCGCAAATTTCGGGGAATTTTAGAGTATTCTTCCCAAATTTGCGGAGGACTTTTAGAGTTACGCCCGAAGCTTGGGGGTAGATTTGTAACTAGCAGCTTGAGTCTCTAGAGGGAGAGCCACCCTTGTTATCATTTCCAGAAAAACACCTGATAGCGAGAGTGAGGCGGCCACCGCTTTCCTCGCAAGTTCCTACTTTTTCATCAGCATGAAATCCCCAGCCGATAAATAATTACCAGTTAAGGCGGTAATTAATGCTGAGAGTTAAACCTCTCCCTGCATAATTAGAGCTGTCCGCGCCAAATCCAGCGAAGTATTGGGAGATCACGGGAAAATATTGATTATTCAATAAATTCTCAACTTTGACTTGTAGCAGCCCAGAGCCAATTTCAACCGCGCTGATGTAATCCACTGTGAGATAGCTGCTAATTGGGCCACCATCCGAGCCGTCTTTGAAAGCCCGATCGCGATTTCCAGAATATAATAACTGTAACCGATTGTTCCATCCCGGCAAAGTTTCGTTTTGAACATAAGCTGTTAGCTTGAGCGGTGGAATTCGGCTGCTATCGAGGGCGATGTAACTGCCCTTATTCTCCTCTGATTCGCCTTGAATATAAGTAGCAGTACCGCCGAGCGACCATGCTCGTCCAGGTTGCCAATCCACAGTCCCTTCTAAGCCGTAAATGCGTTCTGGGGCGCGCTTTAGTTCCAGGCGGCCTGTGTTGCCAACTGGTTGAAAACTCACTCCTAAATCGGAGGTATTGTAAAAAGCGGCAAGCGACATTTGCACGGATGGCCACCCTCCTCGAATGCCAATTTCGTAGTTGTTGACTTTTTGCGGTTGAGTTACTTCTAACGAAGATTCAATTCCGACAAAATTGTCGGGGGGTTCGCGGAGAATGCGGCCGAAATCTGGAACTGAGAAACCTTGAGAAAAGTTGCCAAATATGTTGAAGTTGTCATTTAGTTTATACACAGCCCCTGTATTAAATAGGGTGGCGTTAAATTTGCGATCGCCTCCTTGGATCTGGCGATCGTTAAAAGTGGTATAATCATTGACTTCTAACCCGATGCGTTCGTGACGTAACCCGCCACTTAGAATGACGATATCGTCAATATTCCATTCCAATTGACCGAAAAGGCCAAGGCTGTTGTAAGTGTAAGGAGGAACGAAAGGACGCTCGGAGATTTTCCGGTAAACCCTGCCCCCACTTGTGTCAAATCTATCCGGGTCGTACAAGTCGAAACGCTGTCTGCTATCTTCAGTAACATAGTCAGAACCCCAAGTTAATCGAAGATTTTCGGCACGGGATAAAGGAGTGGCGATCGCCAGTCTGCCTCCTATCTGTTCGTTCTCGGCTCGCGAACGAGCAACGCCGACAAACGGACCAAAGAACTCGGACGTGCGGTAATCTGAAGGAACGCCTGAATTGGAATTCGTTCGATAGTAGATTTGACTTTGAAGGCTGCTGCCAAAAAGGTTTTGGTTGGTGTAACTTAGGTTGACCTGTGTACTTTTATTTCCCGGTGTTTCCCCGTCGATATCCAAATTTCCGGTTCGGATGGCGCGGGCTTTTTGCCGTCCTTCCTGGTCGTCAACCCTAAAGTCTGGGATCACATTGGGATCTTGGGTTTCCCGATAGTGATTGACAGTTAGTTGCAGCCGCTGTTGGCTGCTCAAATCTACCCCGACTTTGCCCATGACGTTGAAGAGGGTGCTGCTATCGCCGCCGAGTTCAAAAAAGGGAATGCGATCGCCTTTGGCATCGTAAAAAGCCCCACTTCTAGAGAGCGAGACAGTGCCGGTCAGATCGAAATTGCCTGTTCGGCCAGAAATCGTCTGCTGAGCGTTAAAGCCTAGAGCATCTTCTGTGTTTGTTAAAGCGCTACTGACGCCCACTTCAGTAACAGCAGTTAGCCTTTCCTCAGTTGGCCGACGAGTAATGATATTAATCACGCCACCTGTAGCCTGAGCGCCGTAGATGGCGGTAGACCCCCGCACTACTTCAATGCGTTCGAGCGCGCTGGGATCTATGTTTCTAAATTCTCTGCCAAAAGATTGAAGATTGGTCGTTTGCGGCACGCCGTCAATCAGAACGGAAACGTCGCGACCCCGCAAAGTTTGTCCATAAGTGCTAGTACTTTGAGTCGGGGGCGCAAAACCGGGAACCTGATTTGCCAGAGCTTCCCCGACATTTCTCGATGCCCCTGTCTCCTGCTGAATTTCTTCTGAGTCTATCACCGTTATAGAGCGCGGCACGTTTGTCACTCTTTCTGCGGTTCGTGTTGCAGTGACGACGATTTCAATCGGGTCTCTCCCCACCTGTGGCGTTATAGCGGGTGGCCGCGGTGGCGTCCCTGGTGGCTGCGCTGTAGGGGGCAAGGGTTCTCCGGGCGTTCCTGGTGGCTGCGCTGTAGGGGGCAAGGGTTCTCCGGGTGTCCCTGGTGGCTGCGCTGTAGGCGGTAAGGGTTCTCCGGGTGTCCCTGGTGGCTGCGCTGTCGGTGGCAAGGGTTCTGCGGGTATCTCTACCGGCTGCCCTGTCGGTGGCAAGGGTTCTCCGGGTGTCCCCGGCCGCTGTGTTGTAGGAGCCGGTGCAGGCGGGCGAGCAGTCATCTCCGAGGTGGGTTTTAAGCTGAGAATCAGACCCGCAGCGTTAGGAATCACCCGTGCCACTGGTTGACCCCTCTCGCCAATGACTTTGATTCGGATGCTGTTGTTATCTAAACGAGTAACGGTGACAGAAGCAATTCCGGCAGCAGGCTTGTCTTGACGAAACTCATTTCCCCCCGGTAGTCGCAGTTGAGCGGTGATGACATCAGCTTGTAAAGTTTCGCCAAAGCTGGTACTGAAGACTTGCAGGGGTCTTCCATCTTCAGTGTCTAGGATGATTTCGATGCCTTCTGACGTGGGGTTGAGGCGAACGGCCGTCACCTGCGCGATGTTGGAAGCGCACGCCGACTGAGCGACTACCGCCGACACGACTCCTGCCAGCCCAAGGCTACTTAGTAATTTCTGCGATCTATTCATTACTCTTGAATCAACAATTAATGGAACTTCGGATATGTGGTTTGCGTTGCTTGCACAACAAAATGTGTGAGTGAGAGCGTTGCTGCTCTTCTCTGGCTCCTAAAACTGACCTGCGGAAGATCCGGCCCAGTTGTCGGGCGCAGTTCGATCCGATTCTCTTGTCGCTAGTGGCATTTGTCTGGGAACACAGCAGGCGCGTGAGGGCGAATTCCTCAGTCCGGTGGCGCTCTGGACGATCGACCACGGTTGGCACATTCCTCGGTTAAAGGAAGTAGTCGCTGGGCGCTTAATGAGAAAGTGCCTTAATTAGATAACAGAGCACTTGCATCTGTCAAGAGTTAACTAATGAAAACTTATTGCATTTTAAAGATAGGGGGTCTCACCCCTCTATCTAGTTGGACACCACTTGCCTATTATGGTTGCTTGTCAGGGCTAGACAAAAAATCTCCTAAAATCCTATGGCAAGAGTTAGAAAAATTGTCATATAGGCGATGATAGGAGTCAAGAAATTATCTCAACTACTCTTGACAATAAATATCATCTAGCATAGTATGCTTAAAGTCGATAGCCGTAAAGCCCCTGAAGCCGATATCGAAGCTGGCTCGGACTGAAAAGCGCCCCGGAGCCATTGCCGAACAGCGCGATCGACAAAAAAACGTGAAAACAAGCGCTAATACCCGAATTGAAGACTCAAAGGCGCTGATGGGAGACTCGTAACGCCCGACAACTGTTCACAGAAAGTCTATAGCCTTTATCAGTAACATGAGGTGCTCATAGGGCATAGGGCATCGGGCATCGGGCATCGGGCATAGGACTCGCCCCCATACCTCACCACGCTTGAGAACCGCTATATGTGGAAAGAATTTGGCGGAACTGGTTGGCGTACTGCAAACAAGATTTATAGGTAAAAAGAAGCGATGAGTGACGCAAGCATTAAGGGAAACCAACTCACCGAAAGTTGTACGACTTTAGTAGAACTCCTACAAAACAGAGCGCTACACCAACCAGAGCAGAAATATACATTTCTGTTAGACGGAAAAACTGAAACCGCCAGTTTGACTTATCGAGAGTTAGACGCGATCGCCCGATCGCACGCCGTGCGACTTCAGACTTTGGGGTTCACTGGCGAACGAGCCTTACTGCTTTTCCCGCCAGGACTGGACTATCTCGCCGCCTTTTTTGGATGTTTGTACGCCAAAACGATCGCGGTTCCCCTCTATCCGCCGAAGCTGAAGCGGAATTTAGCCAAAATTAGCGCGATCGCCAAAGATGCAGGAGCAACAGTTGCGATCGCTCCCGCGCGACACCTGGAAAATTTAGAGCAGCTATGCGAGCAAGCGCCGGAACTCAAAGCGATGCGCTGGCTGAGTGCAGAGGAGCTTTCCGATGACGGCGAAAAGTGGCAGCAGCCACCCATCCATCCCGACTCCGTGGCTTATCTTCAGTACACTTCCGGCTCAACCTCCACCCCCAAAGGCGTAATGGTGAGCCACGCAAACGTTTTGTACAACATCGAATACATTCATCAAGGCTTTAACCACGATGCCGAAAGCGTTGCGGTAACGTGGCTTCCCCCGTTTCACGACATGGGGTTAATTGACGGATTGCTCAAACCTTTGTATCTGGGAATTCCCTCTTACTTCATGCCGCCAGCGGCGTTTATTCAGAACCCGATGTGCTGGTTGGAAGCGATTTCGCGTTACAAAGCTACCCACAGCGGCGGGCCAAATTTTGCTTACGACTTGTGCGCTAGCAAAATCAGCAAAATCTTGGGCGATGGGCAAAAAATGCTCGACTTGAGTAGTTGGCGCGTGGCCTATAACGGCGCAGAACCGATCCACAAAGAAACCCTAGAGCGATTTACCAAAGCTTTTGAGCCCTGCGGTTTTCAGGCGGATGCCTTTTGTCCTGCTTACGGAATGGCAGAAAGCACGCTAAAAATTGCCACGGTTCGCAGCGGGACAACACCGACTTTCTTACCTGTTGACGCTGGGGCGCTGGAAAATAATCACATTGTAGAAGTTGTCGAAGGCGATCGTGGCGCGAGAACTTTAGTCGGCTGCGGTTTCCCTGAATTTGGCACTAAAGTTGCGATCGTCAATCCCGAATCTCTGACGCAGTGCCAGCCGCAGGAAGTCGGAGAAATTTGGGTAGCTGGCGAAACAGTTGCGCGAGGCTATTGGAATCGCCCAGAAGAGACAGAAAAAACCTTTCAAGCATATCTTTCAGATACCAGCGAAGGGCCATTTTTGCGAACTGGAGATTTAGGCTTTTTACGCGATCGAGAACTGTTTATTACAGGGCGACTAAAAGATATGATTATCATCCGAGGTCGCAATCTTTACCCCCAAGATATAGAAAGAACAGCAGAGCGCAGCCATCCCAGTTTGCGGCCGGGGGCGATCGCGGCATTCTCGCTGGAAGTCGCAGGCGAAGAACACCTCGTTATCGTGCCAGAATTAGAATCTCGCAAAGCGCCGGATAATGCCGAGGAAATTATCAGCGCCATCCGCGACCGCATTGCTGAAGAATATGAAGTGCAAGTTTATGGAGTGGTGCTGATTAAGCCCGGAAGCATTCCCAAAACCACCAGCGGCAAAATTCAACGGCGCGCCGCCCGCGCCGAGTTTCTAGATGGCAACTTGGAAGTTGTCGCCATTAGCGTTTTAGAGTTAGCTGATGCGGTGGAAATCGAGAATCAACTCACGCGAGAAATTCTGCTGACAGCCGAGTTAGAACAACGGCAGGCACAGTTAGAAATCTATTTGCGACAGCAGGTAGCGAGGGTGCTGAAAGTCAGCGTTTCCCAAATCCCATCGGCACAGGCTTTTAGTAACTTGGGTTTCGATTCATTGGCGGTTTTTGAATTAAAAAATCAGCTCGAAACCGATCTCAAAATAGCTTTATCAATAGAAGACTTATTCGAGGAATTAAGCCTTGCTCAACTAACAACAAAAATTTTAGAAAGATTGGCAGAAGCGCCGACAATTGCGTCTATTCAGGCAGTTTCTCGCCTACAAAACATCCCCCTGTCTTTTGCCCAAGAGCGCTTGTGGTTCTTCGACCAATTGGAACCGGGAAACCCCTTCTATAACCTCTGCGGTGCAGTTCGGATCGCAGGACAACTAAATGCAGAAACACTCAGGCAAAGTATTGAGAAAATTATCGAGCGACACGAGATTTTAAGAACGGCGTTTGCTGGTGGGGAAAAAGAACAGATACAAGTTATTTTTGAGTCGAAAAGTTTCCCATTACCGCTGATAAATTTGAGCCATTTTTCCCCTGGCGAACGCGAGAAAGAAGCGCAAAAACTGTCTGCAGAAGAAGCACAGTTACCCTTTAATTTAACTCAACCAAATCTTCTCCGTGCCAAACTTCTGCGCCTCTCTGAAACAGAACATACCCTGCTTTTATCCGCCCACCATATCATTTTCGATGGGTGGTCTTTGGGCGTATTTTTAGGGGAAATAGTGGCATTTTATGAAGGCTTTATTAATAAGGATTTAGCCTCGCTTCCACCGCTGCCAATTCAGTATGCAGACTTTGCAACTTGGCAGCGCCAACAAATGCAGGGAGAAATATTAGAAACTCAACTTACTTACTGGAAGCAGCAGTTAAGTGGCAGCGCAGCGGTTCTAAATTTACCAACAGACTTTTCTCGTCCCGCTGTTCAAAGTTACAAGGGAGGTCGGCAATTATTTGAATTGCCAGAGCACTTAACCGAGGCAATTAGGCAATTGAGTCGCCGCGAAAAAACCACTGTATTTATGACTTTGCTGGCCGCATTCAATACGCTGCTTTACCGCTACACGGGGCAAGAAGATATCCTCGTCGGTTCACCAATTGCCAGCCGCAACAGCAGCGAAACCGAATCATTAATTGGATTTTTTGTCAATACTTTAGTCCTGCGATCTGACTTAACCGGAAATCCCACTTTTCGAGAGTTGCTGAGTCGAGTGCGAGAGGTTGCATTAGGCGCTTACGCGCATCAAGATGTACCGTTTGAGAAGTTGGTAGAAGAATTGCAGCCGAATCGAGATTTAAGTCACTCGCCTTTATTTCAGGTGATGTTTGCATTTCAAAATGCCTCTGAATTCGCCTTAGAATTGCCTGGTTTAAGCCTGAACTGCCAACAGATTCACAGCGGGACAGCTAATTTCGATTTAACCCTGGATTTAGAAGCCACAGCAACAGGTATTAGAGGGTGGTTTGAATATAGCCTGGACTTATTTAAACCGACCACAATTGCGCGAATGGCAGGACACTTTCAGAACTTATTAGAAAGCATTGTTGCCAACTCTTCCGCACGACTGTCAGATTTGCCCATGCTTGCAGAAGCAGAACGCGAGCAACTTCTATTTGAGTGGAATAATACTAAAACAAATAACTTTCAAAATGCCTGTATTCATCGCTTATTTGAATCGCAAGTGATGAAAACACCTGATGCGGTTGCCGTGCAACTTGAATGCCGAAGTTTTACCTACCGAGAACTGAACGATCGCGCGAATCAACTCGCACATTACCTGCACTCTTTCGGCCTAAAACCAGATGCGATAGTCGGCATTTATATGGAGCGATCGCTCAATGCGATCGTCGGGATTTTAGGCGTATTAAAAGCAGGCGGCGCTTATTTGCCCCTCGACCCCATATATGCTAAAGAACGCCTCGCATTCATGTTAGAAGATGCCGGAGTTAGGGTATTGCTGACCCAAGCAGAATTAAAAGCAGAAACGCCAGCCCAAAATAATATTTCTGTGATTTGCTTGGATGCAGAATGGCAGACGATCGCTCAACAAAATAAGTCAAATCCTGAGAGCGCCGTTTTGCCAGAAAACCTCGCTTATATCATCTATACATCCGGGTCTACCGGCAAGCCAAAAGGAGTGATGGTTCAACACGCATCTTTGGCAAATTATACCCAAGCTGCAAGTGTCGAATATGGCATTAAAGCAGGCGATCGCATTCTCCAATTTGCTTCCCTCAGCTTCGACGCCAGCGCCGAAGAAATCTATCCCTGTTTAACGCGAGGCGCAACTTTGGTACTGCGCGGAAATTCCATGTTAGACAGCATTTCTTCCTTCCTGCAAAAATGCCGGGAATGGCAAATCACCGTCTTAGATTTGCCGACAGCTTACTGGCGCGAATTAACTGCCAGACTCAGCGCCGAAAAATCAGAATTTCCCCCGTCAGTGCGCTTGACAATTATTGGCGGAGAAACCGCACTTTCAGCATCCCTGAATCAGTGGCAAAAGTGCGTTTCAGAAAAAGTACGACTTGTCAATACTTACGGCCCCACAGAAACAACCATTGTCGCCACGTGGTGCGACACTCTCCCCTCTTCCTCCTCCTCTTCTCTCCCCTCTGCGCCCTCTGCGCCCTCTGCGGTTAAAAACTCCGCAAAAACCTTCCCGATTGGTCGTCCAATTCCAAATGCCCGCACCTATGTACTTGATGCTAATTTGCAACCCGTTCCGATCGGAGTCCCCGGCGAACTGTATATCGGAGGTGCGGGGGTTGCCAGAGGATATATCAACCGTTCGGATCAGAATCGAGAAAAATTTATTCCCGATCTTTTTAGCAACGTCCAAGGCGATCGCCTTTACAAAACAGGCGATTTAGTCCGCTATCTCCCCGACGGCAAATTAGAATTTCTCGATCGCACAGATCGCCAAGTGAAAATTCGCGGTTTCCGCATTGAGTTAGGAGAAATCGAATCCGCACTCAGCCAACATCCAGACGTGCAAGAAGCAGTAATTCTCGCGCGTGATCAAGATTCAGGCGGAAAGCGCTTAATCGCCTACCTTGTTTTAAACTCAGCACTCAGCATTGGGAACTCTGCACTGATTAAAAATCTGCGCTCTTTTCTCCGGGGACAACTGCCCGATTATATGGTTCCTGCTAGCTTTGTGTGTTTGGAATCGATGCCACTGACGCCAAACGGCAAGGTAGATTTCAAAGCTTTTCCCGCGCCGGACACCAACAGTTCAGAGGCAGATTTTATCGCTCCTGAGACTTTAGAAGAACAAGTATTAGCTGAGATTTGGGCTGAGGTTCTCGGCTTAAAACAGGTGGGAATTAATGACAATTTCTTTGAGTTGGGAGGTCACTCTTTGCTGGCAACTCAACTGATTGCCAAGGTGCGCGATCGCTTTCAAGTTGAGCTATCGCTGCGCAGTCTGTTTCAATCCCCCACAGTCGCTAGTCTGACACTTGCGATCGCACAAGCTAAGAGCCAGCAGTCGCCCGAACCCCTGATTTCACTGCCCGCGATCGCCCCCGATCCTCAAAATCGCTACCAACCATTTCCGCTCAATGAAATGCAGCAGGCGTACTGGATCGGGAGAAATAGCTTCTTTGAAATGGGCAATGTTGCCATTCACGGCTATGTAGAAATTGAGAGCGACGAGTTAGATTTAGAGCGGTTTAGCCTCGCGTGGCAGCGAGTTGTACAGCGTCACGATATGCTGCGGGCGATCGTACTGCCGAACGGACAGCAGCAAATTCTGGAAAACGTGCCCGCTTATAAAATTGAGGTTTTGGATTTGCGATCGCTCGCTCCAGAGGTTGCCGGCGAACAACTCGAAGCAATCCGCGATCGCCTTTCCCACCAAGTGCTGCCGCTCGATCGCTGGCCGCTGTTCGAGATTTGCGCTTCCAAAATTAATAAGCGCCGCACCCGGCTCCACATCAGCATTGACGCCTTGTGCATAGACGGCTGGAGTTTTCAAATTTTGTTTGGCGATTTGGTAAAGTTTTACCGCAATCCCAATACTGCGATCGCGCCCTTGCTACTATCTTTCCGCGATTGCGTTTTAGCAACGATCGCCTTAGAAAACTCCCAATTTTACCAGCAATCCTTAGATTACTGGCGAACTCGCCTCAAAACCCTGCCACCAGCGCCGGAATTGCCCCTCGCCAAACACCCGAATTCCTTAACGCAGCCGCGATTTAAACGCTGGAGCGATCGCCTAGACTTGCCAACCTGGCAGCGACTCAAAACGCGCACAGCTCGCGCCAGCCTCACTCCTACGGGTTTATTGCTCGCTGCCTATGCGGAGGTTCTGTCTCTGTGGAGCAAAACGCCTCGGTTTACCCTCAACGTGCCGCGCTTTAATCGGTTGCCTTTGCATCCTCAAGTTGAGGAGATTATTGGAGAATTTGCCTCATTTACTCTGCTAGAAATAGATAACTCAAAGCAAGAAAGTTTTGAAGTACGAGCCAAGCGATTGCAAGAACAACTTTGGCAAGATTTAGAACACCAATATGTCAGCGGCGTGCGCGTTTTGCGAGAACTCGCTCAAGCACAAGGGACAACCGCCGCGCTGATGCCGGTCGTATTTACGATCGATCCGCAAAACGCGCCTGGGGAAGATTCCTCTATCTTCTCTCTCATTCAAGAATTGGGAGAATTGGTTCACATCATCGGTCAAACTCCGCAAGTTTGGATCGACGCGCAATTTACCGAAACTGCTGACGGCCTTTCTTTTAGCTGGGATGCGGTGGAAGAACTCTTCCCGCCAGGGATGATTGACGATATGTTTGACGCCTATTGCCGCCTATTGCAAAGCCTCGCCAATGAAGAGGAAACTTGGCAGAAAACGGTGCAGTTTCAGCAAGCCTTTACTAATAGCATTGAGGCATCCATTCCCGATGTATTGCTGCACGAATTGTTTGCTGAGAAAGTCGCGTCGCGATCGCACGAACCCGCCGTGATTACTTCAACGCGCACCCTCACCTACGAGGAACTATATCTGCGATCGAATCAAGTCGGTCATCGCTTGCGGAAGCTGGGAGCTCGCCCTAACCAGTTGGTTGCCGTCGTCATGGAAAAAGGATGGGAGCAAATCGTCGCTGTCCTGGGAATTCTAGCCTCTGGATCTGCTTATTTGCCTATCGATGCGGCGCTGCCAAAAGAGCGGATTTGGTATTTGCTGGAAAATGGCGAAGTTGAGATTGTTTTGACACAATCTCAGTTAAATCAACGATTGGAATGGCCGGAAAATGTGCTGCGAATTTGTCTTGATACTGACGAATTGGCTGCCGAAAGCAGCGAAGCTTTGGAGTCGGTGCAGGAACCGGAAGATTTAGCGTATGTGATTTATACTTCCGGCTCAACTGGCTTGCCGAAAGGCGTGGCGATCGCGCACCGCGGTGCAGTCAATGCGATCGCTCAGACCAACCAAGTGTTTAATGTGGCCGAGTGCGATCGCGCGATCGCAGTCACCGCACTGCACCACGATATGTCGGTTTACGATATCTTCGGCATCCTAGCAGCCGGAGGAGCGATCGTCATTCCCGATGCCGCACAACGGCTAGACCCCGCTCACTGGGTTCAATTGATGGTAAAAGAGCGCGTCACCATTTGGAACTCGGTTCCCCCGATGATGGAAATGCTGCTCGATTACGCTGCCGGACGTTCAGAGGTGTTGCCGGAGTGCTTGCGCTGGGCGTTTCTCGGCGGAGACTGGATACCAGTCACACTGCCTGAGAGGTTAAGGGCGATCGTCAAAGGATGCCGAGTTGTCAGCGTCGGCGGGCCAACCGAAACTACCCTTTGGAATATTTGGTATCCGGTAGAAACGGTTGACCCTTCTTGGAAGAGCATTCCCTACGGATCGCCGATCGCCAATACACGCTATTACATTTTGAATGAAAGGCTAGAAGACTGTCCCGTCTGGGTTGCCGGCGAAATGTGCTGTGCCGGAGTTGGACTGACAAAAGGATACTGGCGGAATGAAGAAAAAACTCGCGCCAGTTGCCTCACGCACCCCGTCACGGGCGATCGCTTGTACCGAACGGGAGATTTAGGGCGCTTCCTCCCTGACGGCAATATCGAATTTTTAGGGCGAGAAGATTTCCGCCTTAAAATTCGAGGATTCCGCATCGAAGCAGGAGAAATTGAAGCTGCTTTGAACGAGCACCCAGCAGTCAAAGCATCCATTGTCACCGCATTCGGAGAAAATCACAGTCAAAAGCGCTTAGTAGCATATATTGTTCCCCAACAAAATGCTATCCTTGCGCTTGAAGAATTGCGCCAATTTCTGAGTGAAAAACTGCCAGATTATATGGTGCCTTCTGCATTTATAATTCTGGACGCGCTGCCGCTTTCGGCGAACGGCAAAGTTAACCGCAAGGCTCTGCCCGAACCGGATGCCACAATTCCAGAAGCAAAGATTTTTGTGGCACCGCGCACCCCTATTGAGGCAATGTTAGCGAGAATTTGCTGTGAGGTTCTCGGCATCGAACAGTTAAGCATTGCCGATAACTTTTTTGAACTAGGAGGAAATTCGCTGCTGGCAATTCAATTAGCAGCAAAGGTACGAGAATATAGTCACCTAGAATTGCCTTTGTGCGATATTTTTGCAGGACGATCGCTCGCCGTACTTGCAGAAAAGATTTCTGAAGCCAAAAACCAAAATGCGGCTGTTGAAGAACCCGCGATCGCGCCTGTTTCGCGATCGGCGTACCGCATGAAACTGTCATCTTTGCGCTAAGCACAAATCAGTGATGAGTCATGGGATTGCCGCCAATAACTCATAACCAATCCCTAAATATCGGCGGCAATCCCAATTACCAATTACCAGTTACTAATCCAATGACGGTGCATTTTTCCGAAAAACCTCCAACAGATACTCGCGACTCGGCAAATACTTCGGAAGAAGAAGTATTTGCATTTCCCACCTCTTTTGCCCAGCAAAGACTGTGGTTTATTGACCAATTTGAACCGGGAAACCCTTTTTACAACCTTCCGGCGGCTGTGTTACTAAAAGGCAGGCTAAATGTAGTAGTGCTAGAGCTAAGTTTTAAGGAAATTGTGCGCCGTCACGAAGCTTTACGGACGACATTTGCCACTGTAGACGGTCAACCCGTGCAGGTGGTTGGTGAGAATTTTAATTTCGGGCTGCAAGTTTTAGACCTGCAACAATTGGCGGAAACTGAGCGAGAAGAAAAAGTAAAACAACTGGCTGCAGAAGAAGCTAGCAAACCTTTTGATTTAACCAAAGGACCGCTGTTGCGAGCTAGTTTGCTACAGTTAGATGCTGAGGAATCTGTCTTGCTGCTGACGCTACACCACATTATTTTTGATGGCTGGTCAATCGGAGTCTTTCTGCAAGAATTAGCAGCACTTTACGAAGCGTTTGCGATTGGCAAACCATCCCCACTTCCCGAACTTTCCATACAGTACGCCGATTTTGCTATTTGGCAGCGGGAATGGCTTGCGGGCGATCGCTTGCAAACTCAACTTAACTACTGGAAAAAGCAGCTCAGTGGCGCTCCCCCCTTGCTGGAATTGCCAGCCGATCGCCCCCGTCCCCCCGTGCAAACCTATCGGGGTGCGAAAGAATCATTGCTCATCCCCAGAACGCTAGGGTCAGCCCTCAAAAAGCTCAGCCGCCAGGAAAATGTCACCCTGTTTATGACGCTGCTAGCAGCCTTTAAAACGTTGCTCTATCGCTATACAGGACAGGCAGATATCCCCGTTGGCTCTCCCATCGCCAACCGCAACCGAGCCGAAATTCAAGGGCTAATCGGGTTTTTTGTCAATACTTTGGTATTGCGAACTGATTTGTCAGGTGAGCCCACTTTTCGGCAGTTGCTCGCTCGCATTCGGGAGGTGAATTTAGAAGCTTACGCTCACCAGGATTTGCCGTTTGAGAAACTGGTTGAAGAGTTGCAACCCGAGCGAAATTTGAGCTACAATCCACTGTTCCAAGTTGCTTTTGTTTTGCAAACTCCACCTGTTGCGGCAGAATCAATAGCCGGACTCAATCTCACTCTTTTAGCTGTTGAAAATCAGACAGCAAAAGTGGACTTAACGCTGTATTTAGAAGAAAAGCAGGAAGAAATTAGCGGTCAGTTTGAATACAGTACCGATTTATTTGATGCGGTAACTATTAGGCGGATGGCGGGGCATTTTCTCACGTTGCTGGAGGGCATAGCTGCCCACCCAGAACGGCGGATTGAAGAGCTACCGTTGCTGGGAGAAAAAGAGCGGCATCAGTTATTAGTAGAGTGGAATGACACCCGCGCCGATTATTCGAGCGATCGCTGTATTCACCAATTGTTTGAAGCGCAGGTCGAGCGAACTCCCGATGCCATTGCAGTCGTATTTGAAGAGCAAAAACTCACCTACCGCGAGCTGAATGAACGAGCGAATCAACTCGCGCATTACCTGCAACAACTCGGTGTAAAACCAGAAGTTTTGGTGGGAATTTGTACGGAGCGATCGCTCGATACAATTGTCGGTATTCTCGGAACTTTAAAAGCCGGGGGCGCTTACGTTCCGCTCGATCCAGCCAACCCTCGCGATCGCCTTGCTTTTATACTCGAAGACGCGCAGGTAAATGTGCTGCTGACTGAGGAAAAATTGTTGCAAACCCTTCCCAAATGCAGCGCCAAAATCGTTTGCCTCGATGCGGATAAAAGTGCTTTCTCCCAACACAGCAAAGAAAATCCCGCCAGCGGCACCACTGCCGAAAATCTCGCCTATATCATCTACACTTCTGGCTCAACTGGCATCCCCAAAGGCGTTTTAGTTCCTCACTCAAACGTCGTCCGCCTGTTTGCTGCTACCCAGTCGCGGTACAACTTCAACGAGCAAGATGTGTGGACGCTGTTTCACTCTTATGCCTTTGACTTCTCAGTCTGGGAAATTTGGGGCGCTTTACTCTACGGCGGGCGACTCGCGATCGTACCTTATTCAGTCAGCCGATCGCCCCAAGATTTTTACAGCTTGCTATGCAAAGAACGAGTCACAGTTCTCAACCAAACTCCTTCTGCATTTTACCAATTGATAAAGACAGAAGAATCTGCCGGAATTGGCGAAGATTTAAGCCTGCGCTTAGTAATTTTTGGCGGGGAAGCTTTAGACTTGCAAAGCTTAAAACCTTGGTTCGATCGGCACGGCGATCGGCACCCCCAACTTGTCAATATGTATGGCATTACAGAAACAACTGTCCACGTCACGTATCGGCCGCTGACGGCCGCTGATTTAAGTAAAAATGCCAGCCTTATTGGCCGTCCAATTCCTGACTTGCAAGTTTACCTGCTAGATCGCAACTGCCAACCCGTTCCGATCGGCATCCCTGGGGAAATTTACGTTGGTGGTGCTGGCGTCGCGCGGGGCTATCTCAATCAGCCAGAATTAACGGCCGATCGGTTTATTCCAAACCCCTTTAATGACAGTTTGACAGCGCGGTTGTACAAATCGGGAGACTTAGCTCGCTATCTGCCAAATGGCGATATTGAATACTTGGGACGAATTGACTACCAAGTAAAAGTGCGCGGTTTTCGCATCGAATTGGGAGAAATTGAAGCAGCGCTAGGACAACATCTCGATGTGGCGCAGGCTGTAGTTATAGTGCGAGAAGATGTACCGGGAGATAAGCGCTTGGTAGCTTATATCATTGCTAACTCAGCAGCACAAAATAAGCATTCAATACTGATTCACGAACTGCGCTGCTTTCTGAAAGAAAAATTGCCGGAATACATGGTGCCTGCTGCTTTCGTGACGCTGGAAGCGCTGCCTTTAACAAACAACGGCAAAGTCGATCGCAAAGCGCTTCCCGCACCCGATCGCGATCGTCCAGAACTCGAAGAGGCATTCGCCGCGCCAAGCACAGCTATTGAAAAAATTCTAGCGGAAATTTGGGCGCAAGTATTGGGGTTAGAACAAGTGGGAATTGACGACAATTTCTTTGAATTGGGCGGCGATTCTATCCTCAGCATTCAAGTCATTTCTAAAGCCAATAAAGCGGGGTTGCGGCTCACTCCTAAACAACTGTTTCAACACCAAACCATTGCACAGTTAGCCACCGTCGCCGATACATATCAGACCCAACAATCGGAACAGGGATTAATCACTGGCGAAGTTCCTCTGACGCCGATTCAGCACTGGTTTTTCGAGCAAAATCTCTCCGATCCGCACCACTGGAATCAGGCGGTGCTTTTAGAGTTGCGGCAACCTCTCGAACCTGCATTAATTGAGTCAGTTTTGCAGGAATTGCTGAAGCACCACGACGCGCTGCGCCTGCGCTTTGCAGGAGGAGAATCTGGCTGGCTGCAGGAGCTCGCCAATCCCGACGAGGTTGCTCCGTTTACCTCCATTGATTTGTCGTCGCTACCTCCAGAGCAGCGAGAAGCCGCTTTCCAAACCGCCGCCACTCAGTTGCAAGCCAGTTTGAATTTGTCAGAAGGGCCATTACTTCGCGCTGCCCTATTTGACTTGGGCAAACATCAGCCAAATCGCTTGTTGTTGGCCATTCATCACTTAGCGGTTGATGGGGTTTCGTGGCGAATTTTAATTGAGGATTTCCAGACAGCTTATGAGCAGATTAGCCGCGGCGAAACAGTCGCGCTCCCGCCCAAAACAACCTCATTTAAGCAGTGGGCAGAACGCTTGCATGAGTGGGCGCGATCGCCCGAATTGCAGGGAGAGTTCGATTACTGGTTCGCCCTTTGTCACCAACCAATTTCTCGCTTGCCGGTGGATTTCCCACACGCAGCCAATTTAGTTGCATGTGAAAAGACAGTATCTGTTGCTTTGAGTGTTGAAGAAACAAAACTGCTCCTGCAAGAAGTACCTGCCGCTTACCGCACTCAAATTAATGATGTATTGCTAACTGGTTTAGCTCAAGCCTTTGAACGCTGGACAGGCAACAACTCACTTTTACTTGACTTAGAAGGTCACGGGCGCGAAGATATATTTGAAAGAGTAGATTTGTCGCGCACAATCGGCTGGTTTACAGCAGTTTTTCCCGTTTTGTTAAATTTAGAAAAACATTCGGATCTCGGCTCTGCCCTCAAATCAGTGAAAGAGCAGTTACGCGCAGTACCAAATCGGGGTATCGGCTGCGGTGTTCTACGATATTTAAACCCAGAAATTTCTAAAAAAATGCACAAATTGCCGCAAGCTGAGGTAAGCTTTAATTATCTCGGACAGTTTGACCAAGTGCTGCCGAAATCTTCTTTATTAATGCTGTCCTCCGAGCCTAGTGGCCCCCTTCGCAGCCCGCGCGGAAATCGGCGTTACCTGCTGGAAATTAACGGATTTATTGCCAGCGGCAAGCTGCAATTAGATTGGACGTACAGCGAAAGCATTCACCGACGAGAAAGCATTGAAAATTTAGCAACGGGCTTTATAGAATCGCTGCGATCGCTAATTAAATACTGTCAGTCCCCGGACGCCGGCGGCTGCACTCCTTCTGACTTTGCAGAGTTTAAGTGGAGCCAGTGGAGCCAGGACGATTTAGACAACATTACCGCAATTTTGGCAGAGCTTTAATATGACAAAAGGCAATATCGAAGATTTTTATCCCCTCTCCCCAGCGCAGCAGGGCATTCTCTTTCATTCCCTTTACCAGCCAGAATCGGGCGTATATTTCGGGCAACTGCTGTGCGTCTTGCGCGGCGATCTCAATGTTTCTGCGTTTAGAAATAGTTGGCAAAAAGTTGTAGAGCGGCATCCCATTTTGCGGACTTGTTTCGTGTGGAAAAATTTGAAAGAACCCGTGCAAGCGGTGCGTAAGCAGGCTGCATTATCTTGGCAGCAGATGGACTGGCGATCGCTGTCTGCTTCCGAACAACAACAGCAGCTAGAAACGTTCCTAAAAGTCAATCGAGAACAGGGCTTTGACTTGACATCAGCTCCCTTAATTCGCATTGCACTAGCGCAGTTAGGAGCAGATACTTTTCAGTTTATTTTGAGCCACCACCACTTAGTTTTAGATGGGTGGTCGCTGGCGATCGTTCTTGAGGAAGTTTTTGGTTTTTATCAAGCCTTCTCCCAGGGCGAGGAATTGCACCTCAAACGCCCTCGCCCTTATCGGGATTACATCGCGTGGCTGCACCAGCAAGATTTATCTGCGGCTGAGTCATTTTGGCGGCAAACTCTCAAAGGTTTTGCAGCTCCAACTGCGATCGCCCGGGGCAATATTGTCGCGGGAAACCGTTTAGAAAGTAGTGGCGAACAGCAGGTGATATTTTCTGCAACAGCCACCGCCGCACTGCAATCTGCCGCGCGGCAGCATCAGCTAACATTAAATACCCTCGTACAGGCAGCTTGGGCGCTACTTTTGAGCCGATACAGCGGCGAGGAAGATGTGGTTTTTGGTACGGTTGTCTCCGGGCGACCGCCAGAGTTAATGGGTGCTGAATCGGTAGTGGGACTGTTCGTAAATCCTCTGCCAGTGCGCGTAAAAATTGACCCACAGGATTTTATTTTATCCTGCTTGAAAGAACTCCAAGCGCAACAAGTTGAGGCGCGACAGTATGAGTACAGCCCCCTCGTTGAGGTGCAGGGGTGGAGCGAAGTTCCTCGGAGTTTGCCTCTATTTGAGAGTTTGGTCGTTTTTGAAAATTATCCTTTGGATGCTTCTTTGCAGGAGAAAATTCCCAACTTAAAAGTAGAGAATATTCGCTCTTTGGAAACAACGAATTATCCTCTAACGGTGATGGCGATGCCGGGTGCGGAATTGACGCTGAAAATTATTTTCGATCGTAACTGCTTTGAGGAAAGTGCGATAGCGCGAATGCTCGCACACCTGCAAACTTTACTAGAGGGAATGACTGCCAATCCTGAGCGGAAACTGTCAGAATTGCCCCTATTGAGCGCCGCCGAACGCCAGCAATTACTTGTCCAGTGGAACGACACCCAAGCGGATTATCCCAAAAATTCCTCAATTCACGAATTATTTGCAGCGCAAACAGAGCGAACCCCAGATGCAGTGGCTGCAATTTGCGAAAATGAACGATTGACTTACCGCGAATTGAATGCCAAAGCCAACCAAATCGCGCATTACCTGCAATCTCTAGGTGTAAAACCCGCAGTTTTGGTGGGAATTTGCTTAGAGCGATCGCTGTCCATGCTGGTGGCTATTTTGGGCATTTTAAAAGTCGGTGCCGCTTACGTTCCTCTCGATCCTGCTTATCCCCAAGAACGCCGCTCCTTCATGCTAGCCGACGCAAAAGTTCCGGTGCTTTTGACTCAAAAAAACCTCTTAGAAACCCTCCCCGAACACAGCGCTAAAGTCGTCTGTATCGACGCCGAATGGCAGGAAATTTCCCGCGAGAGCGATCGCAACCCCGCTGTTAAAGTGGAAGCTGAAAACCTCGCTTACGTCCTCTACACTTCCGGCTCGACAGGCACTCCCAAAGGCGTACTCGGCACCCACCGAGGCACAGTCAATCGCTGTTTTTGGAACCCCTACCCTTTTATCGAAGCAGATATTTGCTGTCAAAAAACGTCCTTAAATTTTGTCGATTCGGTTTGGGAAATCTTTGCTCCTTTGCTGCATGGGTTGCCCACTGTGATTGTTCCCGATCGAGCCGTCAAAGATATTAACCAATTCCTTCAAACCTTATCAAAGCAAAATGTAACCCGACTGGTGCTGGTTCCTTCTTTGTTGCGCGCTATCTTAGATTCCTTCCCTGATTTAGACAGGCGCTTGCCTCAATTAAAATATTGGATTTGCAGCGGAGAAACTCTGCCGCTGGAACTTTGCCAGCAATTTCGAGAACAGATGCCCCAGCGGGTATTAATCAATCTTTATGGCTCTTCGGAAGTAGCTGCGGACGTGACGTGGTACGATGCAACTCACTGTGTCGAGAAAGTGCCAATCGGTCGCCCGATCGCCAACACGCAAATTTACCTGCTCGATCGCAATTTGCAACCCGTTCCGATAGGAATTCCCGGCGAGATTTACGTCAGCGGTGATGGATTGGCACAGGGCTACTTAAACAGCCCCGAATTAACCTCGGAGAAATTCATTTCTAACCCGTTTGGGCCAGAAAAATTAGATTTTCTCGGTAATTATCATCAAAAAGTTTTGTTCAAAACAGGCGATATCGGTTGTTACCTGCCGGATGGTAATATAGAATTTCTGGGCCGTGGCGATTGCCAAGTAAAAATTCGCGGTTTCCGCATCGAACTCGGAGAAATAGAGGCAGCACTTTCTCAACATTCTTCTGTGTCCACCGCTGCTGTTTTGCTTCAGGAAAATGCACCGGGCAGTCAGCGCCTAGTCGCTTACTTAGTTCCTAACCCAGGGTTCAGAAATCAGTACCCAGAAGTTATTTCCGAACTGCGTTCATTCTTGAAGCACAAACTGCCCGATTACATGGTGCCTTCAGCTTTTGTGCTATTAGATGCGCTGCCACTAACGCCCAACGGAAAAATTGACCGCCTCGCCTTATCTCAAAGGTGCGATTACGTTTCTGATGAAACAGCCTTCACTGAGCCACAAACGTCCACAGAGGAAGCAATTGCTGAGATTTGGACTGCTCTTTTAGGGCTAGAAAAAGTAGGAACTAACCAAAACTTTTTTGACCTCGGCGGTCACTCTCTGATGGCAACACAGTTAATATCGCGAGTGCGATCGTGCTTTGGGGTAGAGTTAGCGCTGTGCGATTTTTTTGCCGCTCCCACCATTCAGAATTTAGCTGAACTGGTAGAGGAAGAAATTCTGGCAAACGCCGATGCTAACCAGATAGATGAATTGCTCGATCTCTTAGAAAAGAGTGATGGAGAGTCAGCACCAACTGTGATGGTGGCTGAGTAAACATCGGGTGGCTAAAAAAACACAAAAAGCCCTTTGTTCATTAAGGGTTCGGTGGGGAATTGAAGATTTTAAAATCCCATTTAATATCCATTCCGGTTGTATCAGAATGATTAAACCGCAGAGGACACAGAGGATACAGAGAAAGGGAAGAGAGAGATGAATAATGCCGATGCTAACGGATTTGATATAACAGGATAAATTCGCATGAGTAAACTAACAGTAAAAGCCACAAGTTCTCAAGATGTAATGCAGCAATTAAAAGCCTCTGTTACCCCACTTGAAGAAAAGTTAATGGAGCTATTCAGTGCCTCAGAAAAGTCATTTTTGGCAGAAGAAGCAATGGAGGAGCGAATTTCTGCCCTAGTTCAAGACTTTTTGTACGCAAAAACCGCTAGTACAGATATTGACTTAGAGTTAATTATTCAGGAGTTTAGGGAAAACAAAATTCCCGCCCTTCCTACAGATGTTGGGAATTATATCGATGATTTGACCCAAACCCTCGTTGCCCATTCCATTCACACATCTTCCCCCCGATATATCGGTCACATGACGAGCGCACTTCCCTATTTTGTGCGCCCGATCGCGAAGCTTGTAACCGCGATGAATCAAAATTTAGTCAAGATGGAAACTGCCAAAGTTTTAAGCCCCTGCGAGCGCCAGACTTTGGCAATGATGCACCGATTAATTTACGATTTTTCTGAGGATTTTTATAACCAGCACATTCAAAAAAGTGATAGCACGCTCGGTATCATGGTAACGGGCGGCACCCTAGCTAATATCACAGCCCTGTGGTGCGCTCGCAACGCTTCTTTAGGGCCAAAAAATAACTTTAGCGGCATTGAAAAAGAAGGCTTGTACGCAGCTTTAGAGTTTTACGGCTACAAGGGAATGGTGATAATCGGCTCGAGTTTGATGCACTATTCTTTTGAAAAGGCTGCCGGTTTATTAGGCATTGGCGATCGCAGTCTCCTAAAAGTCCCCACCGATTCCAATCACCGCATGGATTTGGCAGCGCTGCGCCAAACTGTAGCCGAATGTCGCGATCGCAATCTGCACATTCTGGCAATTATCGGTATTGCAGGCAGCACCGATTCGGGAAGTATCGATCCGCTTCCAGAAATAGCCGCGATCGCGCAATCCGCAAACGCTCACTTTCACGTCGATGCCGCTTGGGGCGGCCCCGTGCTTTTTTCCGAACGTCATCGGCACAAATTCGCAGGCATTGAACTAGCAGATTCCGTCACCATAGATGGACACAAACAAATGTATTTGCCAATGGGAATCGGTCTGGTTTTATTCCGCAATCCCCAAACCGCCAAAGTTATTGAAAAACACGCACCCTACACGGTGCGAAAAGACTCCATCGATCTAGGCAAGCGCTCTCTCGAAGGCTCTCGACCAGGTGCGAGTTTGTTCTTGCAAGCCGCCTTGAATATCATCGGCCATCAAGGCTATGAGTTTTTGATAGATGCAGGCATCCATAAAACGCAGCACTTGGCCAATTTAATTCGGGAAAATCCAGCATTTGAATTGCTGCTAGAACCAGAAATTAATATTCTTTTATACCGCTACATTCCAGAAACCTTCAGGGAAAAAGCAGCCAAAAAACAACTAGCCGAAGCAGACAACCACTTCATTAATCAATTTAACGAGCGCCTTCAGGAGGCCCAGCGGCGAGCCGGTGACACCTTCGTATCGCGAACAACCGTGCAAAACACCTGTTATGGCAAAACCATTCCCATTGTTGCTTTTCGAGTCGTCCTTGCCAACCCCCTCACCACTGAAGCAGATATCAACGTTGTTTTAAACGACCAGCTAAAAATAGCAGCCAAGCTTTCCTTAACTATCACAAACAGCGACCACTGCGAGGAAGTGAATTATGCTGTCTACTAATCGTTCAGAACGACTGAAAAACCTCTCGCCCCAGAAGCGAGCGCTCCTCCTCAAAGCATTGGGCAAAGAGGCAGTACAGGCTGAGCAATCTCAGCGTATTCCCAGGCGATCGCAGCAAAATTCTGCTCCCCTTTCTTTTGCCCAGCAACGGCTGTGGTTTCTCGATCGATTGTCTCCCGAAAACCCTGGCTACAACCTTCCTGCTGCTGTGCGTTTGCAAGGGCAATTGAATTTGTCAGCACTGCAACAAACACTCAATGAAATTGTCCGGCGTCACGAAGTTTTACGGACTGCTTTTGCAGAAGTGGACGGGCAACCTGTTCAACTGATTTCTCCTTCCTTGGATTTCGCTTTGTCGGTGGTAAACTTGCGACATTTACCAGAAACTGAGCAGCAAGCTGAAATAGAGCAGCGTACTCTTGAAGAAGCCCAACGCCCCTTTGACTTAACGCGATCGCCCTTACTGCGGGGTACTCTGCTGCAACTTAGTCCGGCAGAATATGTATTGCTGCTGACGATACACCACATTATTTCTGATGGTTGGTCTATGGGGGTATTGGTGCGAGAAGTAGCCGCACTTTATGAAGCTTTTTCCAATGACAAACCCTCTGGGCTGCCTGAACTTCCCGTGCAGTATGCCGACTTCGCCAGTTGGCAGAGGCAGCATTTTCAGGGAGAGAAATTAGAAAAACAGCTCGCTTATTGGAAACAGCAATTGGGAGGGGGTTTAGCTGTGCTGTCAACAGATAGGCAGCGCTCTCCCGTGCAAAATTTCCGAGGGTCGCAGCAATCTTTTGTAATTTCCTCTCCGTTAACTGAAAGGCTGAAAACGCTCGCCCAGCAACAAGATGTCACCCTATTTATGACGTTGTTGGCAGCATTTCAATCCTTGCTATCCTGCCAAATAAAGCAGGATAACCTCGCTATTGGCTCTCCCATTGCCAATCGCAACCGCCTTGAATTAGAGGAACTGATTGGATTTTTTGTCAATACTTTAGTGCTGCGAATTGACACCGCAGGTAATCCAACTTTCCGCGAACTACTCGGTCGAACACGCGAGGTAGCGTTAGCAGCTTACGCTCACCCGGATGTCCCTTTTGAAAAGCTCGTGGAGGAATTGCAGCCGGAGCGAAATCTCAGCTATAACCCGCTGTTTCAAGTGTGGTTTGTACTCCAGAATGCGCCCATGCCACCCCTGGAGTTAGCTGGTTTGACCTTGAGCATTCTGGAATTCGATGTCGGTATGTCGAGACACGACTTAAGCCTCAATCTCTGGGAGGTTTCAGAAGGAATCCAAGGCTTATTTGAGTACAAAACAGACTTATTTGAGGCTGCGACTGTTGCCCGAATGGTGAGAGGTTTCCAAACCCTCCTCAACCAAGTAGTCATCCAGCCAGATATCAGGATCGACGACTTGGCAGAAATTCTTGCCGAAGCAGAAAGGCAGCACCAAATCGAGCAGGAAAAACAAATTCATCTTTCGGGAATTCAAAAATTAAAAATGGCTAAACGCAAAGTTATGAAAAGTTGAAAATGATGGCTCATATCAATTCCGGTTGTATTGGAATGATTAAACCGCAGAGTACGCAGAGAACGCAGAGGAAGAGAACAGAGAGATGAATAGTTCCGATGCTAACGGATTTGATATCAATCTCTCAGGTTTTTTCGGGAAAAAGAGATAAATTTTTCACCAAACCAAAAACTATGACAAATACAGAAACAAAGAATCTCAATTCCCAAAAGTTAGGATCGGTTAGGCGTAAATCCGTCAGCCTGTCCTCAGAGGAATTAGTCAAAACCGCCTACCTCCAGCCCGAAAACCTTCTACCTCTAGTTGTTCAGCCAACAGTAGAAAAATTAAATCTCGCAGGTTGGGCACAGAACAATCGCTCATCAATTGAAACGCAGTTATGGAAGCACGGAGGAATACTTTTTCGAGGCTTTGAAGTCGGCGGGGTGAATGGTTTCGAGCAGTTTATTCAAACTCTTGCTGGCGACTTGTTGGAATATTCTTTTCGCTCGACTCCGCGTAGTTTGGTGAGCGGAAATATCTACACTTCCACCGAGTATCCTGCCGAGCAATTCATCCCACTACACAATGAAATGGCTTATTCTCGAAATTGGCCGCTGAAAATCGCTTTTTTCTGCATCAAGAAAGCTGAACAGGGAGGAGAAACTCCGATCGCTAACAGCCGCAAAGTGTTTGAAAGCCTGGATTCAAATATTAGAGAAAAGTTTGCCCAAAAAAAGGTTATGTATGTGCGGAATTACGGGGGCGGCGTAGATTTACCCTGGCAAAATGTCTTCAATACTGATAGTAAAATTCAGGTAGAAGAGTATTGCAAAAAAGCGGGAATTGAGTTAGAATGGAAAAGTGGCGATCGCTTGAGAACTCGGCAAATATGTCAAGCTGTCGCTGGGCACCCAAAAACGCAGGAAATGGTGTGGTTTAATCAAGCTCACCTCTTCCACATTTCCAATCTCGAACCCGCCGTTCGCAAAGAGCTTTTAACTTCTTTTAAGCAGGAAGATTTACCCCGCAATGCTTATTACGGCGATGGCTCGCCCATTGAAGATTTTATATTAGACGAAATTCGTCGCTGCTACCAGCAAGAAACGATTGTTTTCCCTTGGGAAGAAGGAGATGTCTTGCTGTTAGATAATATGCTAGCCGCGCACGGACGCACGCCATTTTCTGGTTCGCGTCGGGTTGTTGTCGGTATGGCAGAAGCGTTTAGCTCTCAAGATATTTAGGCTGCTTATTAAAGGAACTTTAGAAATGCAAAACGAAACAATCGAAGGGTTTAGACTCTCTCCACAGCAACGGCATCTGTGGGGGTTACAGCAAAATAAAAGCCAACAGACTTATCGCGTTCGAGGTGCAATTTTAATTACCGGAAACCTCGATCGAGAGATTCTTAAAAGTGCGCTGCAAAATGTCGTGAATCGGCACGAAATCCTGCGGACTAGCTTTCACTGCTTGCCTGGGATGACACTACCCCTGCAAGCGATCGCCAGCACTGGTGAAGTCCCTATCTCGGAACACAATCTGAGCGGTTTGTCTCCAGAAGAACAAGACGCTAAAATCGCAGCGCTTTTTCAGCAACTAAGTCTGCTTCCTTTTGATTTTGAGCGCGGCCCTCTTTGGCACATCTCTTTAGTCACTCTCGCCCAAGACAAGCACCTATTGCTGGCGAACTTCTCTGCCTTAATTGCAGATAGCGTCACCCTGAAAAATTTTACCCGCCAACTCAGTCTTTCGTACTCAGCCTCTGCGTGGCCAGAAGCACCAGCCGATGAGCCAATGCAATATGCCGATATTGCTGAGTGGCAAAATGAGCTACTCGAATCAGAAGAAACGGCAATCGGCCAAGAATACTGGCGAAAGCTGAACCTTGAATCTTTGGATTTATTAACGCTTCCTTGGGAAAAGAAGAATTCAGAAGCGGAATTTGGGCCGCTAGTAGAAAGGGTGGAAATTCGGGGTGATTTGTTGAACAGCTTGGAAGCGATCGCCCCAAAGCACAAAAGCGATATTTCTGTCTTCCTGTTGACTTGCTGGCAAATTCTCATTTGGCGGCTTACCAGAGAGCAAAACCCGATAATCGGCGTAGCGATTGACGGCAGAAAATATGAAGAATTAGAACACACTCTGGGGCTGCTGTGCAAATACTTACCCCTACGATGCCCAGTGCAAGACGATTTAAATTTCTCACAAGTGAGGCAGCAAGTTGAGCTTAATCTCAACGAGATGTACAACTGGCAAGAATATTTTAGCTGGGAAGAAATCTTAGAAAACGAAAAAAGCAGCAGCTTTTGGCCCGTCTGCTTTGAGTTCCAAGGAGAGCCTAAGAACTATGATAATTCAGGCGTTTCATTTTCCCTTGTTCGGCAAGATGCCTGCCTAGAGCCATTCAAACTCAAGCTCTCCTGCCTCCGCCTGTGCAATTCCCTAAGCGCTGAATTTCACTACGATTCCGCTTTATTTGCTGCGGCAGATATCAAGCGCTTGTCACAACACTTTCAGGCGCTCTTAGAAAGCACAGTCAAAAATCCAGAAGTCGCTATCAGTCAGCTAGACATACTCAGCGATCGCGATCGGCTGCAACTTCTAATTGACTTTAACCAAACTCAAAAAGATTACCCGAAAAATAAATGCGTTCATCAGCTTTTTGAAGAACAAGCAGAACGCAACCCAGACAACATTGCCGTCGTCTTTGAAAGTGAACAAATCACCTACCGAGAACTCAACGATCGCGCCAATCAACTCGCCCATCACCTGCAAAACTTGGGAGTTGAACCAGAGGTCGTTGTTGGCATTTGCCTCGATCGCTCCTTAGAAACAATCGTAGGAATGCTGGGCGTACTCAAAGCCGGTGGTGCCTATTTACCCATCGATCCAACGACCCCAATAGAGCGCAAAGCGCTAATGCTAGAAGACGCTCAGGTGAAGGTTTTGCTCGTACAACAGCGGCTCATCGAAAGCTTGCCGAAAACTCAGGCAAATATTGTTTGCATCGATACAGACATTCCCACTGTTTCTGCATCTTACACCCCTCGCGCCTCTTCTGACAATTTAGCTTACGTCATTTATACTTCCGGTTCCACTGGCATCCCCAAAGGAGTCGCGATCGAACACCGGCAACTGCTCAATTACCTGCACAGCATTCAGGAAAAATTAAACCTACCAGCCGATACCAGTTTTGCTACCGTTTCCACCTTCGCCGCCGACTTAGGAAACACAGCGATTTTCCCCGCCCTTTGTTTCGGCGGTTGCCTGCATATTATCTCCCAACAACGCGCCACCGATCCAGAGGCACTGGGTGAATATTTCTGTCGCAATCCCATCGACTGCCTCAAAATAGTTCCCTCTCACCTAGCCGCCCTTTTAAATTCCTCTCAACCCAAGTCAATTTTGCCTGGTAAACGGCTTATTCTAGGAGGTGAATCTACCAACTGGAGCTTAATTAAAACACTTCGCAATCTTGCTCCCAGTTGCTCAGTATTCAATCACTACGGACCAACAGAAACAACTGTAGGTGTCCTGACTTATCAAGTCGAATTTGATAAAATTGGGTGCGATTTTGACACAGTTCCACTCGGTCTTCCGATTGCCAACACTCAGATTTATATCTTGGATTCTTACTTGCAGCCGGTGCCGATAGGCGTACCTGGTGAACTGTACATCGGCGGTGATAATTTGGCGCGCGGATATCTTAACCGCCCTGAATTAACCGCAGAAAAATTTATTCCCAATCCATTTGACACGCAAGCAAAGACGCGACTGTACAAAACCGGCGACTTGGCTCGCTATTTGCCAGACGGAAACATCGAATTTATCGGGCGAATTGACGGCCAAGTAAAAATTCGCGGTTTCCGCATTGAATTGGGAGAAATTGAGGCGGTGCTGGGGCAACATCCAGATATCGCGCAGGCTGTAGTTGTGGCGCCAGAAGACGAGATGGCACAAAAGCGCCTCGTGGCTTATTTGATTTCCGAGCAGAAACAAGCACCTACCCACAAGGAAATTCGCAATTTTTTAACGTCAAAATTGCCGGAGTACATGGTGCCTTCTGCTTTTGTGATACTCAAAAGTTTTCCTTTAACTTCTAACGGAAAAGTAGACCGACGAGCACTGCCCGCACCTGACGAAATGCGACCGGAGTTGACAGAAAACTTTGTCGCGCCTCGCACAAATATTGAGGAAGTTTTAGCCGCTATCTGGGCTGAAGTTCTCAAACTTGAAAAAGTCGGCATTTACGACAACTTTTTTGAATTAGGAGGGCATTCCCTATTAGCAACTCAAGTAATTTCCAGGGTGCGCCAAGCATTTCAGGTCGAGTTGCCTTTGCACCGTTTATTTGAGTCGGCCACAGTCGCCGATTTTGCAGTAGCGATCGCCCAAAAGCAAGCCGAACAAACAGACAGTGAAATGCTAGCTCAAGTTTTAGCAGACCTCGATCAACTGTCAGAAGCACAAATTCAGGAAATTCTCGCCCAACAAGGAGTCAGCAAATGAGTGATTTAATCGAACGCATGGCGGCTCTTTCTCCCCAAAAGCGCGAGTTGCTGTTGCAGCGGCTCAACCAGAAAAAAGAAAGCGTTTCGCTAGATAAAATTCTGCCTCAAAGTCGAGAGTCTAACACTTTTCCTCTGTCGTTTGCTCAACAGCGGTTGTGGTTTTTTGAGCAACTAACTCCAGGCAACTTTACCTATCACATCGTCGCCGGCGTGCGTTTGACGGGAACACTCGACGCGAGATCCCTCGATCGCAGTCTCAACGAACTTGTCAAGCGTCATGAAGTTTTGCGAACGGCTTTTCAGACAATAAACGGGCAACCCGTTCAGGCGATCGCTTCAAATCTGGAATTGAAAATTTTAGAAAGAGATTTGCGATCGCTTCCTGAAACTGAACGCGATCGCGAAGTTGAACGGTTAATCGCCGCAGAAGCAAAGCTTGCTTTCGACCTGTCACAAGCACCCTTATTGCGTGCCAAATTGCTGCAATTGAGCGATTCAAACTGGGTGCTGCTATTGAGTACGCACCACATCATTTCCGATGCCTGGTCAATGGGAATATTCATCCAGGAACTCGCCACGTTTTATCAAGCCTTTTGCACTGGCAAACCTTCTCCCCTTCCCGAACTGTCGGTACAGTACGCAGACTTTGCAAGTTGGCAGCGCCAGTGGTTGCAGGGAGAAGTTTTAGAGACGCAGCTTGCTTACTGGAAAAAACAGCTAGGAGGCAATCTCTCTGTACTAAATTTGCCAACCGATCGCCCCCGACCGGCAGTACAAACCTTCCGAGGTGCCGTGCATAAATTCACCATTCCCAAAGCAATCGCAGAGGAAATGACCCAATTAAGCCAGCGGGAAAAAGCTACTTTATTTATGACCCTACTGGCAGCGTTTAAAACGTTGCTCTATCGCTACACCGGGCAAGAAGATATTTTAGTCGGTTCCCCCATTGCTAACCGCAACCGACGCGAAATCGAGGAAGTAATAGGCTTATTTGCTAACACCTTAGTTTTCCGCACCAATCTGTCGAGCAACCCGACTTTTAAAGAGTTACTGGGTCGCGTGCGAGAAGTAGCTCTCGGCGCGTATAACCACCAGGATTTGCCCTTCGAGAAACTGGTAGAAATCCTACAGCCCGAACGAGATTTAAGTCATAATCCGCTATTTCAGGTGTTGTTTTCTCTGCGAAATGTTCGGACGCCGCAAATAAAATTGCCAGGAGTGACGTTGAGCAGTTTGGAAATAGAACGGAAAACGGCGAGATTTGATTTAGCGCTTGACCTGGAGGAAGGATTAGAGGGTATTAATGGAACGCTTGAGTATAGCCAAGATTTGTTTGATGCTAGCACTGCACGACGGATAGCCGGACATTTTCTAACCTTACTAGAAAGCGTTGCTGCTCATCCCGAACAGCGCATTTCAAATTTGCCAATATTGACGAAACCTGAACAGCAGCAACTCCTGTTCGAGTGGAACAATACTCAATCGGAACTTCCGAAGAATCAGTGCGTACACGGCTTATTTGAAGCGCAGACAGAGCGGACGCCGGATGCGATCGCTGTCGTTTTTGACGGGGAGCACCTAACCTATCGAGAGCTGAATCGGCGAGCAAATCAGCTAGCACATCACCTAAAAAACTTAGGGGTTAAACCGGAAATTCCGATCGGAATTTTTGTCGATCGCTCCCTAGAAATGGTAGTGGGATTGCTCGGCATTCTCAAGGCTGGCGGCGCTTACGTTCCGCTCGATCCGGCGCATTCCAACGAGCGCTTGAACTTCATGCTAGAAGACGCTGGGGTTGAAATACTGATCGCGCAGTCGCATTTAGGTGAGAAAATTGACCGCGCATTGCATAAAATTTTCCTAGATTCCGACTGGGAGAATATCGCGCCCGAAAGCGAAGAAAATCCATCGAGTGAGGCAACCCCTGACAATCTCGCTTATGTAATCTATACATCAGGCTCGACCGGAAAACCCAAGGGCGTTCAAGTCAACCACCGCAGCGTCGTTCATCTTTTTGCAGCCACTCACCCTCTATTTAATTTTAGCGATCGCGACGTTTGGACGGTTTTTCACTCTTACGCTTTCGACTTTTCCGTCTGGGAAATTTGGGGAGCACTTCTTCACGGTTGCAAACTAATCGTCGTTCCCGTGGAAGTGACGCGATCGCCAGCCGCATTTTACCAACTGCTGTGCTCCGAGCGAGTCACCATTCTCAATCAAACTCCTTCAGCAATCCGCCAACTGATTGACGCTAAAAAAGCTGCCACTAACTTTCAACAATCGAGCCTCCGCTTAATTGTTTGCGGCGGGGAAGCTTTTCCTACAGAGCTCGCTGCTCAATTACTTGAGTGGAACATACCCCTTTGGAACTTTTACGGCCCGACTGAAGCGACTGTCTGGACAGCCATTCATCCCATAAAATTAATTGAATCCGAGCGCCCTTACATTCCAATTGGTCGCCCCCTTCCCAACACCCAGCTTTATATTTTAGACGCCAATTTGCAGCCCGTTCCTGTAGGCGTTTTGGGCGAACTTTATATCGGCGGCGCGGGCTTATCCAGAGGCTATCTAAAGCGCCCCGAACTAAACGCAGAGAAATTTATTCCCCATCCCTTTGCCGAAAATAGAACTGCTTTTTCATTAATCCAGAATTCTTCATCCTTCATCCTTTCAGAACACATCTATAAAACCGGGGACTTGGCTCGCTATCTTCCAGATGGAAACATTGAATTTATGGGGCGCAGCGACCACCAAGTTAAAATTCGCGGATTTCGCATCGAATTAGGCGAGATTGAAGCAGCGATCGGTCAGCACCCAGCCTTGCGGGAAACCGTCGTGCTGGTTCGAGAAGACAATCCAGGCGACAAGCGCTTGGTCGCTTATATCGTTTCTAACTCAGCACTCAAAACTCAAGACTCAGAACTTATTAATGATTTGCGCTGTTACCTGAAACAAAAATTGCCGCAGTACATGATGCCCTCAGCGTTTGTTTTATTGGAGTCGCTGCCTTTAACACCCAATGGAAAAATCGACCAGCGATCGCTAAGAGCACCTGAAATCAACCGAGCCGAATTCGAGAGCAATTTTGCCGAACCTCGAACTCCCGACGAGCAATTAATAGCAGAAATTTGGGCGGAAGTTCTCGGTTTAGAGCGAGTGGGAATTCACGATAACTTCTTTGAATTGGGAGGTCATTCATTGCTGGCTACTCAGGCGATTTCTCGCCTGCGAGAAGCTTTTCAAGTTGAAGTACCCTTGCGCTCTCTTTTTGAATCGCCTACCGTCGCAACTGTCACCGAAAGCCTCTTGCAATATCGCGCCGAGCAAAAACTGAAAGCACCCCCCATCAAGCGGGCGTCAAGGCAGGGAGAATTGCCCCTTTCTTTTGCACAACAACGACTGTGGTTTCTCGACCAATTGCAGCCGGGGAATCCTGCCTATAATATCCCAGCAGCCGTGCGCTTGAAGGGGGCGCTCAATGTAGCCGTTCTAGAGCAAACTTTTCAGGAGATTATCAAGCGACACGAAGCATTGCGGACAACTTTTAATTCGGTGGAAGGACGACCCGCTCAGGTTATTATTTCATCTTTTAATTTCACATTGCCGATCGTAAACTTAAGAGAGTTATCGCAAGCTGAACGAGAAGCCGAGGCAATGCGACTAGCCGCTGAAGAAGCGCGACAGCCTTTTGACCTAACAAAATGGCCGTTACTGCGCGTCACATTGTTACATCTTGACGAGACAGAATACCTGCTGTTACTGACAGTACACCACATCGTAGCTGATGGCTGGTCGATGGGGGTACTCGTGCGGGAAGTGGCGGCGCTTTATGAAGCTTTCTGCAGTGGCAAACCTTCTCCCCTACCCGAACTTTCCGTACAGTACGCAGACTATGCTGTTTGGCAAATAAACTGGCTGCAAGGCGAAGTTCTCGAAGCAAAACTCGCTGACTGGAAGCAGCAGTTGGGTCAAATTTTGCCCCCGCTGCAATTGCCAGCAAAACAACCGCGCTCTGCTGTTTCTAGCGATCGAGCTGAGATTCAAAAATTCCAGCTTGATTGGCAAGTTTCAGAAGCGCTAAACGCACTCAGTCGGCAACAAAATGTCACCTTGTTTATGACATTGTTGGCTGCACTTCAAACGCTGCTTTATCGCTATACAAATCAAGAAGATATTGTCGTCGGTACTGACCTGGCAAACCGCACACAAGTTGAGACAGAAGCTTTAATTGGTTTCTTTGTCAATATCCTCGTCTTGCGAACCGATATGCGCGGCAATCCTACATTTCGCCAACTGCTCGATCGAGTCCGCGAGGTGACATTAAAAGCTTACGCTCACCAAGATTTGCCCTTCGACAAATTGGTGGAGGAATTGCGTCCCGATCGCAGCCTGAGTCAGACACCGCTATTTCAAGTTTTATTCGTCATGCAAAATGCGCCTATGCCGAATTTAGAAATGGCGGGTTTAACTTTAATGCCCGTTGCAATTGATAGCGGTACGGCTAAATTTGATTTGGCGCTATTTGTGTCGGAAACAGAGACAGGAATTGCCGGCAGTTGGAAGTACAATTCCGACCTATTTGACAGGGAGACGATCGCTCAAATGTCAAATCGCTTTGAAACCCTCCTCGGCAGCATTGTGGCGCAGCCTGACAGTCGTTTGAACACTTTAGAAATACTCACAGAAGCCCAGAAGCAGAAACAAGCCATGCAAGAATTAAAGCGTGAAAAAAGCAATTTTAGTAAGTTCAAAAGCGTCAAGCCCAAGCCAGTGGCATTGCCGCAAGGCGAATTGATCAAAACCGAGTACCTGCACCCCGACGAACTCTTTCCTTTAGTGGCAAAACCCGCAGTAGCCGATGTCGATCTCGCAGACTGGGCGAAAAATAACCGCGAATTTATAGAGGCAAAATTGCTACAGCATGGAGGGATTCTTTTTCGAGGGTTCATCGGCCCTGTGGTTGCCGCATTCGAGCAGTTTGCTCTCTCAATTTGTTCGGAATTATTTGGGGAGTACGGGGATTTGCCACGCGAAGGAGTTAGCGGAAAAGTTTACGGTTCAACTCCTTACCCAGCAGATAAAGCTATCTTATTTCACAGCGAGAGTTCGCACCTGCACCGCTGGCCGATGAAAATCTGGTTTTTCTGCGTTCAGCCAGCGCAACAAGGCGGAGAAACGCCGATTGTTGACTGCCGTAAAATTTACCAGTTGCTAGACCCGAAACTCCGAGAAAAATTCGCCCAAAAGCAAATTATGTACGTCCGTAACTACACAGACGGACTGGATGTAAGCTGGAAAGATTTTTTCCAAACAGAAGACAAATCCGTAGTTGAGGAATATTGCCGGCAAGCTGGGATGGAATTTGAGTGGAAAGCAGGAAATAATTTGAGAACTCGCAAAATTCGCCCCGCAATTGCCAAGCACCCAAAAACCAAAGAGATGGTATTTTTCAATCAACTTCCCTTGCACCACATTTCCTGCTTAGATGCGGCAACCCGCGCTTCCTTGCTCTCTGTTTTTGGAGAAGAGAACCTCCCCCGCAATGTCTATTACGGTGACGGCACTCCTATTGAAGACTCGGTAATGGAAGAAATTCAGGCAGTGTACGCGCAAGCTGCTGTTAGTTTTCCCTGGCAAGCAGGAGACATCTTAATGCTAGATAATATGCTTGCCGCTCACAGTCGCAATCCATTTATCGGTTCGCGAAAAATTGTTGTAGCGATGGGCGAAATGATTCCTGAATCAGGAATTTAATTCCCTATCATCTCTTCCAGGCAGAACCGGGTAACGAGAATAAAGTAGTGCTTTGAGGAATAGGAACAATGCAAACAATTAATGGATTTCGGCTTTCACCCCAGCAAAAATATCTGTGGCTGTTGCAGCAAGACAGCCCTGCTTATCGCATTCAATCCGCTATTTTTATCGAGGGAATTATTCAAAACGATCGGCTAAAGAAAGCTTTAGAAAAAATCAGCGATCGCCACGAAATTATCCGCACAAGCTTTCAGCGAAAGGCAGGGCTAAAAATTCCTATACAAGTTATCTCCGAACATAGCTCTGTTTCGTGGAACTGGGTTAACTTAAGTGAAGTGACTCCCCAGGAGCAAGAAGCAAAACTTGAAGAGATTTTTCAGCAAGAAAAGAGCGCTTTGTTTAACTTCGAGCGCAATCCTGTTTGGCGCTTGTCTTTAATTACACTTTCATCTGAAAAGCATATTTTGCTGGTCAGTTTGCCGGCACTGTGCGCCGATACCCGGACACTGAAAAATCTGGTTCGAGAACTCAGCCAGTGCTATGCTGCCTGCCTTCGCGGCGAAGAACTTTCCGATGAAGTTGTACAATACGTTCAATTTTCCGAATGGCAAAATGAATTGCTCGAAGATGAGGAAGCGGCGGAGGGCAAAGAATACTGGACTGGGCATAATTTTTCAGCGCTAGCGAGTTTAAGGTTGCCGTTTGAAAATAGATTAATTAACGCGCAAGCTCAATTTACTCCCCAAGCTTTTGAGGTCAAATTAGAGTTAGCTTTGCTGGGAAAAGTGGAAGAGATCGCCCGCCAGTACAACACCTCACTTTCTACATTCTTGCTCGCTTGCTGGAAAATTTTGCTCTGGCGGCTGATTGGTCAATCAGATCTCGCTGTTGGCGTGGCATTCGACGGTCGAAAATACGAAGAACTAGAGCCAGCGTTTGGACTGTTTGCCAAATTTTTACCCCTGTGCAGCCAACTAACAGAAAACTTTTCCTTCGCGGAAACCTTGCAGCAAATTCAGCAGGAAGAACGCGAGGCATACAAATATCAAGAATATTTCTCCCACGAATATCTAGGCAACTCTTCCGGCTTTCCATTTGGTTTCGAGTTCGAGGAACAGCTCGAAAAGCATTCGGCTAGTGGCGTATGTTTTTCGATTTACAAGCAGTATGCGTGCTGCGATCGCTTCAAAGTTAAACTCTCTTGCCACCGCCAAAATGACTCGCTCGCCGCTGAGTTTCATTACGATCCTATCTTCCTTGCAGACAACAGTATCCGGTGCTTGGCAGAGCAATTTTATGCCTTAGTGCAAAGTGTAGCCACCAACCCAGAAACCGCAATCGGCAAGCTCGAAATGCTGAGCGATCGCGCCCGAAATCAATTATTAGTAGAATTTAACAGCACAAAAGCAGATTACGAGCTCGATAAGTGCGTTCACCAGCTCTTTGAAGAACAAGCAGAGCGATCGCCCAACCGTATAGCTGCTGTTTGTGAAAATCAGCAAATTACCTACAGCGAACTCAACGCCCGCGCTAACCAAATCGCCCATTACTTGCAACAATTAGGCATAAAACCAGAGGTGATTGTCGGCATTTGCGTCGATCGCTCTTTAGAGGCGATCGCTGGAATTCTAGGCATCCTCAAAGCAGGTGGCGCCTACCTACCGCTCGACCCAGCCATGCCCAAAGAGCGCCTAGCATTGATGTTGCAAAATGCTCAGACTCCAGTGCTGTTAACGCAACAGCATCTCATCAAAAAATTGCCTGAAACTAAGGCATATATCGTCTGCTTAGATACAGACATTCCCTCTTTTTCTCCTACTACTTTCGTCTCTGCTTCTGGTGAAAATTTAGCTTACATTATCTATACCTCCGGTTCCACCGGCACCCCCAAAGGAGTCGCGATCGAACACCGACAACTGCTCAATTACCTGCACGGAATTCAGGAAAAATTAAACCTGCCATCAGGTGCAAATTATGCCACCGTTTCTACCTTCGCCGCCGACTTGGGAAACACCGTTATTTTTCCGGCTTTGTGTTCTGGTGGATGCCTGCACATCATCTCTCAAGAACGCGCAACAGATCCTCAAGCAATTGCCGCTTATTTTCAGCAACATTCTATCGATTGTCTGAAAATTGTTCCCTCTCACTTAAAAGCTTTGTTGAGCGCTTCTAACGCCACCCAAATCTTACCGAAAAAGCGATTAATTCTCGGCGGTGAGCCTTTGATGTGGAATTTAATTGAAACAATTCAGAAATACAATCCAGACTGCTCGGTATTCAACCATTACGGGCCGACAGAAACAACTGTAGGCGTGCTGACTTATCAGGTAAAAATGCAAGGCGATCGCATTTCCCAGACAGTTCCTTTAGGTCGCCCGCTACCCAACACGCAGATTTATTTGCTCGATTCGCACTTGCAGCCAGTTCCTGTAGGGGTAGCCGGTGAATTATATATTGCTGGGGCGGGATTGGCTCGCGGCTATCTAAACCAACCAGAACTCACCGCAGAAAAATTTATTAGCAAGTCATTGACTCAGGAAGCGGAAACTCGACTTTACAAAACTGGCGACTTAGCTCGCTATTTGCCAGACGGAAATATAGAATTTATCGGTCGCGTCGATCGCCAAGTAAAGCTGCGAGGTTTCCGCATTGAATTAGGGGAAATTGAGGCTGGTCTGTCTCATCATCCCTCTGTACGCGAGGCCGCCGTTTTACTTCAGGAAAATGAACCGGGAAATCAGCGTTTAGTCGCCTATATAGTTTCTGACTCAAAACTCAGCGTTCAGGACTCACAACTGATTGAAAGCCTGCGTTCGTTCCTCAAAGAAAAGCTGCCCGAATACATGATACCTTCTGCTTTTGTGGTTCTGAAAGCGCTGCCACTGACTCCCAATGGCAAAATAGACCGTCAAGCGCTTCCTGCACCGTCCATAGCAGCCAATTTTACAGATACGTTTGTAGGCCCTCGCACTCCCGGTGAGGAGATTCTTGCCGGAATTTGGAGCCAGCTTCTCAACCTTAAAAAGGTAGGAATTCACGACAATTTCTTTGACTTGGGGGGACACTCATTACTGATTACTCAGTTGTTAGCCAAAGTGCGAGAATCTTTTCAGGTGGAATTGCCTTTGCGCGTTTTGTTTGAAGCTCCTACTGTAGCTGGTTTAGCTGAAAAAATCCAAATGCAACAAGAGGGCAACACAGCGGGCTATCGCCCCTCGAATTTCGATATTAATGCTGAAGCTATCCTAGACCCAGCCATCCGCCCTGAAACTGCAATTTTTGAGCCGATGGCTGAACCCACTCGCATCTTATTAACAGGAGCAACAGGCTTTCTGGGAGCCTTTTTACTCAGCGAATTGCTGCTGCAAACTCAAGCAGAAATTTATTGCTTGGTACGCTCGGACGATGCTGAATCAGCCAAGAAGCGCATCCAAAGTAGCCTCGAATATTATTCGATTTGGGACGAGCATCTTAGCTACCGAATTATCCCGATTGCAGGAGATTTAGCTCAGCCACTTTTGGGGCTTTCAGAGGAGCAGTTTCGAGAAATGGCAAGCCAAATTGATGTCATTTATCACAATGGCGCGTTTGTCAAGTTCACTTATCCCTATTCGGTTCTCAAGCTTTCTAATGTTCTGGGAACTCAAGAAATTATGCGATTGGCGAGTCAAATTAAAGTCAAACCCGTGCATTTTGTTTCTACTATATCTGTTTTCTCCTCAGCGGGGGAATCTGGGGTGAAGGCTGTGGGAGAGCAAGACGAACTAACACCGGGAGAATTTCTCAAAGGCGCTTACCCGCAGAGTAAATGGGTAGCAGAAAAGTTAATCGAAATCGGGCGCGAACGCAAAATTCCTATCAGCATTTACCGACCCGGACGTATTTCAGGACACAGCCAAACGGGTGCTTGCAATTCCAGCGATTCACTGTACCGATTGCTTGCCGGTTGCGTGCAATTAGGATGCGTGCCAGACGGAAATTGGATGATGAATGTAGCGCCAGTGGACTATGTGAGCCGAGCGATCGTTCACTTGTCCAGGCAAAAAGAATCGATCGGGAAAAATTTTCACTTAGTCAACCCTCATTCTTTCTACCTAAGTGAATTGGTGGACTGGATTCGCTCAATCGGCTATCCAATCGAGCGGGTTTCTTATGAGACTTGGCAAGCAGAAATTGTGAATCGCGCTGGAAATTCTCCCGATCATGCTTTGTACCCGCTTGTCGGTCTTTTTTCCGAAAAAGTTTCTGAAGCGGAAATGCCACAATCAGGAACGCTACATTTCGATTGCCAAAATACGCTAGATGGACTTGCTACCACTGACATCACCTGTCCGCAAGCGGATGCGAATCTGTTTCGCACTTACTTTTCCTATCTCGCCGATTCTGGCTTGATAGGTAGCCGCAATTAAAACCTGTAAGAGCGCAAAGCATTGCGCCCCTACCTAGCTCAATCTCTGGAGAATTCAAAATGAACGAACAATTGCAGCAAAGACACATGAAAGCGCTGATAGAGCGCTACACCGAGCGCACAAAGACCTCTAAGAATTTCGCGCAAAAATACCGTCGGGTTCTCGCTGACAATCGGGCTTCAGATGGGTTTCGCTTTCCCGTCAAGGAGATGTTTTATCCCATTGTCGCCGAGCGATCGCTTGGCTCTAAAATGTGGGATGTTGATGGCAACGAATACATCGATATCACGATGGGATTTGGCATCAATCTTTTCGGTCATAATCCGCCCTTTATTAAAGAAGCCCTATTAGAGCAACTCGATCGCGGCGTACAAATTGGCCCACAAGCAGACCTTGCCGGAGAAGTTGCGGAATTAATCTGCGAACTAACGGGAATAGAGCGCGTCGCTTTTTCTAATACCGGCACAGAAGCGGTGATGGCAGCCCTACGATTAGCTAGAGCGGCAACTAAACGCAATAAAATTGCTTTGTTTTCGGGTTCTTATCACGGTCATTTTGACCCCACTCTCGCAGTTGTAAAAAAGATAAATGGCGATTTACGCACCATTCCAAAAGCGCCAGGAATTCCTGCTAATTTTGTTGAAGATGTTTTAGTTTTGGATTACGGAAGCCCTCATTCCCTGGAAATTATCAAAGCTCACCAGCACGAATTAGCCGCGGTTCTCGTGGAGCCGGTGCAAAGCCGCCGTCTCGATTTGCAACCTAAAGAATTTCTCCACCAACTCAGACAATTAACAAAAGAATCAGAAATTGCCCTGATTTTTGATGAAATGGTCACCGGTTTCCGAATTCATCAAGGCGGGGCGCAGGCGTGGTTTGGCATTGAGGCAGATATTGCAATTTACGGTAAAATTGTCGGGGGCGGTATGCCCATTGGAATTATCGCTGGAAAAGCTGCTTATATGGATAAAATTGACGGCGGTTTCTGGAACTACGGCGATGATTCCTACCCCCACGTAAAAACAACAATTTTTGCCGGCACTTTTTGCAAGCACCCACTTGCTCTGGCCGCTGCGCGTTCTGTGCTGCGCTATCTTAAAAGTCAAGGCCCAGCCCTTCAGCAGCAGTTGAATCAGCGAACTTCGCAGCTAGTTGAAACCCTGAATGCTTATTTCAAGGAAAATGAAGTCTCTGTCTGGCTTGTAAATTTCGGCTCGCAATTTCGCGCTGTTGCCTCGGTTGAGATAGATCCGCTACTTTTTCACTTACTCGAAAAGCGTATTTTTATATCCGAAGGTCGTAGCTGTTTTCTCTCCACCGCTCACACTAATGAAGACATCGATCGCATCATTCAGGCAGTTAAAGAGAGCATTCAAGAAATGCGCGAAGGAGGCTTTTTCCCGAGTTCTTCTCATCCCCAAGCAGAAGTTGTTTCAATCGCCAGCAAGTAAAACCAGCTAGTAAATTATTAAAGAGTTACAAAGCACATGGTCGCATCCACTACTTACTATTCAGACTACGAGCCTTTGGCTTGGTTGTACAACGAATCCCCAGAAATAACACCAAGCGCCAAGTCTGATAATATATGAATGGTTGAGCGGTCAGCGGCTGCATACCTCGCTAGACCGCAAACCACCTAAAACCCTATCAGGGATTAAAAGTAACTGGTCTACGCTGTCTACAGACGTGTAAACAGTGTAGACATATGGTGCAAACACTTCTAGCTATACTTCACCGTGAGCGGCAAGCTCTTTACGCCTCCATCGGCGATCGATGCGAGCCGATCGCAAAACCGCCGCCATCTTTCCTGATTCTTTAAAACCACACATCCAGCGCTGCCGGGATAATTAGCGTCAAAGTGCAGTCCTAATTCACCCCGGATGCCCTTATCGGAAACTACGGGGTCGTGGGTAATGTGGAAAAAGTCCCCTTCTACGCCGCGAGTTTCCAAGTAATAGGGCTCGCTGGGAATTTGATATTCGCCCTCAGGTATCAGCCCTTTACCGGGCTGCCACTCATCGCCCGGTCGCTGTCAGTCGGCACAGCCAGAAGTCGCCACGTAGGGCTTGCTGAAAAAGTCTGCGATCGCAACAGCAAGATCAATGATTGATTCAAAGCAGGCGCAGGCGTTGCTGGATTAAGGTATGATAGAGAACGAGCGAGAGTAACAAAAAAACATCAACCGAGAATTAAAATCAATGGAATGTCCTGAATGTAAGTCAACTCATGTTCACAAGAATGGACACAAAAAAGGCAAACATAATTATCTTTGTGTTAACTGTAGTAGGCAATTTGTAAACTGTTATGAAGATCAGAAAGGATACGTAAAAGAAGTTAAACAACAATGCCTATCGATGTATGTTAATGGCATGGGATTTCGAGCGATTTAGAGAGTTACAGGCGTACATAATACAACAATTATGGCTGGGGTTAAACAAGTAGGAGAACTGCTGCCAGATTATTACACTCAGCATGACAATACCCGAAGTAGGAGAATTAGATGAACTAGAAACATTTGTTAAGTCAAAAAAAATAAAATTTGGTTGTGGACGGCAGTAAACCACTTTCAAGTAGGTATTTTAGGATGGGTGTTGGGGATCATAGCGATCAGACATTTAAACCTTTATGGGATGAGGTAGTTAGCAAATGGAAATGCTATTTTTATGTGACTGATGGATGGAAGGTTTACCCAATGTTTATTCCAGATGGAGACCACATTGTTTGCAAAACTTACATGACACGAGTAGAAGGAGAAAATACCAGACTCAGACATCCGGATAGCCCGCTTAAAAAGAAAAACTCTCTGTTATTCGGGCTTCAAAACAAATGCTTAAACATTCAATTCGATTACTAATTCACTATCTTAAGTTTAATAGTGTTCCCGTTCCCTATCAATTAATCATTACGATCGAGTGAGATGAAGAGCGAGCGCGCTTATCATACCTTAATCCAGCAACGCCAAATATTAAAGATGCCCCAGCTTTTTTTAGGGCTTTTTCTATTTCTTCTCTATGAGTGAATGCCATAGTTGTGAATTAACACACAAGCGCCTTTCCCAGCACAGGCACGAGTTTTCTGATAAGAAAAGCCTCGAAAGTAATACCATCTATTGAGCCTACTAAATTCACAGATTTTAAAACTTTTTTGACGGATATTGCTCCCAATATCGATACATTTGGGCCACGCCTGTTTGGTTTGGGTCAAGAGAGCTCTTGAACCTTTTAACGATCGGGCATATAACCTGACCATCGCCAGATTAACTCGCCTATTCATCAATAAAGATTAAGTCCTCTACCTTAAGCTTATTTACTTGCGGCCAGAACTGGACTCGCAGGTTTTCAACTCTGTCGCTGCCTTTGGCCGAGGGAAAGAGCGTTTTTTTTGAAGGTCATGTTTAAGCGTTGTGTCATTCTGCCCATTGTCGCTCGGCTGATAGTGACACTGATTTTTTCATGGAGTAATTTACAAAGCTCTTCGAGAGTCGCATCGTCCGGAGCCTCAATCAATTCGGCTAAAATTACCAGTTGTTCGCAACCTCGTTTAAGTGGCAAGCGAACATCTATGAGTTTGAGGTGAAATGTCTTTGGTTTGACGGTATTGTTGGAGCAATTTTTGCACGAAGCTCAAAGCTACACAAAATCCCTTGGCTATTGTTCTTTGTGAGATAGGTTCAGTTTCGTAAACGTTAATTATTTTTTGGCGCAAGTCAAGAGAATAAGATTTCATTTTTGATTAATGTCTCATGTTTTCTGTAATCATTCGATCGCATAAATCGATCGCACCGGAGCGATCGACCGCACCGGATCAATTGACTGCCGAAAAGCTCGTGAGGCTCGACGAGCAGCCTGGTTTACAGTAGGAAAGCGGGGCGCACACTCACCGATTGAATCAAAGGTTTCCGATCTGTTCGATCTACTATTTTCTGATTAGTTTAAGTTAGTGCTGTTGTACCTCATCTACCTGAGAAAAGCTATATTTACATATTTTTACATAGTTGGCTTTTTTTGTACCTACCTACTTATCGCATTCCCAAGGAAGGTTTGAGTCGTCCAGAGGCTTTGCGACGGGCACAGGTGAGGTTGCGGACAATTTCGGGTGCGGAGTTGCAGCGGCTTTATCAACCGCCCATCGCTCCGTTGCTTCAGACAATTATTGGAGATTTAAAGTCAAAATAGGCTGCGGTTCAAAAAGAAAAACAGGAGTTAAAATTGCGGCATAAATCCTACCACAAGAAGACGGATGAGTTTAATAAGTTGGGGGCGGAGTTGAAGGAAATAGTGAAGCGGGAGAATCAGATTCAGAAACAGAAGAAATAATATGAAAGTTGGAAATAAAATATTTATACTATGTCAAATCCTTTTGATGATTTGATTTAGTGGTCGGGGTTTATTTGTCAGGGTTTGCATTGATCTCTGGTGTTTAATTATGTCAACAAACACGTCAGACACACATTCCGACAGGGAATTAATTCCCTGTCTGGCTTTCGGCAAAACGCGCTATTTGATCTACATTTATCGGCCCTAATCCCCGTTCATCTGCGCTTAAAAATCGGGTTCCGCAGCTAAAAGCTCGATCGATAAATCCATCTGTTCCTTCCCCCGCGCCAAAAATCTTTCGCACTCCTGCCAGCACTCCACAGCCACCCCAAACTCCTCGAAAACCTCCTCTAGAGGCAAATCTCCCGATTCCACCCGATCGATAATTGCTTCAATTCGATCGACCGTTTCCTCATAATTCCAGTCAGACTGGCGCAACTGCGAATCAATCATAACTTTTCTTCCGCATCCAATACTTCTACAATCTTAACTTTCAGCACGCCCCGACTCAACCTCACAGTCAATTCTTCTCCCAATTCCAAACCGTCAGTTGTGCGGACGATCGTACCGTCACTTTGGATTACCGCCGCATAACCCCTTTGCAAAACCGCCGCCGGATTCAGTGCGGATAACTTTTCTTGCAATACCTCCAGTTTACCAGTTGCTTGCCGCAAAGTTCGGGATGTCGCAGGCAACCGTTTTAATCGATTTTGTAACAGTTGCAAATGCTCTTCTTCTGTCTGAAATCTTGCCCGCACAGCACTTGCTAAATTGACCATTCGCTGCTTGTGTTCAAAGTAAAGATCTGCCAAAATTGGTACAGCTTGAGCGGCCGCCGCAGTGGGAGTGTGGGCTCGTTTATCTGCTACTAAATCGGCGAGAGATTCGTCTCTTTCATGCCCGATGCCTGTAATAATTGGAATCGCACAATTCGCGATCGCCCTGACAACTCTCTCATCATTAAAACAAGCCAAATCTTCCGCAGAACCGCCGCCCCGCGCTAAAATGATCGCATCCGCCCTACCGTCCAATTCTACCCGGGCGATCGCCCTAGCAATGGCAGCAGCAGCCAATTCTCCCTGCACTCCTGTCGGCGACAGCAACACCCGCAAACCTGGATACCTTTGGGCTAGAGTGCGCTGAATGTCCCCCCAAGCAGCGCCGGTATCGGATGTCACCACGGCCACAATTTGCGGGTGGGCGGGAATCGGGCGCTTTCGGGCGGGATCGAAGAAACCCTCAGCATCCAAGCGCGATCGCAATTGCTGCAACCGCAAAGCCTGCAACCCTTCCCCAGCCGGTAGCGATTGCACAACAGTCAACTGGTACTCGCCGCGATTTTTGTAAACCCGGATGCTTCCCAAAACCAGCAACTGTTCTCCTTTTGCGGGCATTTGCACCAATTTTTGCCGCTGAGAATTCCACACCACGCAGCGAATGGCAGCGCTTTTGTCGGTGTCGCACAGAGTGAAAAAGCAGCCGCTGGGGTGGTGCGAAACGTTGGACACCTCGCCTGTCAGCCAAACTGATTGCAGGTTGCGATCGCCCTCCAACAAGTCTTGCAGGTAAGATGTTAGTCCGGCAACAGACAACGCTGTATCGGGAAGAATTGAAGTCATCCAATTTTAGATTTTAGATTTTAGATTTTAGATTTAGGCTACTATCAATACTTCGGACAGTGTGTGATTGCCAACCGTAAAATAAGGGTTTCAGGGCGATTGCGCCATCGAGTTCCTAACGGAAAATCAAGGGTTTCAGACTAGGATCTAAAAATAGTCCGGACTATTGTACTAGATCTAAGGTAATTTATTTGTAGGCCGATCGGGCGATCGTAAATTAACTGCAAACAAACTCATGATATCAGATACAACGACTTCGATGAATGTGCTGCGCCAAGAGGCTGCGGCGATCGGCATTACTGAGGCCGAAGCCAGAAAATATGGCGACCTCCGACATAAAAGAACTTGGTCTTTGGCGATCGAACATCACCTCTCAATGCAAGATTTTGCCGATCAAATAGAAACATCCTTCACAACTTGCGAACCCGATTCCTCCAGCGCACTCAACCACTCTCAGACTGCGGAGTCGAAAGGCTATGGTATTCAGCTAACTGCGAACCTAGGGGAATCTGGAGTAACAAGGCAGAACCAAACAGCATCTCTTGCTTCGTTTCAACAGCAAGCAGAAGAAATCGGGCGATCGCAGGGCAATTCTGACCACCGCAGCAACCAAAGCCGAGGTTTTAAACAAGTAGTTCAAAATCATATTAAAGCATTAACAATTGCATCCGCCACCCGCACAAATCAGCCGAATTCACAACTGGGAAATTGGGTTTGTCCCGAGTGCGGGCCGGAGGGCGAAATTAGCTGTCACCTGTGCGAGGGTACTGGCAATGTAGACGATATTGCAGCTATTGGGTGGACGCTAGCTTATATGGAAATGTTGGGCTGTTCTGCTCGCGAAATCGAACCGCTCAGGAAATTTCCGCCTTCCTTAAATATTCTGGAATTGAATTTAAAAGTTTGTGTTGCTATCAAACAAAGTAGCGAAGTTTTAGCCAGGACTGAAAAATGGGTAATTGGTAATTGGTAATGGGTAATATCCAATTCGGTTACATCGCTCCGAATACCCAAGTGCGACCGTCCCACTCGCTAGCAAAGAATCTGCACATCGCCCAAGCGAAGAACATTGCATCTAGGAAAATCATCAAATTCTATCTCTTTCTTCCCATCTCCCAAGTCGAAACTCAAAACTTTTCCCCATCCCCTCATTTCCCGTCGCTAACAAACAATATGGATTCCAGTTTTTTCAAAGCAACTTCTAAATCATCATTAACAACCTGAAAATCAAATTCCCCCGCAGCTTCAATTTCCTCTTTAGCCCGCAGCAACCGACGGGCGATCGCACTTTCGGAATCTTGACCCCGATTCCGCAGCCGCCGCTCCAATTCTTCCCAAGAAGGAGGTAAAATAAAAATTCGCAGCGCCTCTGGAAACTTATTTCTAATTTGCCTAGCCCCTTCCAACTCAATTTCGAGCAATACCCATTTTCCCTCAGCGGTAACCTGCTGGAGACCAAAATAGGGAGTACCGTAAAAATTGCCGGCAAACTCGGCCCATTCGGCCAATTCTCCAGCCTCAACCATTTGTTCAAAGCGGCTGCGGCTGACAAAATAGTAATGCTTTCCCTCAATTTCTCCCTCACGGGGCGATCGAGTTGTCACCGATACCGAAAGATACAATTCGGGATGGCGATTGAGGAGCGATCGTACTAAGGTGCCTTTCCCCACACCGCTAGGCCCCGTCAGAACAATTAATTTACCAGATTTCATTTTTAGAATAGAAACGTGTAACAATTTAAGTTTCTGCTTACTTTAGACTGTAAACGCTCAAATTGCAACTGACCAACCTCAATCATCCCGACCTTGACCGTCTTTGCCGATCGCAAAACGATTAGCAACCGTTTCCGGCTGAATCGCCGAGAGGATGACGTGACTCGAATCTGTAATAATTACCGCTCTCGTGCGGCGGCCGTAAGTTGCGTCAACCAGTTGTCCCCGCTCCCGCGCATCAGTAATAATCCGCTTAATTGGCGCTGACTCGGGACTGACAATGGCAATCACTCGATTAGCAGACACAATGTTACCAAAACCGATATTAATTAATTGAATATCCATGAAAATCTTAATCTGTAGGTGAACGATTGACTATCAATCCTTACTTTTTATCATATAATATACAAAAATTTTTTCTGAGAATCCTCAAATTAATTCCAACTAAGTTTTTTAGTTTCTACCTAAAAATTTTACCCTTTTGACGCCGAGTACCCCGTTCTTTATCAAAAATTTAAAAAAGACTCGCTGTTGCCGCTCTATCTTAAAGATTCCATAAAAGCATCGATTTTTAGTGGCAAATAAAAGCATGAGCTGTATCGAGAAAACAACACGTAAATGTTGCGAAATATAAATTTATTTGTCGGAATAGGGAAATTTCAGTATTATCAGTGATAAATGACAGTAAATATTCGCAAATCGAAGTCTATACTAACAGTATTGAGACTGATGCTGCTTTGATGAGCTTTCCAAGCTAAACTAAAAGTTGCTGGCGATCGCACTTTATGCCCGATTTTCCACAAAAATAGGACTAAGGCCAACTGGCACAAAGGTATGTAGTTGCGCTTCAGCGCTCTTTCCTAAGCTAAGAGCGCTGAAGCGCAACTACATACCTAAAATTTAATACCAATTTGTGACAGTTGCGTAAGTCCTAAAAAAGATTGGGGATGATGTGCCAAACTACAGATGTTTCTTGCATCATGTTCTACAATAAAATTGGTTGGTAGTGAGGAATGCAAGTCCTATTAATACCAATAAAAAAAGTGTCTATCCAATTATCAATTTTATAACAATAAAAGTTACGCAAAAAGTGATTTTACGCATGAATTATAGCGGATTCCAGGTTTATGAAGTGTAGGGACACGGCAGTGCCGTGTCCCTAGGGATATCGAACGATCTGGGGTGTAATTTATAAACCTGGAATTGGCTGGATAGCGGTAAGACTCCATGCACACCGCACCCTACGCATACAGGATATGCGTAAATCTTGTTCAACAAAAAACCGGGATTAATGCAGATAACTTCACCCGCATTAATCCCGAGTTATTCCACACTTAAATTAAGCAGCAACTAAACCGCTGTGTCTCAACAAAGCTTTAGTGCTCGGTTCGCGTCCCCGGAAAGTTTTAAACACTTCCATCGGGTGCAAACTGCCGCCCAATCCTAACACTGTATCTCGGAAGCGCTTGCCTGTAGAGGCGATCGCACTTTCATCTTCCAAACCCGCTTCCTCAAACGCCGCAAAAGCATCAGCGCTGAGGACTTCCGCCCATTTATAACTGTAATACCCCGCCGCATAGCCACCCGCAAAAATGTGTCCGAAAGCGCACAAAAATGCGTCTTCTTCCAGAGGAGGCAAAACAGTCGTAGTTTTAGCGATGCGGTTGCGGACATCGGCCACAGTTTCGCTGCCGCCCGATCGGTAGCGGTGGTGCAATTCGATGTCAACGCTGCTAAAATGTACTTGCCTGAGCATGGCGGTGCCGCTCATGTAGTGGCGCGCTGCTAGCAGCTTTTGATAGTAGTGTTCCGGCAAAGTTTCCCCAGTTTGGTAATGCTTTGCCATCCCGAACAAAGTCGCGCGATCGTAACACCAATTTTCCATAAATTGACTGGGCAATTCCACCGCATCCCACTCAACATTATTGATGCCCGAAGCCCCCGGATAGTCTACCGTTGTCAGCATATGCTGCAAACCGTGACCGAATTCGTGAAACAAAGTTTCGACTTCCAAAAAAGTCATTAAACTCGGTTTGCCGTCAACCGGAGGACTTTGGTTGCACACCAAATAAGCCACCGGCAACCGCGTGGTTGTCTTGGACGCTTCCACAAATTTAGCGCGCACCACGCACTCGTCCATCCAAGCACCGCCGCGCTTTTCCTCGGGGCGGCTGTAGGGGTCTAAATAGAAATTGGCGATCGTATTTCCTGCTTCATCATTTATTTGGAAATAGCGCACATCTTCGTGCCAGACAGGAGTTTGACCGTCCGCCGCAGTTACTGTCACACCGAACAGCCGCTTTACTAATCCAAATAACCCCTCTAATACCTGTGGCAAAGCAAAATAAGGCCGCAATTCTTCGGCACTAAAAGCAAACTTTTCTTCCCGGCGCCGTTCCGACCAAAAACCAATATCCCAGTGCTTCAAATCTCCAGCTTCCGCCGCGCCTTTTTCGGCAGCAAAAGCTTTCAATTCTTCTAAATCTTTGACAGCCGCACTGTAACTAGCTAAGCGCAATTCTTCTAACAAAGCTTCCACTGCTGCAACGTCGGGAGCCATTTTGCTCGCCAAACTCAATTCGGCATAACTGCTAAACCCGAGCAAAGCAGCTTTTTCCTGGCGCAAAGCCAAAATTCGATCGGTCAACGGCCAGTTATTCAATTCTCCGCTACTTGCTCTGCCGATAAAAGCTTTGTACAACTTTTCGCGCAAGTCGCGGCGGGTGCTGTGCTGCATGAAAGGGCCGTAACTCGGAAAGTCTAAAGTAATCCGCCAAGGGCCGTTTTCGGCATCCGCATTTTCTTCGCCCGCGCTGCGAGCGGCTTGAGCTGCTAAACTCAACAAACTCGGCGGCAAACCGTCAATTTCGTCTTTGTTTGTGAGGGTGATGCTGAATGCTTTGGTAGCGTCGAGGACGTGATTGGAAAATTGGGTAGTAATTTCGGCTAATTCTAATTGAATGGCATTAAAACGCTCTTTTTGCTCGCCTTCTAAACCGACGCCGGAGAGTTGGGCGTCTCGGAGAGCGGCTTCGACAATTCGCTTTTGAGCTGACTCTAAGCTGTCCCAATTTTCGCTAGCCCGCAGCGCTTTAAAACCTTCATAAAGCGGTTTGCTTTGACTGAGCTTGCTCCAAAATTTTACTACTTCCGGCTGCACTGTTTCGTGAGCCGATCGCAGTTCCGGGCTATTTTTCACGCCCATCAAATGTCCGACAATGCTCCAGCTCCAATTTAAACGCTCTCCGAGTCGCTGCAATGGTTCTACTAAGCCGCTCCAAGTCGGCTCTACAGACGATTCTAAGTCAGCTAGCGAGGCTTCTAGTTCGGTCAGCAGTTGGGTAACAGCGGGGACTACGTGTTCCGGTTCGATCGCGTCAAATGGAGGCAATCCTTGACCGATTAGTAACGGGTTATCAGCAATAGTTACGGTTGCAGTCATTGATTTTTCTTGTAACAGGTTGAAAACAGGTGAACTAGACAGATTAGCTTTTAATCTTTTAACACAGTTGTCAAAAAAGTAGGACTCGATCGGGCGAGAGTCGGAGAGTCGGAGAGTGTCTCAGTGTCCGATGGGAAAAGTATTCCTTCTGACTGATGACTAATGACTGCTGACTAATGACTACTGACGGTTTTCTGGTGTGTGCTGCAACTCCTTGACAACTGAGATTAAGCGCTTGAGGTGAGGTTTGACAACTTCTTGCTGCTCGTGTTCCAAACGGTGGATTTGAGCTTGGACGATCGACAAATCCGCAGTCGATTGGTGCGCGGGAGCTTGCAGTTGGCTTTGCAAATTGGCCATGACTTTCTGGATTTCCAAAAATCGAGTATTTACTGCTTCCCAGTCGTCTCGCGTCAGAGAAGTTTCTGCCAAGCCTTGCGTGGCGCTTTGCAGTTGCTCTATAGCCTGTTCCACAGCTTCGAGATTCGCCCGTTGACCAACCGATAAATCTTGCAGTTGTTCGCTCACCTGCTGGCGGACATCGAGGACAGCAGACGCCACGATTTCTTGCAAAGAAGCTACCGACTCTCCCAAACTCAGCAACTGCCGCTGGATGTCTATCGACTCCTCAAAGCCCTCAGCCCTAGGCAGTGCAGCCATTTGCTGGCGCAGCGCTGCAATATCTGCTGACAACTGCTTGCGTAATTTAACAATTACCGTCACCGCCGTTTTTTCGACTTTATTGACAGACTTTTGGACTTGGGCCATTTCCGAATTTTGATGAACCCGCACTTGCTGCTCGAACCGATACCTGTTAGCAACATTCAGCGACAAAGCCAAAGTTAGGGGAGCCACCCCGTAAAAAGCTTGACCCGACACTGCCACCGCCAGGGAACCCACACCAGAGGCCGCCAGAGAGGCGTACTCTGCCAGCTCCAGCCAGTGCCTTTGAGGAAAACTTGGTCTCAAGTGGTTTGCAACAGAGGGTTTTGGCTTCCGCACGGCTCTTTGGGTCATAGTATTTGCTCGTTGTTGGTAAGGTTGCGAGACTGGGTGGAGCATCGATTTCTATCCTTTTTTCAGTTATATGTTTTAGATTATTTCTTGGCACTCTTCTATTTTTACCTTTGTGAGTAAGTTAAGGATGACTGACATATTATTATGTATTTGGGAGCCTGTGACGATCGCCCCTAATTCCGGCTGTTAAAAGGTTCGCCCCAACGCGCCCTCTATTTTACAGGAGTTAGGGCCATCGGGTTCGGGCGATCGACTTCGGGCTGCCCAGGCTAACCGAACAATGCCTAAGACGATTTTAGATTTTAGATTAAAAGTTAAAAAAATGCGACCTACTGAGGGCGATGGGGGTTTGGAGCTTGTCGGGAGTTGCCTTTTTGTTCGCGCATTGGTATAATCTACTCTTTCTCAATAGCCCCTCTCAAATTTACTGCAAAAATTGACCAATGAACTCAGAAAAACCCGGAATTGGCGATCGGCTAAAGTCTATTTTCAGTATCGCCATCTTTATCATTCTTGTACTAGCAGTAGGCTTTTTAAGCGTTAATTTTATTTCAGCTCTATATGCAAAATTTTCTTAAAATTAGTCCGGGACGCATCGGGTTCAGAAACCAGTTTTTTTTACTAGAATAGTTAGTCGCAGCCCGCAGACTCGGTAAACCACCCGGTTTCGAGAAGTCGGAGTGCGTAATAGCAAGCAAGTCGGACAAGGCAATGCCGTTGCCCTACTTCAAAATAAGCGATCGCCAGAGACGTAAATATCACCCAATTATCTTGTAGGGAAAGGGCACTGCCGTGTCCTGACCGTGGGTAATTTATCATAATTTCAACTGTAAAGATTGTGGTCTGGGTCTAGCCAGACAATATAAAAAACATTTTCACTAAAAAAGCCATGCACCCTGCCGTATTCATTAGCAGATCTTTAAAACTGGTACGGAACATTTACTAGCTCGTCTTCATTGGGAATCCCAAAGCCATTAGGTTCAGTAGTATTTTTCCAAACTATACCATGACATCGCAAACTTTTACTCTGATTATTGATAACTTCTGGAGCGTTCAATTGTGACAAATCGCGCAGCTTTCTCAATAGAGATGCTAGATACTTAGCATCTCTCCCGCCAAGGGAAATTCGAGGTCTAGAAGACAAAAATTTAATTTTGAGGTAATATAAATTGTTAGGACTTACGCACAGACTATACTTGTAGTGGGCGTCTGAAGCACCAGACTACTATAGATAGTATAAGAATTGACTTATGTAGCGTAAGTCCTGTGGGTGTGATTGAACGAAAAAAATTACTTACGAGAGTACCTTAAAACTAGGAAGAGGAAAATATCCAATGAAGTTAGACAAGTTTGTAATAGCACAAAATATGGCCTTTCTAATAGCCATTCCACCAGAAAGTAATTTGGCAAAATTGCTATCCTTTTGCTTGGCAACAAAGGCGAGAAAAAAGACGACCGGAACAGACATCTTAAAAATAACCTGTGACCTAATGGAAAACCCATCTAATTTGCCCTACTGGACTCAAGATGTGATGGGACTCGATTTAGATTACACCAGTGAAGAGTGGAAAGCTTTAGGAGAAATGGGCATCAACGATGCAGAGGAGTTTATGACTACCCTCTGGCAAGAGTTGGAAAATTTGAGTTTGTAATATCTCGCCCTGGCGTCAGCCAAGAAACTCTCAGGTTCCAAACACTCTATCAAAAGCATTCATCACAGCCGGATAGTTAAAAACCCCTGTCTTTAGACAAGGGATCGTCAACTTTCAAGAGAGAAACAAAAATATGTCTTTAAATGTTGAACTTTTAGAGCAAAGTTTCGAGAAAATCAAACCTCGTGCTGATGAATTTGCCGCTAGCTTCTACGAAAAATTGTTTACAGTTCACCCCGAGTTGAAACCGCTGTTTGCCAAAACTGATATGGCAAAGCAACAGAAAAAGCTCATAAGTGCTCTGGTTTTAGTAGTAGAAAATATCCGATCTCCAGAAGCTTTGGAGCCTGTTCTAAATGCCTTGGGAGGCAGACACATAGGTTATGGAGTAATTCCTAAATATTACGCCCCAGTTGGAGAAGCACTACTGAGTGCTTTTGAGCAGTCTCTCCAGCAAGATTGGACTCCCGAAGTAAAGCTGGCGTGGACAGATGCCTACAGAGCAATTACTGCTTTGATGTTAAAAGGCGCAGGTGTAGAAACTACACGTGAAGAAGTCCAATTAAAAGCACAGATAATTCCCGAGAAACAGGTGACTGTAGCAGCTAATCACCCACTAGAATCAGTTCCGGAAAAAGAGCCACAATTAGCCGTAGAATTACTGGAAAGAAGTTTCGAGAAAATCAAACCTCGTGCTGATGAATTTGCCGCTAGCTTCTACGAAAACCTCTTCATCGCTCACCCAGAATTTAAACCGCTGTTTGCCAATATCGCTATAGAAAAACAACAGAAAAAGCTCATAAATGCTTTGGTGTTGGTAGTAGAAAATCTCCGCTCTCCAGAAGCTTTAGAGCCAGTTCTCAACTCCTTGGGAGGCAGACACATCGGCTATGGGGTAATTCCCAAATATTATGGTCCAGTTGGAGACGCACTGCTGATGGCTTTTGAGCAGTCTCTCCAAGAAGATTGGACTCCCGAAGTAAAGCTGGCGTGGACAGATGCCTACAGAGCAATTACAGGTTTGATGTTAAAAGGCGCAGGTGCAGTTTCTACACCAAAGGTTGTCCCACATGAAAAAGATGTCACCCACAATCAGCCAAAAGAATCAAAGACACAATTACTGAATGAATCTAAGCCGATCGCACCACAAACCGAGGAACAGAAAAAGCCTTTAGTACCAATTCAGTTGGATAGTGAAATTATCCAAAAAATGCTCTCGAAAATAACTGATAGTTATCAGCAATTTCAGGGTCAATCATTCGTTAAGCGATCGGGTGAAGTTCTCAAAGGAATTTTAGGAAAATTCATTGATAATTTTTGGGTACAACCTGCCTGGTTAGTGGCTATTGTTTCAGCCGTTCTGTTCATCATAATTTATGTGGCGGCAGACGACAATTCTTTGATTGGAGAGATTTTGCAGAGTGCTGATGCTCTTAGTATGGTCGTTGCTTTAATTTTATTCATTAAGGAAGCTCCCGATCGCCGGAAACAATTTCATTACCAAGCTTGGAGTACAGTTGATGCAGCACACGGCGTAAAAGTTAGCTATGCAAGAATTCTGGCACTCCAAGATTTGAATGAGGATGGTGTTTCTCTCAGAGGTGTAGATGCTATTGGTGCAGAGTTAGTAGCTATTAATCTCTCTCGCGCCAATCTAAGTGAAACAAAATTGAGTGAAGCCGACCTCAGTAATGCCAATCTGAGCCACGCTAACCTCAATAATGCTAACCTCAGTCAGGCTAAATTGAGTGGTGCTAATCTCAGTGATGCCAACCTGAGTTTTGCTCGCTTGAGTCAGGTTAATCTCAGTAGTGCCAACCTCAGTGACGCTAATTTAATTTGTGCGGACTTGAGCAACGCAAATATGAGCGGCGTCAATTTGAAGAATGCTAGTTTGAGTGGTGCTAATTTGAATAGTGCCTACCTAAGTGGTGCCAATCTCAAAGGTGCTAAAGTTAGCATTTCTGACCTGAGTGGTGCTTTGCTTGAAGGCGCTATTATGCCTGATGGCTCGAAGTATAAGTCTCGGGAAGATCGGGTCAAAAATCAATAAATTGATGCCAGTTTTTTGATGACCTTTTTGTCTGCTTTTCTACTAAAAGGGTGACGACCTCTTTAGTAGAAAAGCTTTGGCTTACTGAAATGCGATCGCACGGGAGGGTTGGCGTAGAATCATTTCATTGAAGCTGCTCGTGACAAAAAATAGATAGCAACCTCGCTCTTAATATCCTCTACACTAGGGATGATTACCGAAAAAGTTTCTGAAGCGTTATGTCGCAACCATAGTTGCAGCGTCTAAATCGCGGTGTACAAAAATGCCGGAAAACTTCTAGCGATGAGCAACGGTGGCTCTAGCTGTGACTCTGCAATTGCCGTTGAGTTCGTCCATCCTATTGGCGTAGGACGACCCTCTCTGGATGCAATCTAAATGGTAGCGCGATCGGCTTCTCCATTAATACTAAAATTGGCAGAGGTAAGCGATCGCACTCGTTCATTACCAAAAACACATCTTTAATCAAGGATAAACGCAATGAATCTCAGAAAATTTACCGATCTGTCAAAGTGGTCAATCTTACTCAAAGTTCTTCCCCTAACAGCACTATTTTGCTTGGCAAAATGGATTGCTCATCAGATGCAGTGGGAATTTGGTAAGTTCGATAGTCAGGTAGGTTCTCTGTTAGCGGCGGTAACATTCATCTTGGCGTTTATGCTGAACGGGACGCTGAATGATTACCGTACCAGTGAAGATATGCCAAGCCAGATTGTGAATGCAGTTGAAACGATTCAAGATACGAATTTGTTCATTGCAGCCCGTAAGCCCGACTACGATCCAACCCTACTTACAGAAGGGTTAGCTGAGATCCTCAAATCAGTCCTACTCTGTTTGAAACAGGGTCAGCCATTCATCAGAGTGGAGAATGCCGTTACCAACCTCAATCAATTACTGGGTGAATTCTCAAAGTTTTGCGAAATTCCTTCGATAAGTCGCCTTCAAGGTGAACAGGGAAAGATTCGTCTTCTGATCGATCGAATTCAAAGGATTCGTGATACCGACTTTCTGGCAGCGGCCTATGGATTGCTGCACCTTCTGATAATTGCCTCAATCAGTGCTTTGTTAATAACGCGTACCGACGATTTTAATACCAATTTGATTGTTTCAGGTTTTCTGTTTACGTCATTCATGTATTTGTTGTTCCTCGTCTACGATCTTGACAATCCTTTTGAGTACAACGGAAAATCTAGTGCGGATATTGATTTGTCATCTATAGAGAAGTCGTACCATCGACTGCGTGAGGAGCTATTGAAGGATGAGGAGCCTAAAATAGGTTAAGCAAATGAGTTATTACTCAAGTAATTCTTACACCAGTTAAGAAAAGCTTAGCACAGCATAAATTGTCGTCCAATTCCAGAAATTTTAAATTTTACCTCATTAAAAAAAACATTTTTTTCCCAAAAAACCAGGAAAAGATGCCATTTTTTTGGTAATATTTTTATGTTGTGCTTTTATACTGATAGAATGAGGAATATGTCAGTATAAAGCTTTGGCTGAGTGAAATGCGCTCCTACCAATGGTGAGAGATTATTCTTTAATTTTTTAGATAGTAAAAAAATAAGGCAAAGAATCTCAAAAAACATTCTATGCAATTACTGAAGCAATTAAGTATCAAGACAAAACTCACCGTCATGTTGCTGGTAGTCAGCTTTTGTGCTATGCTTGCAACTACCTTTATATGGTCTAGTGGGTAAATTTATTCTGACCGCAAAAGTCTTCAATCAATTAACCAGCCTCCTGGCTGCCAAGACTTATCAAATCCAAGATTATTTTGAAACACTTAACAACCATAGCCAGACCCTGAGAGAAGACCGGACAGCCACCGCCTTCCTGAACGTCAAAACGCAATTACCTAGTTAAATGCACATCGCTAGAAGCAGTACTACTCGCAAGCTGCTGTTCTCTGTACTTTTAGTTGCCCTGCTCGCTCTCTTGCTTCAGTTGGGTAGTGGGGTCAGAGTTTCGGCTCAGTCTCAAACAAAGTCTGATACATTCAAGCCACTGTCTGATATTCCTGCTCAAGCAGAACAGGTTGAGACAGGAATCTTTGTAATGAACCTCTACGATCTTGATATCTCAAGCAATACTTGCTCCCTGGACTTCTATGTTTGGTTTAAGTGGAAGGGTAACCTAGACCCAACTACCAACCTGGAGTATTTCAATGGAGTTAGCGACTCAGACACGACTTCAGTCCCCTCATATAAACAGCCCGAAAAACTACCAGACGGTCGCTTCTTTCAAGCTGTGAGAGTTGAAGGTCGCTTTGTCCAACCGTTTGCTTTGGCAAAGTATCCGCTAGATCAGCAGAATCTAACGATTTCGCTAGAAGATTCTGTTTATACTGTTGACCAAATGGTTTACGTAGCAGACAACAAGCAGTCGGGTTATTCAAGTAAGATATCAATTCCGGGCTGGGAAATTCAAGCGGCTGATGTGTCGAGTCTAGTTCATGAGTACACGACTAATTTTGGCGATCCAAGATTGGGAGATATAACTCAGTATTCGATTCTACAATATTCACTGACTGTCTCTCGACCCGTTAGTTTCTTCGTTTGGAAACTGCTGTTACCTCTGGTGATTGTTGTAGCTGCCAGTTGGGGAGCATTGCTGCTCAAGCCACAATACGTTGATTCCCGCATTGCCTTATCCGTGACTGTACTGCTAACTACTGTATTCTTACAGCAGTCCTACTCTTCAACACTGCCGAATATTGGCTATCTGGTTTTGCTCGATAAGATCTATGCCCTGGCGTACCTACTGATTACTATTTCGATTTTGGAAGCGATCGTAACGGCTGACTGGATTAAGGATGAGACACCAGAAAGCTATGCGCGGGTTGTTCGACTAGATCGCAGGCTTTTAGCAATTCAAATAGTAGTTTTTGTTGGAGGAGTTGCGTTGCTTCTGTTGCTGTCGTGATCTGAGCAAGGCAAACGTTAATTTGAGAGGCAGCATCTCCTATGAGAGCATCTGGGGTTTTCCCAAGTGGAGCATCGAGCCTAGCAGAACGAGGAAGAAGGTAAGAGGTGTTTGATGTGCTTTTATAACTGACAGGTGAGGAATCTGTCAGTATAAAAGCTTTGGCTGAATGAAATGCGAGCCGTTGCAAGGCGATCGCCAATAATCAGAGATTAGCTTTTCATGTCTAATTCTTAGACATGAAAAAAATAAGGCAAAGAGTATCAAAAAACATCCTATGCAATTACTGAATCAATTAAGTATCAAGACAAAACTCATAGTCATGTTGCTGGTAGTCGGGAGAATCGCACTTTTGCAGGCAAGCTAGAAATCTCAGTTTTGAGGCAGGAGGCAGGAGGCAGGAGGCAGAAGGAAAGAGAAAAAAGGAAGGAGAGAGAACAAGTGTTTTTACAAATATGAGATGCTCCCTGGTAGCCAGCTTTTGTGCTATGCTTTCAACTACCTTTATATCCTATAGTGTGTAAATCTATTCTGAATGAAAAAGTCTTCAACCAATTAACCAGCCTTCGGGCGGCCAAAACCGATCAAATCCAAGATTATTTTCAAAGCCTTTACTACCATAGTCAAACCTTAAGCGAAGACCTGACAGTCGTCGGTGCCATGCAGGAGTTCAAGACAGCCTACCGCCAACTTGAAAAATCGACAGTACCAGCGGATTTTGACGCAAAAATTGATACCTACTACCGGACAGAATTTCTAACCAAACTAACGCGAACTAACGAGGGTTCACCCGTTCTGGCATCCTACACGCCAAAAACAGCAGCGGCCCGTTACTTGCAGTACCACTACATCTGAAAAAAAAGTTTTGATGGGGGCTACTTTAATCATCGCGCTAATCACGCTTGTGGCCATGTGGCTGACCGCAATCTTTGTCAGACCCATCAAGATGTTAATTGCTAGCGCCCGCCTGGTGGGGTCTGGGGAATTTGATGCCGTTGTCAAATCTGGTTCGCAAGATGAATTTGGAGACTTAGCTAAGTCATTTAATCAAACGATAGGTAGCATTCGTACCGAAACTCAATTAATCGAACAGAGCAATCGCGAAAATGAAGCCTTGGTCTTAAGTATATTTACTCCCGCAATTGCCAAAGGCTTCAAACAGGCCGATCGAGAAATTGCCGATCGGATTTCTAATGTCTCGGTCTTGTTTTCCGACCTCCACCAATTCACCAAACTCACTGTATTAATGTCCGCTCAAGAGGTTTTTGGCTTGCTTAATGAACTGGTAACAGGCTTTGATAAAATGACAGAAAAATACGGTAAGTCTGCGATCGCTGCCTGTGCTATGGTTTAGTTTATATTGCGTTATCTGTAATTTGGGTAGAATTTGGCAAATCCAAAGATTACGCCTTAAACCGCTGCATTTAGGCGGAAAACCCCCTTAATTTATTTGCTCAAAACCGACAAACCAATAAGCAACGCTCATTCTATGGCCACCACAAACGACGAGCCATTACCCTTACACGAACTGATTTCGCGGATTTTAGCACCGGAACCCTCCTTTCAGAAGCCGAAGGGACTCCTATCGGGGCTAGGTACAATGCAAGCCCTCAATCAGCGCCTCGCTAATCAACCCCTGCTGGATTTCATCAACGCCACTTTGCGGGGAATTAGTCAGGTCATTTTCGTCAACAACCCTTTAAGTGGATTGCTAATCCTCGCTGCTATGTTCATTCAGTCTCCCTGGCTGGGGAGCATGAGCTTAGTCGGGACTGCCGCCGCAACGCTAACGGCGATCGTCCTCAAAGCCAATCCAGGCGCCATCCAGAATGGGATCTTCGGGTTGAATGGAATGCTCGTTGGTGCTGCGATGGCGTTCTTTGGGGCGTTTGGCAATGGAGCCTGGAATCCTGTCTGGGCGATCGCCGTCATTATCCTCTCTGCTCTGACAGCGGTGGTGATGGAAACGGTAGGGACGTGGTTTGCCACCCGGTTCAGAGTGGCTCCCCTGGGCATCCCCTTTAATGGGGTGATGCTGACATTTCTACTCCTGCTGGCATTTGTACCCCAACCCTTCTTCGATCTGGGGCCGCCGCCGCCCCCTTTTCCCGCTGGTGCGATTGACGGATTGCGCTTGGTACAATCATTGCCGATGGGTCTGGGGCAGATCTTTTTCTCAGACAAGCTTATTTCAGTTGTGCTAGTCGTCCTAGGCATTGCCATCTGTACCCCGATAGGTGCAGTGGTGGGATTGCTCGGTTGCGCCATGTACCTGCTAGCCGGTTTGCTGCTGGGAGCTAAGCCAGATCAACTTTATACGGGGTTGTGGGGCTACAATGCAGCTCTCACCGCGACAGCAATTGGTGGAGTGTTTTACACGCCAAACCGTCTCAGCATTTCGATTGGTCTCCTCTGTGCTTTCTTGGCATCGATCGCCAGCATTCTCCTAGCACCCCTTTTCTCGCTGCTCAAGCTACCGGTTCTGTCCGTGCCGTTTGCAATTGTAACGATTGGGTGTTTTCTGATCTTGCAGCGATCGCTGCCTTCCCTCGTACCCGTGGTGCTGCATACAGTGGCGAGTCCGGAGGAACATCGACAGCGGTTCCTCGCAGCCAAGGAAACTATTGCTAGCTTCCGGCAACAACTCAGAGCCGCGCTTCAGGGGCAGCAACGCAACATCTTGTTTGAGCAGGCAACTCCTGCGATTAAAGGCGATTTACGCTACATTTTCGATGCAATCGATGGCGATCGCAGTGGGTTCCTCTCAACCCAGGAGCTTGCAACTCACTTGCATCAGGCAGGAAAAGTCCTCTCTGAGGGTGAACTCACCTATCTGTTCAACTGCATGGATAGAGATGGCAGTGGCGCGATCGACTTTGAGGAATTTGGCGAATTGATGTTGCGCCATCAACGGTTGATGTCGAGATATACAGAATTTGTCACCTATTTCCTACCCATTGATGTCGATGCAGATGATGCCATCAGTATGCAGGAGATGAATACGGCACTAGCCAGTTTGAAAGAGCCACCTCTGTCTCAGGATGAAATCACATTTTTGCAAGAGCAAACAGGAGGACAGGCGTTGACTTGGAATCGGTTTATTGAGGTGCTGCTGCTGACTTAAACCAAAATTAATAAACAATTATATTCAGAGGTAAAAGACTATGACGCTCACAGAACGGTTTAAAAGTTTCACAATCTTACATTCCAATGATATGCACGGAGACTTTCTGGCAGAAGCTACGGGTCTCGCAGAAGGTCATGTGATTGGTGGAATGGCGCTACTTTCAGGCTATATAAATAAAGTACGCCAGGAAGAGAAAAACGTGCTGTTCGTTATTTCTGGTGATATGCTTCAAGGCTCTACGATTGATGTGGAGTATAAAGGTCTTTCAACCATAGAAATTATGAATTACCTCGCTCCAGACGTAGTGACTCTGGGAAACCACGAATTAGATTATGGGTTTCCTCACCTACTTTTCTTGGAAAAGATGGCAAATTTTCCGATTGTGAATGCCAACTTATATATCAAAAAGTACAACAAACGCTTGATGAACCCTTATATCATCCTCAATGTCGATGGATTCGATATTATGTTCATTGGAATTATAACTGAAGAAGCTCTTAAGACATTAAAACGTGACAGGAGTATTGGTACATTCGTAAGTCTTGAAGATGCTGCCTCAGAAGTTGGTAAGATTTGCAACGCCTACAAAAATGACGACATTGACCTAACAGTCCTCATGACACACATCGGTTTTGAAGAGGATAAAAAACTAGCGGCATTGCTAGACCCAGAATGGGGTGTGGATCTGATCATCGGGGGCCACTCCCATACATTTTTAGAGCAACCTGCCGAAGTTAACAACATTCTAATTGCCCAAGCCGGAGTTGGCACAGACCAAATTGGACGCTTTGATATTGTAGTGGATGACGATACTAACAGCATCGTTGAATGGAAGTGGCAACTCTTACCTGTGGATAATAATTTGGCCCAGCCAGATACTGAGATTGAAAAGCTGATTGCTACCTTCAAAGAAGATGTAGATCGTAAATACAATCGACTGATTGGACGCTTAGCCCATAAACTGACCCATCCTAGGCGTGAAGAAGAAACGGAATTGGGTAACTTATTCGCTGATATTTTTGCCCAATTAGATAGCTTAGATGTAGTTTTTGTCGCCAGTGGTTCAATCCGGGGAACAGAATTAGGACCCCTAGTAACATTGAGCGATCTTAAACAAATCTTCCCTTACGAAGATCCTATGTCTAAATATAGGGTAACAGGCATACAGCTCACAAAAATATTCGCGCATATTATGAGATTGGAAAACAGAATACCCGGTGAAAGCGAGTATCTTCAGGTCAGTAAAGGTGTTCGGGCAGTTTATAGAGACGCTGAAGAAAAGCTGGAATCTTTAAGTATTAATGGACAACCTGTACAAGACGATCAACACTACACCATCTGTATGGATGGCTATCGTTTCCAAAATTCAGAACATACTCTAGGCGTAGCCCATGAAGAATTAACAAAATTAGCTGACCCCAAGGTAGTCACAACATCTTGCCAGGATGTCATTGAAGAATACTTTAGTCATCATCAAAATCTTAATAGCCAGATCGAAGGAAGATTTGTCTACAAGTAAAGGTTTTAATTTCTTGCTTTACGGGTTCTACCTGTACGGTCATAATTTACTTCTAATAAGTTTAATGGAGCAGTAATAGCATGATCGCACTTTCAAATCAGTCGGTTCCAGTAATAGTAGATACAGACGGTGGTGTTGATGATGCCTTGGCTTTGATTATGGCATTGAATTCACCCGAATTAGACCTGAAAGCCATCACCGTTGTCGCTGGTAATATTAACGTCGATCAGGCTGCTAATAATGTGTTGCGCGTTATCAGTATTGTTGAGCCAGATACTTCGCCCATTGTGGCTAAAGGCTGTGAAAAACCACTGCTGAAACCTCCCTTCAATGCAGCAGGAATTCATGGGGCAGATGGTTTGGGTGAGTTGGATCAATTTAAGGAAGCGGATGGTACACCTCGCTATCCCAAACTTACTACTAAGCCATCTACAGAAAATGCTATTAATCTGTTGCTAAAAGCAGCTCAAGATTACGATAATCTGACCGTTATTGCTTTAGGACCACTTACCAATCTAGCCACAGCGATTCAGAAAGATTCTGCAACCATGAAAAAAATCGGGCGGATTATCATCATGGGTGGGGCGGTTACAGTACCGGGAAATATTTCAGCAGCGGCTGAATTTAACTTTTTTGTCGATCCCGATGCCGCTCAAGTCGTGATGGAGTCAGGAATTCCCCTTACCTTGGTTGGTCTAGATGTGGCGATGAAAGCGCCTTTACCCCGCCAAGTTGTTGAAGATAATTTACAGCGTCGTCCTTCAAAAGTCAGCCAATTTATTGCCGATTGCACGGGAATTTATATGGCTTTCTACCGTGACAACGAAGGCTTTTATGGGTGTTATTTACACGATCCATTGGCGATGGCGGTGGCGATTGATTCTAGTTTAGTAACTACAGAATCGCTGCATATGATGGTTGAAACAGAAGGAAGATTTACAACGGGAATGTCACTAGCCGATCGACGCGATCGCAGAGATGAGGAAACGAATCCCCCCAATGTAGAGGCTTGCTTAGATGTGGATACTGAACGGTTTATGCAGCTATTCGATCGACTTGTCTGATGAGTGACACAGGTTGTACAATGCCCGATCGGACTTTTCTACAATCATCCCTTGCTTGAGCAACCAATCCTGATGACAACTCAACTCACTCATCCCAGAATCATTCTCGACACCGATCCGGGCGGAGACGATATCTATGCCTTTCTTTGGCTTCTGAGCTTGGTCAAATCAGGACTAGCTGAACTTGTCGCCGTTACTTCCGCAGATGGCAATGTCGCTGCTAAACGCACGTTTTCTAATGCGTCGCAGATTTTAAATTTAGCAGGGTTCCCAGAGATTAAAGTGGGTCGCGGTGTCCCCATCAAACAAGTTGTGGAAGATGCCGGACATATTCATGGGTCGGATGGGATGGGCAATCTGTCTCATACTTTACCCCCAGCCACCCATAATTTTGAGGATGCTCGCTACTCCGACGAAATCATCATCGACGAGCTAAACGCAGATCCAGGGGAGATTACCATTGTAGCGATCGGTCCGGTGACAAACCTCGCTGCGGCGGAAACGAAAAGTCCCGGCATCCTCAAAAAAGCGAAAGAAATTGTCATCATGGGGGGTGCTTTCTTCTGTTCCGGTAATGTGACTCCCCATGCTGAATTCAATATTTGGTTTAATGCTGAAGCCGCTCAGACAGTATTTGACAGCCGCGATGATATTGTCGTGATGCCGCTAGACGTAACGCGCCACTTAATTTTCACACGAGATATGACTCACGCGGTCACTCAGGCGAATCCAGAGAGTAAACTGTCCCAATTCTTGATAGCTCTTTGTGAGTTCATGATTGGCACAGCCTTGGGTTATCGAGAAACAGCAGGAATTCCAGGTCTTCTTGTCCATGATGCAGCAACCTTGGGATACCTGTTTTATCCAGAAACTTTGATGTTAAAAAGGGCAAAAGTCCGAGTTGAAACAAAGGGAGAGTTGACACTGGGACAGACATCGATCGATAGTCGTCCTGCACCGAAAACAGGAGCAAATGCCTGGGTAGCGTTGCAGGTTGATGAGAGCAAGTTTTTCACCAGTTTCGTTGAAGATTTGAAGCAGCTATTCACAACCGCCGAGCTTTCGTGAAGGCGAGATACCCAGCTTCTCTAAGAAGCCGGGTATCTGAACTGCATAGACAAAATTAAACGTGTTAGTTTCACAAAGGTAAAAAATAATGACGACCACAGAGCGGTTTAAAAAGTTCACGATTTTGCATTCCAATGATATGCACGGAGACTTTCTGGCAGAGGCTGGGGGTGAAGAGGGTCATCTGATTGGTGGAGTATCGCTGCTTTCGGGCTATATCAATAAGGTACGCCAAGAAGAGAAAAACGTACTGTTTGTGATTTCAGGTGACATGGTTCAGGGTTCTCTCATTTATAAGGAATAGAGAGGTCTTTCAACCATAGAGATTATGAATTACCTCGCTCCAGATGTAGTGACTCTGGGGAATCACGAATTGGATTATGGGTTGCCTCACTTACTCTTCTTGGAAAAGATGGCAAATTTTCCGATCGTGAATGCCAATTTGTATATCAAAAAATACAACAAACGGTTGATGAATCCATATATCATCCTCAATGTAGATGGATTTGATATTATGTTCATCGGGATTGTCACGGAAGAAGTTCTCAAGTTATTGAAAATGGATACCAGTATCGGCACATTTGTAAGTCTTGAAGATGCTGCTTTAGAAGTTGGTAAAATTTGCAACGCCTACAAAAACGAGGACATTGACCTAACAGTCCTCATGACACACATCGGTTTTGAAGAGGATAAAAAACTAGCGGCGTTGCTCAACCCAGAATGGGGTGTCGATATGATCATTGGCGGGCACTCCCATACATTTTTAGAACAACCTGCCGAAGTTAACAATATTCTGAGCGCACAAGCTGGAATTGGCACAGACCAAATAGGACGTTTCGATATTGTAGTAGATGACGATACTAACAGCATTGTTGAATGGAAGTGGCAACTCCTGCCTGTAGATAATAATCTGGCCGAGGCATATCCAGAAATCGAAAAGCTGATTGCGACTTTCCAAGAACAGGTCGATCGCAAATATAATCGACTAATTGGACGATTAGCCCATAAACTGACCCATCCTAATCGTGAAGAAGAAACGGAATTGGGTAACTTAATCGTTGATATTGTTGCCCAACTCGATACGTTGTTGGATGTAGCTCTGATCGGAAGCGGTTCAATCCGTAAAACAAAATTAGGCCCGCTAGTTACACTGAGCGATCTTAAAGAAGTTTTTCCTTACGACGATGTACTTTATAAACTTAAAGTGACAGGCGTACAGCTCACCCAGATTTTCGCACATATTATGAGACAGGAAAACAGAATACCCGGTGAAAGTTGTTGTTTTCAGGTCAGCAAAGGTATTGAGGCAGTTTACAGTGATTCTCAAAATCAGCTTGAATCTTTGAGCATTAATGGACAGCCCGTACAAGCGGATGCTCACTACACTATCTGTGTAGAGGAATATCATTACAAAAATTCAGTGCATAGTCTAGGCATAACAAGTGAAGAATTGACACAATTAGACAACGCAAAGGTAGTTGCAACATCCTGCCAGAATATCCTTGAAGAATACTTTAGCCATCATCAAAATCTGAACAGCCAGATCGAAGGCCGATCGATCTACAAGTAAGTAGATTGTTCAGAGCTGTTTCTCACTGATTGTTATTATTGGGCAGGCATCTTGCCTGCCCAATAAGAAACTAGATTAGGAATCTTTAATACAAATCAGCACAAGGAATATTAGCCGAACCAGAACCAGAAATCAAAACCACATCCTATGATGAGACTGCAATTATCTATGAGGTGGAGTTTTTTATCGAAAACTTTGAGGATGTGGAGCAGATACTCGATCGATTTATGACACGAGTCTGGTACGCAGCGCAGCGAAACAACCTGACGCTATATCGCTACCGATATGAATATGCTGTAGAACCTGGGGACAAGGCAGATAGCGCTTCAAGTAAGTTAGCCCAAAGCCTGCACTCAATTCCCGGATTTATGCCTTTAGCTAGAGAGCCGAAAAATTTAGATGACTTAACTAAGGGAACTATTTTACAGAAGTTTGGTGCGGGTGAGAAAGTCATCCGGCAGGGCGAGCCTGGTAATGCTTTGTACATTATCATTGCTGGTCAGGCTAAGGTCACAGTCACGAACAAGTTGGGCATGGAGTTGGAGGTAATGACTATCTTGCGCGGTGAGTTTTTTGGCGAGATGGCACTGTTTAGTGGGGAACCGAGTCCGGTATCGATCGTCGCCGTTGACGATTTGCAAGTTCTTGTTATTTACTCAGATGCTGTAAATACGATGATTGAACGTCAACCCAGCTTGGGACGCGAGATAGGTCAAATTATAGAAGCGCGAAGCAAAGCCGTAAGTATGGCCGGGCAGGCAGATTAGGCCGCTAGGGATGGGGACTACTTTTCTTCTCGGCTTGTGGCAATTTTACAATTCTTGGGACTGGTGAAAAAGCACGGTCTATGACCGTGCAAAGTATAACGAATCACAGCCGCCTCTGCCAGACCGGGAAGATATCAACTCTAAATCCTTACAGGGAACAGTAGTTCCGAAGCCCAGAGACCCTCAATCTTTGCAATCAATTCACTTCCCGACCAGAGAAAGGTTTCAGTTATGCCGTTTTGCGCCTCAATATTGACGCCACCTACAATCACGTCAGTTTCTGCAAAGTTAACAATTTTGGCGTAATCATTTCCACCACCGACTGAGTACCAATTTGTGGTGTTATCACCAATATAAAATGTGTTAACCGAGTTACCGCTGTTGCCAATTAAAGTATCTACCTCAACACCAGACTGCCCGTTGCTTTCTGAACCTCTTAATATGTTCTGACCCGCACCACCTCCAAGAATGTCGTTTCCCAAACCACCAAACAAGGTATTAATGCCGTTTCCACCAGTGAGAACATCATTACCCTCGTCACCGCGAATGGTATTGTTGCCATTTCCGGCATTAATGTTGTCATCTCCAGCCCCGCCATTAATGGTGTCATTCCCTGTGCCTGCAGAGACAATATCGTCCCCATCCCCAAAATAATAAGTATGGTTGCCGTTGTTGTTGTAATATTTCCCAAAAATCCCAGTTCCTGTTAATACGTCGTTGCTGTTAGTCCCATAGATGAAGCGATCGTTGGTTCCGCCATTAAGCTTAGCAGCAACCAGAAACAAAGGATTATCTTGAGCATCAACGGGAATCACTCCTTCATGCACTTGAAGAGAGTTAAGTAAATCCCCTCTATAGAAGTTTGGTCGAAATTGATGATCGGGCTGCGTGTCAGTCAGACCCAGAATATTTGTGGCTAAACGAGAATTGTCGGCTGCATCAGTTTTAACCAAATTTGTGTACGCGGTCACGACACGGTTGTGTTGAGCAGCTTGGTCTACGGGATTAAGCGGATTAGTGCCGAAGTCAAACAGGAAAGATTCCCTGGCAGTTCCAGCTTGAGCTTCATTTCCTGCTACACTACTGATGCCATTAAAACTTCTTCTTGAAGTCGTAGCACCAAAGTCTAAGCGTTCGATTGGGTCTGCAATTCCTCCATTCCTTCGGTATCCATTTGATAGGTCTGTATCGAAGCCATTAATAATATCGTAGGGACTGACAATTCTCGAACCATTTGATGCTGGGTCAAGGGCTGTAACCGAACCAACTTGACTCCCATAGGTAGTATTGAAACTGGCGGCAAGTTCGCTGGCAAGGTGAGCACCAAGACTATGACCAACAATATTGAGTGCTGTGGCTGGCATTCCCCACTCCACAAGTTTGTTTCGGACTGCTGTTGCCACTGGAGTAATCCACGAACCAGACCTGTAAAGGTCTCCTATAGCGATCCCTGCTGCTACATTATTTGTTGGGGTGCCGCTCACTTGCGTCCAGTCAAGGGCTAAAACTGTATCGTTTGGGTTAGCATCATAGATGGCTGTCGCCAGAGTTGCATCAAAAGAATTGCTGGGTGCTGTGAAACCAGGAATCAGCAACCATACTTTTTGATTGGTCCATTGATCCGCAGAGGGAACCGAGAAGGGCGCACGGATATTTATTTGACGCTGACTTGGACTAAAAGCATTGCTAGGTGGTCTGTTAGTTTCGCCACCTGTTACCAAAAACGGAGTATTTATTACTGCCATTGTCTATTCCTCTCAAGTTAGGCTGTTAAAGATGATGAATTGTTGTTCTCCACAAGTGAGCTGCACCCAAGCCCAAAAAGGCCAACAATCAGGCCAATGGGGAGGCGTTCTCCGGTACGGGAGTAGGAGGAGATTCGTTAATTTCTAAGGTCACTAGCCCCTCACCTCCAATAGTTCCATTTCGCAAGACGAACTTAAATATACCAGGATCTACAAACATAAATCCGTTATTTCCGCCCCAAACTCCGCCACCATTTCCCGGAGCCACTTGAAAGCCAAATTGAATTGGAAGTCCGTTCTCAAAAGCTAAAACAGGATTATCTGGGAAGTTGAAATCATCACTGGCCGTATAGGTGACAGGAGTTAAGCCTGTAGCAAAGTCCAAAAATCTCAAGTTCAGTGATAGCAGTCCGGGTCTATCTCCATTTCCACCATTGACAGTCATCGATTCCGTGCCGACTTTGGTGAGATGTGTATCGTCGTAGGAAAAGTCACCCGTGTAGATACCCGCGAATTCGGGATCTGTGACGTTGACGATGTTGACTTTGATTGTGCCTGTTATTGTCGCCATAACGATCGAGCCTCCTAATATTGATATTAAAAAAGTCTTAGTAATTCTACTAAATCCCCGACTTCTTTAAGAAATTGGGAATTTGGGTATTCTGTTTTTTTATTAAACAGTTCGCGATCGCACTCCGACCAAAGAAATCGGGTTTTTTACGCTTATCTGCGGGCTGTAATATCAAATTCGGTAGCATCAGAATTAATATTACCCACAATTAGGACACGGCAATGCCGTTTCCCTACAATTAATTGGGGTAGGGAAACGGCACTGCCGTGTCCTCCTCGCGAGCATGATGGCTGGGAGCCTCGCCCGTGCTACGATTATTTTGGGGTAGGGGAAACGACACTGCCGTGTCCGACCTTACTATCATTCCGATGTAACAGGAATTGATATAACGAAGTATTTTTTTTCAAAAACCCAGTTTCTGAACCCTCATGCGTAAGTCTTATTAAATTCTTAACCAATTACATTCAAAACTAAAAACTCTCGCTCGCCAAATGCCAGTTTTTCTGATGCAGCCGATCGCAAATTTGCACTTTCTCAACCGCCAAATATTGCTGAAATTCTGGTTTCTCTAGGCCGCTGCGCCACATTACCAGAGCATCTTCTCCGGTGTCTTCGTAGTACCGTTTCCGCCGTCCTGCCTCTTTAAAACCAAATTTTTGGTAAAGAGAAACAGCGGCTAAATTAGATCCCCGCACTTCTAAGGTTGCCCGTTCTAATTGTCTGTAGTGAGCGTTTTTTAGTAAAGCCCAAAGCAGAGCTTGTCCTAAACCCTGACCTTGAAAGCGAGGATGAATTGCCAAAATTGTAATATGAGCTTCTTCTAAAATTGCCCACAGGCAACCCAAACCGATCAGGGTTGGGGTAAGTTTTGAGTTGGGAGTTGCTGGCGAGGAACTCTCAACACTGAGCGTTTTTGAGTAGAGAATGCTGTTGGACTCGATCGACTCGAGTTCGCTGTCGAACCTTTCTGATGCGCCGACCTCGGTTTCCAAAGCCCACAAGCCCAGTAAATCGCTGTTAGGACTGCCTAACTCGCGCCCATAGCCTTCGATCGTCCACAGTCCGCCAAAACAGAGCCGATCGAGTTCGACTGCACTGTTGAGGTGTTCTGCGGCGAGATGTTTAATTTGTAGAAAACGCACGGCTGTAAATTGTACACTGGAAAACACGGTAGCGATTAGCTGTTTGTTGCTAGTTGTGAGTCATGACTCACAAGTCTCCAGACATTAGTCTACTGCCAACGACCAATGACTGCTGATTAATGACTGCCGACTGCTGACTGCTGATTAATGACTGCTGACTAATAACCTAGGATAGTTATTGCGCGATGGTATCAACTCAATCTTTCGGGGTGGAATCGGGACTTAAGTATCTGTCTGAGTCTCAACAAGCCCTGCAAAATCGATCGCCCAATCAAGAACTGTTACCGCTGACAGCCAGTGTTAACAGCAGCGATCGGTTGGAAATCGGAGGCTGCGAGGTGACAGCTTTGGTGGAGCAATTTGGCTCGCCGTTGTACATTTTAGACGAAGAAACGCTGCGGGCGGCTTGTACCCAGTACCGGGATGCTTTTAGGCGTTACTATCCGGGCGAATCTCAAGTGCTCTATGCTTCTAAAGCTTGGAGTTGTTTGGCAGTTTGCGCGATCGCAGCTTCGGAAGGTTTAGGCATAGATGTCGTATCCGCCGGGGAAATCTACACTGCACTGCAAGCCGGCGTCAGTCCCGACAAAATCTACTTCCACGGTAACAACAAGTCCCGCGAGGAACTGCAGCTAGCTGTCGAAAGCGGCTGCATTACCGTAGCCGACAATTGGCGGGATTTAGAGACTCTAGCAGATTTGGGACAATTGGGTGTCAGCAGCCTCACAGGTGGGCCGACACGAATTATGGTGCGGTTTACTCCTGGAATTGAGTGTCACACCCACGAGTACATTCAGACGGGTCAAATCGACAGTAAATTTGGCTTCGATCCCAACTCGCTCGATCGAGTATTTACTTTCATCAGCCAACAGCCGTCCTTATTTTGCGTGGGAGTGCACGCTCACATCGGCTCTCAGATTTTTGAACTGCAACCCCATGACGATTTAGCCGATGTCATAGTTGAGGCATTGACAAAAGCACTGAGTTATGGTTTGCCTGCGACAGAAATTAATATTGGCGGCGGGTTGGGCATTCGCTATACTGAAGCGGACGATCCTCCCAGCATTGAAGATTGGGCTCGTACAATTTGCTCCGCAGTGGTAGCAGCTTGCGAGCGGCAGCAATTGCCATTACCAAAATTGCTTTGCGAACCGGGTCGATCGCTCGTGGGTACAGCCTGCATCACTGCTTATACCGTTGGCTCTCAAAAAGTCATTCCCGGAATGCGGACTTATTTAGCTGTGGATGGAGGGATGTCCGACAATCCGCGTCCTATTACCTATCAATCAGTTTATCGAGTCCTCGCAGCCGGTAAAATGTCTGCTCCCTTAACCGAAACAGTGACAATCGCTGGGAAACACTGCGAGTCAGGCGATGTTCTGATTAAAGATGCCAAATTGCCAGAGTGTCATGCCGGAGATGTCCTCGCGGTTACGGCTACAGGGGCATACAATTACAGCATGGCTTCTAACTACAACCGAGTACCCCGACCGGCAGCGGTTTTAGTGAGAAATGGGGAAGTTAACACGATTATACAGCGGGAAACTTACCAGGATTTGCTGAGGCTTGACCGCCTTCCTGAACGACTCGGATCTCCAAAGTAAAAACTTAGAAGTTAAAAGTTAAAAGTTAAAAGAAAGACAATCCATGTTTATTTAGTGATGATTGCCTTTTCACTTTTAACTTTTGCCTTGTTCAGTCACGCGATTGGATTGACACTCCCCGGTCTAAAAACACGGGGATTTTCAGCATATTCCTTATAACAACTGTTCATGGTTCATGGGTTCGAGTGCATCACGGTTCGCGGTTCACAGGCGGTAGCGTTCGATGAACCATGAACAATCAACAATCTGGCTTTGACTTGGCCCTGGTTCAGTCCTTATTGATTCAAGGGATCGATATTGGACTGGTTTTTGCCCTTGCGTATTTGGTGCTCGTCATTGTTGGCGAGCGCAGAACGCTGTGGATGGTAAGGGGATTTATCATTTTGATGCTGGCGGCGGCGGTGAGCAACTGGGCTGGATTAAGGCTGTTGCACGTTGCGCTCAATAGCTTGGTGACTGGTTCGGCTGTGGCAATGGCGGTAATATTGCAGTCGGAGTTTCGCCGATTTCTGGAACAATTGGGTCGGGGGGAATTTCGGCAATTGTTTGGACGCGATCGCCGACCAAATCCGGAACCGGACAGCGTAATAGATGAAATTGTGGACGCAGTAAAAGAACTGTCGCAAAACCGCACGGGCGCTTTACTAATTATAGAAACAGATTCTCCGATCGACGATCGAGATTTTTCTGTGCCGGGATTAAAGCTAAATGCTGAAGTTTCTAAAGAATTGTTGCAGACTATCTTTCAGCCGCAAACTCTGCTGCACGACGGAGCTGTTTTGATTCGAGGTTCGCGGATCGTGTCGGCGGGGGTAATTTTGCCTTTGTCCGATCGCAGCGCGTCGCGGCAGTTGGGAACCCGCCACCGGGCGGCGATGGGGATTACGGAACGGGTGCAAGCTTGCGTGTGCGTGGTGGTGTCCGAAGAAACGGGTTCTATTTCTTTAGCCCAGATGGGAATGTTAAATCGACCTTTGACTAGCAGCAAACTTAAGGAATTGCTGGAAGCAAAGCTGTTTCCGTCGGAGGGAGAAAGAGCTGTGGCTCCAATTCCGATCGGCAATCTCGGACGCCAGATAGGATTGAAGGGAGTGACGCTATTAAAACGGATACTGCGCCGTTAGTCGGGTAATCGGGAGAAACCATGAGTCAAGGAATTTGCTTGGAAAAGTTGCCGGAGGATCTGCAACAGGAACTACTGCCTAAGCACATAGCAGTGATTATGGACGGGAACGGGCGCTGGGCTAAGAATAAGGGGTTGCCGCGGATTGCGGGACACCGCCGAGGAGCTAGCACTCTGAAGGAACTGCTGCGCTGCTGCAAAGATTGGGGGATTCCTGCTTTAACGGCCTATGCTTTTTCGACGGAGAATTGGGGGCGGCCGGCTGGGGAGGTGGATTTTTTAATGAGTTTGTTTGAGGGTAAGCTGCGCCAAGAATTGCGGGAGATGGTGGACGAGGACGTGCAAATTCAATTTATGGGAAATTTGCAGGCTTTGCCGAAGTCTTTGCAGGCGGAAATCGAGCGTTCTGTGACGGCAACTCAGCACAATCAGGGAATTCTGTTTACGGTGGCGACGAATTACGGGGGGCGTCAGGAGATTGTACAAGCTTGTCGGGCGATCGCCACTCAGGTGAAAGAGGGCAAGTTGCAGCCGGAGGAGATTGATGAGGTTTTATTTAAACGCTATTTGTATACTGCTGATGTTTGTGACCCGGATTTGCTGATCCGGACGAGCGGGGAAATGCGGTTGAGCAATTTTCTGCTATGGCAAATGGCTTATTCGGAAATTTACATTACTGAGACGCTGTGGCCGGATTTCGATCGATCGGAGTTTCACCGCGCTTTGTCTGATTATCAGCAGCGCAGTCGCCGATTTGGCAAAGTGTAACGATTTTGGATTTTGGATTTGAGATTTTAGATTTTTTGGTTGATTTTTCAGTTTCCCAGTAGGTGTCGATTCTGAGGGAGCATCTCCATGAAAGTAAAAAACGTTTTTACGACCTGCGAGGGTCCCGCACAGCACAATACAGCGGGACCCTCGCACTCCCATGTAAATGCTTGCACGCTTAATACTCCTGATTCTCACCTTGATTCCCAATCTAAAATCTAATACCAATTACACTGATTTCTGGCTCAACATAACGATTTTAGATTTTAGATTGGAGGAGAAATCTCAAATCTCAAATCTCAAATCAAATTAGGGGCCGGAGAAAACGGCAGATTCAATGTCCTGACGCGAGAGGGAGTATTTGAAGGCTCGCTGAATATCTTGGCCGTCTGCTCCAGCATTGATGTAACGGATGGTGAGTTGGTCGATATCGAGGGAGAGTTCTGCTTTCCAGGTAGGTCGATCGATCTGCCAGGAGTGGAGTTCTTGCCGGTCTTGCTGGCAGCCGCGGCTGATGAGCCACTGCTCGATTTCCGGGAGCGGATGGTTGTACAAAGGAGTGTCAGCGGAAGGAAGAGTCATGCGATTTTAGATTTTAGATTTTAGATTTTAGATTGAGGATTGGGGATTGAGGATTGAGGATTGGGGATTTGGGATTTGAGGCTTTAATTGCCGCGAATTAAGCCGATCGCGATCGCCAGTACCAAACATCCGATTAAGCTAGCTCCCATGATAAACAGGGCGAACATTTCTCCGGGGGAAAGAGGTCGATCCGTGGGATCTAGGTAAGCGGAGTTGGAAGTTTTTTTGCCAGAGCCCGAAACCGGAGTATTGAAGCCTGGGGGCGGCCCAATCACGTTCAGGCGAGAATAGCCTATTTTGAGGTCATAGGCGAGACGGCGTTCTGGGTTGCTGAGGGTGGCGTAGGCGTTGTTGAGCTGTTGAAATTTGGCGGTGGCGACTGCGGGCGGCAGGTCGGTGGTATCGGGATGGTAGAGTTTGCTCAGTTCCCGGTACGATCGCCGAATTTCGATCGCAGAGGCTGAAGGATGCAGCCCTAACAAGCTGTAATGAGTGGAACCCAAGGGGGTTTTTTCGGGTATTTTTTGACTTTTGTTTTTTGCAGTTGCCTCGTTTCCTGCCACCGAAGCCCCTCTCTGCCTATTGTTTATAATTTTCGATCTATTTTAGCCCAGAGTTGAGGGTAGCGCCACAGTCTGCGATGTCGAGGGGTTGAGGGTGGGCGATCGGCGACAGCAAGTAACATCAAACTCAGCACCAAGATATTCATGCCGTCCGCTTCATCGATTTGTTATGCGACTTACTGCGTGTTTGAGATATCTGACTCACCCATCGATTGGGTAAGCCGATTTCGCCAGAACCTTTTCTCGACACTGCGGATATTTTCTTCATATCTGAGTTTATCCAAGTAAAGCTGCAAATACTTCAATTCATTATCCGTCTCATCCCCCTCAAAGGGGTTTACTCGCACCAGATTGCCATAGCTGCGCTCCCACTTTTGAGGCGTATCATCTACTGCAATGATTGACTCTAGACGATACCCTTTGCGCTTGACCTTTTTGATATTTTTCCGATTGTAATATTCAAACCATTCAAGATCGTAACCAACTGTGCAGCGATCGCTTGCCCACACAAACGATAAAATTTTAGGGTTTTTAAAGATGGCTGACACAATTGCGATCGCATAAGACGGCGTAGAAGATGTCCAAACTGCCACCTCAAACCAGTCTAAGCAATTTTTCAAAAAGACATCAAGAAACGGTCGTTTGTAAATGTGATAGGGCTCTACTAAAAAGTCAGCTTGCCGATGGAGAGATGCTTCGGTAGCATAAATTAAAGTTTCATCAAGATCGAGGATCAATAGTTTTTTGGGAGCATCCATAATCAAAAATTGTTCATCACTATGTCTGACGCCAATCCTGTACCCAATTACTTTAAGCTATGAATCGCCCGATTCCCTTCGGGATAGCTTCGCTTCACGCAAATTTTGCACATCCTCAACGCTAAGCCCGGTAACTTGGCTGATCGTGGCATTATCTAGCTGTGAAATTAATTGTCTGGCGATCGCGATCGCCTTTTCTCGCATTCCTTCTTCTCGTCCTTGTTCTCGTCCTTGTTCTATGCCTTGTTCTATGCCGTCCTGAACAGCTTTAATAATTGCTCCCTGTTGGTCATAAATAAACTGTTCTCTTCTGTCCAAATCTTCCACTTCCTCTCTGCTCAAACTGGCTTGATTCGCAATATTAAAAGCTTCATGTATTTCTGGTATGCTATCCATTGTTTCTGGAACCGATGTCAGACTTCTCGCATTTTTCATAAAATAAATCCATTTGTCTGCTAAAGTTTCAAGTTCCTCCTGTCCTTTGGTAAACTTTGGCAACTCTACAAACACTAAATCCAGCTCGTTTTCGGGATAAGTCAAATTGGTCTTGACTTCTTTGAACACAAACCTGGAAATAAATTCTGGGCTGTTAGGAAACATTTCAAAATCAGTAATTGTCAGAGCAATTACTGGCTTCAGCATTCGATATCCTTGGGCTGCTTCCAATTGAAAAGCGTAAGTTTTCGCTGCATTGTACAAAACTCGTTTCCCAAAAGACTGGACGTTGAGCACTTGCATTTCAATAATTACTAAAGTGCCATCGTTGAGTTTTGCTTTCACATCCAGATAAGTATCTTTCAAACCTTCAAGTTTTGGAAGAAGATTCGGGTTGATAATTTCTAAGTCTTCAATGGTGGGATTGCCTTCATAAATTAGAGCGTTGAGAAAGCTAATTAGAATGTCTTTGCTTTCTGAGGAACCGAATATTTTTTTGAAGGCGTAATCGGTTTTAGGGTTGATAAATATCATAGTTGTCAGATTTAGCTTTGAGGTTATTGGTTTTGTGACGAACCAACGGGATTGGATCAGGGTCAAACTGCTGATTTTGTTTCAGGTAATGATTTGACATTTTCCTGCAAATGTGCATTGGCGATCGCCAGCACAGGCTCATCGTCCCTGTGTTCGTCATCATCAATGGGAATTTGGCAAGAAATCAGTTCTGTGACGATGCGATCGCCCAGAACATCTTCCCAATCCTGCAACTGTTCTCTGGCTTTGATCGGTGTATTGATAGCGACGTCTACGCCCATTTGCTGAAGGTTGAGGCTGTGGGCTGTCGATCGGCGGTTGACACACTCCACCAGCCAAACGCTCAATCCGACTGCTGCCATCAAAGGCAAAACAATCCGGTAATCTCTAGTCAATTCAAACATCAACAGGATGGCTGTCAGCGGTGCTCTGGCACTGCCGGCGAGCACGGCGGCCATTCCCACCATTGCGTAGGCGGGAGGGCCGGCGACTCGATCGCTCATTGCCGGCAGCATTTCCAAAAAGAGGCCGTAAGCCGAACCCAGGGAAGCTCCCAAAAACATCGCCGGAGCGAAGATACCGCCCACTAAACCGCTGCCGAGGCTGATTGCTGTCACCGCCAGTTTGACAAACAGCAGCAGCAGCAGCAAAGGCAAGGAAAATTTAACATCTTGGAGCATTGCTTGGACTGTTTCGTAGCCGACACCCAAAATTTGAGGAAATTGCAGGGCGACTAAGCCGACGCAGGCCCCGCCGATGATGGGATGAAGCGGCCGGGGGATTAGTCCGAGCCAAGCAAATCCTCGGAGTTTTCCTTGAAAACAGCGATCGGCTAATTGAATTGCTTCTGTGTACGCTAGAGACACTCCGCTCGCCAAAAGTCCCAATCCCATGTACAGAGGCAGTTCTAGGGGGCTGCGGACATCGTAGACTGGCAAAGAAAAAGCCGGCTGAGATCCCAAGCAGATTTGAGCGATGAGCGCGGAAACTACCGCCGAGAGCAAGACAACGCTGACTGACGAAGTGGCAAAGGTGCTGCCGAGCACGACTTCTAAGGCAAAGAATACTCCGGCGATGGGAGAGTTAAACCCGGCGGATAAACCTGCTGCTGCTCCGGCGCCGAGGAGCAAGCGCTGCCGTTCTGGGGAGAGCTGCAAAACTTGAGCCAGCAGCATTCCGAAGTTGGCGCCGATTTCGACGCTGGGCGCTTCCGGGCCGAGGGAGGCGCCGGTGCCGAGGGAAACTGAGGCTGCCATCATTTTGGTGATGGGCTTGAGAGGAGAGAGTTCTTGCAAGCCGCGGGTGGCTGCAATTAAGGAAGACATATTCGGGCCAAAGTCCCGAAACCGCCAGCGCATCAGCCCGATGACGACTCCGCCGAGGGTGGGAATGCAGGCTAGCGTCCAAGAGCCTTTGGAGGCGATCGCCCCCATGAAGTCTTCCAGCATCAGGCTGTGGATGAAGTGGATGAGATAGTGAAAGGTGACGACGCCTGCGCCCGTAACTCCCCCGATGACTAGGGAGAGGATGAGCAAGAGGGTTTCTGGGCTGGGGTGCAGGCGGTTGAATAGCGGGCTTAGGCGGGAGGCTTGGGGAGTTGCTGCGGTTGGCCCGGGTGGCGGCAGATCCACAGGAGGGGTGACTCTCATTTAGCGGTTAATTCTTCTGTGAGAAGTTAGATAAATATTACATTTTATTTCTTTTTTTAATTTTGAGTGATTTTACGGGAATTGACAAGTTAATTAAGGCGTATTTTAGGGTAGATTTTTTGCGCTGGCGGCTGGGGTGGAATGACCGATTCAGAGAGTCAGCAGATTTGGCGTAATTGTATTCTGAGTTACATTCAAACTTAGATAGACTCTCGCGATAATGCTAATTAAGTATATTTACAGTGTTGGCGCTTAGGGCGATCGCATCAGTGAACTGTTAATATCAGATAACTCAGTGAAAAACAACATTCAGATTAAATAATTGGGGATTTGAGATTTTACCTTAAAACCACAAATCTCAAATTTCAAATCCCTCGATCGCGCACAATATCACATCGGTTGTTGAGTGGGCGGGATTCTTGGTCTGGGTTTGGCGATCGACATTAGCGGATCGCCGATGGTAGCGACTTTCCAGGGCGGGGATTCTAGCTGGCGTGCTGCGATTAAAAAGGGTGCCCCTCGCTTCAGGCGATCGACCATTAATTTAGGCGGAATAAATGCAGATAACAAAGGTTCGTTGACGCTGCCAATATATGCGTAAGCACCATTTTGTAGCCACCTTCCGGCAACGGTGTTTGTGTCATCTGGGGCTGCTGCTGACCAACTGTGGATCATGTGGATTGCTGCGGGAAATTGGAGTTTTGGTATGTCCTCGACAGAAGCGTCGCCGTTGCCGACTTGAAATGATTTTGGATAGCCTTTGGAATTCATTAATATTAAGTCAAATGTCCACGGTTTTGAGGCTAAACTCCGCCACTTTTCCAAGCTAGATTCTGGTTTCTGGACTACTTCGACATTAACATCTATGGTTTTTAGTCCGCTAGCTGCTGAGTTCATTTCATATTTTCCCCAATTTCCTTCCTTGGGGTAACTGTCATAAAGCATGGCGGTTTCGGTATCGAGAAATAACGCGCACATGGCTTGATAGATCGATCGTACTTCCGAGCCGTAAATCCAGCCGACAGCCGCCCAGCGTTCGCCGTTGGGGTGCCGTCCCAAACCGTCGGTAACGGCTAGTTGTTCGTCTGGTTTTTCAGGAGATTGATATTTTACGGCTAGTTGGCGTACAATGGTTATTGTGTCGATCGGGTCTGCGAGTTGAGAGTAAAAATATCCGGTTGATTCGACAGCTTTTGTAACTGCTGTTTGCAAAGTTTTCCACTGTGTGTTATTGAGGGTATCGTTTGGTTTTCCGAAGTTGCCTTCTAGAAATACTAAAGGTTGGCCGTGAGCTGCTGCTAAGGCAACTGCTGCTGAGCGTGCGGGGTCGTTTTCTGATGTAATCACTACTCCTGGCGGTTCCCAGCCGAGTTGCTTCCATTGTGCTTTTAAGGTTTGAGTATTGGTGGCATTCCAGGCTGCTGCTGCGCTGTCGAGCATTAATTGTTGGAGTTTTTGACCTTTTGGCAGTTGCTGTTTGATGCTTGGCAAACGCACTATTTCTTCTGGTTGAAAGCGCTGCAAAAACATGGGCGCATATTTGTTGTCTTCGATGAGAATAGGCCAGTTGCCTTTGAGATTCCATTTGTGGATAGCTGCTAAGAATGTGGCTTCGTCGGGTACTAAAACTATGCGGTTGACTGTTGGTATGTTGTCGCGGAGGATGGCTGCTCGGAGGCCTGTTTGAATTGGCCAGGGTTCTTGTTTGGCTGAGGCGGGAAGTTGAAAGGGTTTTGTGACAAAGCTGCACGCTGTTAATTGCTGTGACAAGCATAAAAATAGTGTTAATACTAGCAGTTTAATTTGTAGTTTTTTGTGATATTTCATTTTTTAACCGCAGATTGAAGCAGATTAACGCGGATTAACGCAGATGCAGAGGGGATGTGTTAATAGATTCCGGGAATTAGTTTTTTGACTTGCTGGCTGTATTCTGAATAGTCTGGATATTTTTCGGTTAACCAGGTTTCTTCGCGGCTGGCTTTAATGTCGAAAAATATTATTAATATTGCGCTGGCTATTAAGTGCGATATGCTCATTTGAAAAAGTGTCCAGCCGATGGCGGCTAAAATTAAGCCACTGTATAATGGATGTCGCACTATTCCGTAAATGCCTGTTTGGACTAATTCTCCGTTTTCTATGGGATACGGTAAAGGTGTGAGATTTTTTCCTAAGTCTATCAATGCTTTGATGATTAAAATTAATGCGGTTAAGCCGAGAATACTTGCTACAATCCAGGTAAGAGCAAGTAATTGATTTGATTGAATTTTTAATCCTGGCAGTTGATAAACTGGTAAAATTGCAAATCCTGTGAGCAATGCTCCTTGAAGCAAAACTAAATATTCGCCGCGGCTGTTGTTGCGCCAGCCTTCGCGCGTGAAGCCCCAGTCAGTTAAGATTTTCATAGTAAGACGAAGTTCGGCAACGGATTTTGTAACGGATGTAACGGATGCAAGGAAGAAGGAAGAGGTGAGAAGAAAGTGAACTGTAGGTTGGGTAGGCTGAAGTAAAACCCAACCTACGGCGAACAGCGAACAGTCAACAGTGAACAGTCAACAATTAACAAATTTATTCTAGCCAGGGACGAGTCATTAGTTCTAGTTGGTTGACTTCATCTTGGCTCAAATTCCAGCCTAATGCGCCTGCATTTTCTTGGGCTTGTTTTGCGGTTTTGGCGCCGGGAATGGGGATGACTCCGTTTTGGCATATCAACCAGTTTAGGGCAACTTGGGCGGGAGTTCGATCGCGCTTTTTGCCCATTTTCCGCAGCGTGGACATGACTAATTCGATTTTTTCGAGGCCGCTTTTGCTGAAGCGGGAGTCCATTTTGCGGGCTCCTGTAGGTTGTTCTTGGGCTGTGTATTTGTCGGTGAGCAATCCTTGGGCTAAGGGGCTGTAAGCTAAAATTGTGACCCCCAATTCACGGGCTGCACTCACAATTCCTTGTTTTTCTACTTGCCGCGACAGCAAGGAGTACCGGACTTGATTTGTTGCTAGGGGAACGCCTCTGGCTGCTAGTATTTTGTGGGCTTCGCGCATCTGTTCTACTGAATAGTTGCTGACTCCTACTGCTTGAATTCTGCCTTGTTTTACTTCATCGGCTAAGGCGTTCATCAGGGTTTGTTGACTGAGTAAAAAAGTGAAGGGCCAGTGCACTTGGTAGAGGGTTATTTGTTCTACTTGCAAGCGTTTTAAGCTGGCACTCAAAGCGTCGGAAACAGATTTTCCTGTAACCCGCCAAGGTAGGGGGCCGAATTTGGTGGCTATTTGCACGGGTTGGCTGGTTTTTTTGATAAACTGCCCCAGCAATTCTTCTGACAAGCCTTTACCGTAGACTTCGGCTGTGTCGAAGAAGTTGACTCCGCTGTCTAGGGATGTTTTGAATGCTGCTTCGACTTCGGCGGCGCCGTAGTTGCTGCCGTAGTTCCAAAATAGTTTGTCGCCCCAAGCCCAAGTTCCGACGCACAGGGGAATGACGGCTGGGCCATTTTTTCCTAGGGTAATGGTTGTCACGGTTGGTAAATCCACAGTTATTGATTCTCTTTATTTTTATATGAATTTATACGAATAATCGCGATCGAGCTTCTAGCCGGGGGAGGAAACGCGGCTGGTGGCGATATCTCAGTTACTATAAATGCAAATGCTGTGTTTATTTGAATAGTTATGTCGATCGACCGTTTGCCAGATTCAAGATTAACAGATTCCGCGACTCCTGCCATCAAGAGAGTTTCCCTCGTGACGATGTTCCGGTTGGGTTTGTTTCAGATGGGATTGGGCATGATGTCGATTTTGACGCTGGGGGTGCTCAATCGCGTCATGATTAAGGAGTTGGCGATTCCGGCTACTGTGGTGGCTGGTACGCTGGCCATGCACCAGTTTGTGGCGCCGGCTAGGGTGTGGTTCGGGCAAATGTCTGATGCTAAGCCTTTGTTTGGCCATCACCGCACGGGTTATGTGTGGGTAGGAAGCGTTTTGTTTGTGATTTCTGCTTTTTTGGCGGTGCAGGTGATGTGGGGCTTGGGCGCTAGTTTGGAGGCTGTGGGGTGGACGACTCCTACTTACGGTTGGGTGGGTTTGTTGGGTTTGATTTTTGCGCTTTACGGTATTGCTATTTGTTCGAGTTCGACTCCTTTTGCTGCTTTGTTGGTGGATGTTTCGGATGAGGAGGATCGATCGAAGTTGGTGGGTGTGGTGTGGTCGATGCTGATGGTTGGTATTATTATCGGGGCGATTGTTAGCAGCGGTTTGCTGAAGCAAATTGACGGGGATGTGTCGCGGGAAGTGTTGCAGGCTTCGATTAACGGTTTGTTTGTGAAGGTGCCGGCGCTTGTTTTGCTGTTGGTGGGGATTGCGACTTTTGGGGTTGAGAAAAAGTATTCGCGGTACAAGGTGCGATCGAGCGCAGTGAATCGAGAAGATAAAATTACTCTGGGAAGTGCGCTGCGGATTTTGACTGCTAGCCGCCAAACCGGTTTGTTTTTTACTTTCCTGCTGGTTATGACAATTTGCTTGTTTATGCAGGATGCGGTTTTGGAACCTTACGGCGGGGAAATTTTTAAGATGCCGATTTCGGAAACTACTCGGTTGAATGCTATTTATGGTACTGGTACTCTGATCGGTTTGAGCGCAACTGGTTTTTTAATTGTGCCGCGAATTGGCAAGCAAAATACGATTAGGTTGGGCTGTTTGTCGGTGGCGACTTGTTTGAGTTTAATTATTTTATCTGGATTCACAGGAAATCCAATTGTGTTTAAGTCGGCTTTAATGTTGTTTGGTTTTTCTTCGGGAATTACGACGACGGGTGCGCTGAGTTTGATGTTGGATTTGACTGCTGCAGAAACTGCTGGCACTTTTATTGGTGCTTGGGGTTTGTCGCAGGCGATGGCGCGGGGTGTGGCGACGGTTAGCGGCGGTGCTATTTTGGATTTTGGCAGGAGTTTGTTTGGGGTGCCGATGCTGGCTTACGGGTTGGTTTTTGCTGTGCCGGCTGCGGGTATGATTCTGGCTGTTTGGCTGTTGGGTAGGGTGGATGTTGGGGAGTTTCAGGATAATGCTAAAAGTGCGATCGCCACTATTCTTGAAAATGACTTAGACTGATATTTCCTCAGTTGGCAGTTACCAGTTGCCAGTTGTTAGTTTCAATAACAAATAACCAATAACCAATAACTAATGAATGATTTTTGGGATTCTATTTTAAGTTTTTCTCAGACTACTGTCAAGACAGTCGGCCAGCAGTTTTTGAAAGATTTCGGTTCTGCCCAAGCGGATGAGAAGGATGATGGGAGTTTGGTTACGCAGTCTGACAATTGGGCGGATGCGGAGATTAGAAGTGCGATCGCATCTACTTTTCCCAGTCACGGGATTTTGAGCGAGGAAGGAGAACACGTTTTCCCAGATACTGAATGGTGTTGGGTTGTCGATCCTTTGGATGCTACGACTAATTTTGCTCGGGGAATTCCGATTTGGGGGATTTCTTTGGGTTTATTGTATCGCGGAACTCCGGTTTTTGGCTGCGTGCATTTGCCGCCGGTGAATCAATCTTTTCACGGTTTTTATGCAGGGGATTTAGCGGGCGACAATGTATTGGCAAATATGCCTCAAGGTGCGTTTTTGAACAATCGGCAGATTTGTCCCACTGCTGATAAAATGAGTGGAAATCATATTTTTAATTTGTGTTCCCGGAGTGTGGGAATCGGGCCTCATCTTCCGAGTAAAATTCGGATGTTGGGCATGGCTAGTTACAATTTTTTGACTGTGGCTTCGGGTGTGGCTATGGGAGGGGTGGAAGCGACTCCGAAAATTTGGGATATTGCCGGGAGTTGGGTAATTGTGAAAGCTGCGGGTGCGGTTTGGCTGCCACTGGAATCGCAGGCTATTTTTCCGCTGGAAGTGGGGAAGAATTACGGCAGGATTTCTTATCCAACTTTGGTGATGAATCGGCAGGAGTTGGTGTCGGTGTTTTTGCCGTTTGTGGAGGCTTGGAAGAAGAGAAAAATGGGGTAATTTAGGTGAAGCGAAGCTATCCCGTAGGAAATCGAACAATTATTAAATAAAACTGCAGGGCAGGCGTGACGGAGGAGTCTCCCACGCCTGCCGTGCTGTTTGGAAGAAATATACCGACCGATGACCGATGGTTTAAGTATGTCTACTGTTGTCTATTTCTGCCAATCTGCGATCGGGTGGTTTTGTTTTACGTCGATCGGGTGATGCGGTGCTGGTACAATTTGTGGTAACTTTTCCACTAGCTATTATCTCTAGGAAATAAAATTATGCCCGTTTTCAAGTAGAGGCACACTGGAAAATACGTTTACTGCGGTGTTGGAAAAAGTAGATGAGTGGTATATTGGCTAGGTTGAAGAGTTAGCCTCTGGGAAGATACAAGAATAAACCTTGAAAGAAACTCGGAAAAGTCTGCGATTTGCGATCGAACTAATCTCGATAGCACAATTCTCGCATCCGAGTTGCTGACAGCGGCAGTCCTAATTCTACCAGCGTTCCCAAATACTCGTCAGGCGTTTTTGGTGGATTCTTGAGCCGGATTCTTTGTTTCTCGGCTGCTTTGCATACTGTTTGCCAGTTGAGGTCAAGCAAGTCTAAAATAAAATCATCTGGATGCTGCGCTAAAATGTCGTAAGGTGCAAGAGCTTCTTCAGGAAAATCTCTGAGATTGAAAGTAATAATAAACTTAGAACGAGAGTGAATTGCAGCAGCGAGGACATGGCGATCTCCCGGATCGGGAAGTTCTAACTCTTGTATAAGAGTCTCATAGCCTTGCACCAAGCAATTTTCAACACTTGCATTCATTAATCTTTTGGTTCGAGCAAGCTGTTCAAATCTTATATCGGGACGGTTTATAAGTACATTTCTCATCCACTCGTCGTGAATTTCTTCAGTCCAACGTGCCTCAACTATGTCGGTAGTTGCCAACTCTACAAATAAGTCACGAAGAGATGCCGAATACAAAACATTAGCATCGTAAACAACAGTTAAAATTGCCATGTTTTAATGGTACAAACCGAGTGCTTCTGATTCATCTACAAGCATATCCATAATTTTACTGCTTTCTTCGGAACTTTGTTTCTTATATTCCATTAAATCTTCGTAACGTATCCGGCGACTGTTCCTAACTGTCTTGTAAGGAATTTTTCCCGCATCCAGCAACTGCCGCATATATTTATCGGAAACTCCCAGAATGTCTGCTGCTTGATAAATATGAAGTTCTTTAGTAATTGGAGTTAGCTTGACAGTATTGCCGCTGCTTGTCTGTTGCAAAATTGCTAACAGCAGTGGCAACGCTGCGGCAGGTATGTCAATTGTCTTTCCCTCTTTTTCGTTTAATATCAATTTGAGGGATTCGCCAGACGGATGATTTTGCAAGTGCGATTCTAAAGCGCGGCTGCTGGTTTTGGCAACCGCTGCTTCTGCTGGTGTCGGCAAAGCAGGTGCTGAGTCGGGATCTCCGGTGAATGTCATGTTAATTTGGGGGTGAGAATAACAGGCGATCGACTACGATCGTAGCAATTTTTTTGCGAGGCGATCGCACTTGATGCAGCCAGCAAAATAACAGATGCTGGGATTGGGACACAACAATGTTGTGTCCCTACTGCAAAATGAATTTATTGCCTTATGCGATTAATTTCGACAGCACATTAGACAACTTAGCACCGAGATTCTCCACAGAGTCCTGCTGTTTGGGATCTTTCATCGTACCGTCAGCATTAAATGCTTCAAAAGCTTGGGGAACTGCTTTCTGATCGGGGAGCACCAATACGTTAATATTCCCCAGGATCGATCGCAAATGCACTAATCCCCGCAAACCGCCGATTCCGCCTGGGGAAGCACTCATAATTACCGCTACTTTACCAGTAAATGCCACCAATCCCGGTTCACCCGGTGCTGGGCGCGATACCCAATCGATCGCATTTTTCAGCACAGGCGTAATTGAACTGTTATACTCAGGAGAAGCTATCAAAAACCCATCATGCCCTACCATCAATTCCTTCAAGTGCCGAGCATTTTCTGGCATTCCCTCTTTTGCTTCTAAATCTTCGTCAAATAGCGGCATCGGCAAATCGCGCAAATCTACATAAGTAACTTCTGCACCCGCCGCCCTAGCCCCAGCCGCCGCAACTTTTACCAGCAGTTTGTTATAGGATGCTTCGCGGGTACTTCCGGCAAATGCAAGTATTTTTGGTCTATTGTTCACGGTATTTCCTGATATTTTGACAAGATAATCTTGACATTTCCAAGATAAATTTTAGCAAAGGAAGGGGCTCGCTGTCTCTTTCCTTAAGATATATTAGTTAAATAAATTGTCACCAACAAAAAACCGGGCAGGCGTGACGGAGGAGTCTCCCACACCAGGCGCGCGGTTTGTAGTAAATATAGCCGACCGATGACCGATATGTAAAGTGTGCCTTGGTGCATCGAGTTTATGCAATCGGCGATCGGGCGATTTAATTTTGTGCGATCGGGTGATGCGGTGGGGTAAAGTTTATATTAAGTCCGATCGTCGAGCGCGCAATCTTTGGATAACATTAAACTTAAGAAACACCAAAATAATTTTTGACAAAACACAAAACTGCATTACAAAAAGGCTGGTATTGCCCTTGTGCATTCATTTGTTGACAAACTTGAGCTAATAATTCTGCCTCTTCCTGTGTTATTCCTTGCAATGCTTCAAATGCTTGCTTTCGTCCCTCTGTTAAGTCAAAATGATTGAGTCCCAAAACTTTAATGGTTGTTTGAGCATCTTTTTGATGAGCTAAATTATTTGCAGTTGGCAGTATCTCACCAGTGCTAGAGTAATCAAAAAATTCTTCACAGTTGGCTTGTAGTGGCGAAACCCCGATCGCAAGATCCCCCTTCTTATTGCCACAATACTCTGGCCAACGATACTCTGGCTTATTTGTATCTCGGCCACAAGAAGCTAGCATATTTGTGTACTCAACAGATAATTCTAAATCAGTCTTGCTCTGGGGGTCTAGATGTTCAATATGGCTATTACTTTGGTCAACACTCTTACAGCAGTAGCAGCAAATATAGCCTTGTTCACTTAGCAAAGAAATGTGTACCGCTTTTCTCTCAGGGTTGAGAAGATATTCGTAATCAGCATAGTTGACACCGAGAGACCTCTGTTGAGCCTTCCATTCAGAAAAAATTTGATGTTCTTTCCCCTTTTGAATATATTTCATTTATTGAGAATTTCCTTGCGTTGAATTAGCCAATCTGCTCTCACAAATTCAGGATCTTCTTCTCCCATTTTGTCTGCTAAATTTTGGCGAAATTGCCGTGCCTTTCCGAGTTCGCCCTTGTCTATCAAGCCAAACAATTCACGTAAAGCTTCCTTAATTTCCTGCGGACGTTCTGGAGTTCCCATAAGCGTTTCTAGAATCCGATTGCTATCTTTCCCAAAGGATGGTACTCGCTCGATCGCAATTCCTTCAGATGTTGACCTCAAAAGATGAACCCATTTGAGATCGCTGATTACCTGTGGCGAATGAGTCGTAATTATAAACTGGCAATTTGGAAATGTTTTTTTAAGATTCGGAATAATCGCCCGTTGCCATTTTGGGTGCAAGTGGAGCTCAATCTCGTCAATCAAAACAACGCCGGAGCCCTCAAGCGGATTGCAATCTGGATTCGGATTTGCGATCGCCAAACGCCTTGCTAAATCTCCTGCTAGTGCTAACAAGCATTTTTCACCATCGGATATTTGATTGACGATCAGTTCCTCGCCTTGTTTGTCTGCAGTCATTCGCAACAAAGGCGATCGCCTAACCCGTAAATTTGACAAGCCGTCTAGTAAGTTAGCGATCGCATATCTGACTGCTTCTAGTTGGCGATCGCGATACTCATTAGTATTATTTAGTCGTAATTCGTTTTCTAAATCTTCCCGATCTCTAAACCATTCAAAAAAGCGCCTAAAATCGATCTGCCCTCCCGTGAGAACCTCGTCATAAGCAGTTATCGGCTCAGACGAATGTTTCGTCTTAATCTCCAAAGGAATATCAAGTACGGCACGGTTAGTTGGATAGTAAACAGCCAGAGGCAATGCTTCGTAAGAATTAGCATCTAACTGACTGTGTATCTGATCGACAACTTTTTTTAAGTTCCCAAGGTTGCTGCTAGTATCCTTGCTTCGCTCTTTACGAACCTTGGTTAAAGACCATACCACTTCCGGCCAGTCATTGATTGAAATTGTAATTTCGTTGTGAGTTTCTTTGCATCCGTTTTTGATATCATCTTCGTTGAAAGAACGTCCATTACTATTGGGAGTTTGAATTCGCTTTGTCAGCCAGGAGAGAAGAATAGCCAAACACTCAAGTATGCTGGACTTCCCCACACCGTTGATACCGATGAACACAGTCGGCTCATCTGTTGTATCAAACTTCAGGGTCAAATCGCTGATGCCTCGGAATGAGTTCATTTTTAGACGCTTGATTTTCACGATTTGGTTCTCCCTCTGGCTGAGTGGGTTATATTTTTGAGATCATATCAAATCAATGCTTCCAAACAAAGTCAGCAATGGGTCTATCTGCCGACAAAGGAAGATTTTCACTGGAATTGAATAAGATCGATCGCACTTTTACATTCCCGACTCCCAAACGCCTCTCGACGCGACTGGGAATGCCGTAACCGTAAATAATGTGTCCTTTTCCCGCCAACACCACAACTTGATAGTCGGGGTTGGCTTTGACAAATTCAGCTATTTTTTCCGCCATAGTTTCGTCCCACAAAACTTGGGCTTGTAAAAATCTTTCAAAAGCCGTACTGTTTCCCTGTCCTGCCTTTTGGTGTTGCTGGTAAACTTCTAGCAGCATTTGCCGGTATTCGGCGTTGTCGGTGCGAATTTCGGATATTGGGGGAATGTACTTTTTTTCCTCTGCAGTGAGGCTTTCTAAACCTTGACTGGCAACTTTTCTCGTTACTTCGGATGGTGTATTTAAGGCGATGACTGGTAGTTGATTTTCTTTGGCAAACCGCAAAATGGGGGCGTAATATTCCCAGGGAAAACGCCACCTGCGATCGTACTCTGTTTGCTCGACTAATTGCTCTTCAGTCAGTTTACCTGCTAAGTAGTTGTCGATCGCGCTTTGAAAGGGGCGCTGAAACATTTCTAGGGCGATCGCAATTTTCCGATTTTGCCGCTGCATTTCTCGGACAATCTTTAGTTGAGCTTGGTGGTCTTCCGCGCTATCGTGGGTTTCTCCCAGATAAACGACTTTTGCCTTCACCAACTGTTGCAGAATCTCTTGGTTAGTGTAAGTCTGCGGAGGTTGAGGGTTCCCCGTCGTTTGCGCTGTCACTGCACTGCTGCACAGCAGAAAGATACTCAGCGATAAGGCGCACAGTTTGATGAGTTTGCTTGTTTTCATACAAATATTATGCCTGTTTCTCGCAGCAGCAAGCACAGCCGAACTCTACTATTTTAGCTGAGCAGCTAGAAAGCTCAATACTTAATTTAAGTTCATAATTATCCGTGGTTACTTCTAAAAATGTAAAGTTTAGTTGCAGGTACTTGCGCTTCTAGAAGAAGGTGGTAAATTAATAATATGAAGCAAACAAAAAGCTTCTCCGACAGATACAAAATCCAGATACCACAGCGAAGTTCACAATAGAATCGAAGGAGTAAAAACGCTGTTTAATCTCACATCTGTCTCATTAAAAACCAATAGCAGCACCCACCAACAAAGCTGATACTTCCTCAACTAATTAGAGGGGAGCAATGCAACTGAATCCGAGGATTATTGCAACTCCACATCGAAGTTGAAAAAAGAGGAAATCACTCGGTACATATGGCTGGGTGCTGTTGTTGTTAAAAGAGATTTTCGGTTTGTGATGTTTTTTTCAGTAGAGGCAGAGCCTCTAGATATGCGTTACCGGGCAGAGCCGGGTAACAAGCATACAAGGAGAAAAACTAGAAAATTACTGGAAAATTGTCTCGTCTTCCTTTCGCCACGCGGGATCGACGATACAAATAAATATTAGTGGCTCTGTGCCGCAGTTGTAAATAAACTGCTTGGCGTTTGGAGGAATGTAAACTGCATCTCCAGCTTCCACGAATTGATTTTCGTCGTCGATGTGCATTTCTCCAACGCCGCTGAGGATGTAGTAAACTTCAGAAGTTGTCAGGGAGTGCAGCACAGAAGTTTGTCCCGGTGGCAAAGCGGCGTGCGCTAAACTGTAACGCAAATCCACAGCTTGTTTGTCTGGATGCAGCAATTCTCGCAGTTGAGTACCGTCGCCAGCAATAAACTCGTCGCAGGCATTTAGCTTTTGAATTAGCATTCTTTCCACACTCCTGAAAATCTCTTGACCACAACTTAAGTTTAATTGAAAGAGCCAGAAATGTTAAGAAATATGTAAAGTGGCGACCGGATTTTTTAACCGTAAATTCCCGAATGCGATCGATAATCAGGACAGTCGATCGCATCTTCAGATAAAGCTATTGTAGGCTGAACGGGACACTTGAGGTGGTAGTCGCCGGTGAAAAATACGCAGTTAGCACAAGGGATTTGGTGCATCCGCTGAGCTCGGCGCAGGGAGTCGGCGACAGTGCGCCCGATACTCGAAAAGAGCAAAAAAACTAAACCCCAGGCGGAGACAAAACACAGCGGGACTAAAACAGGCTGTATTGCCTTAAGCAAAAAGTAAAGCATAGCAATCAAATTCAGGGTTAGAAGCCACACAATACATTACAGTAGTGGAATTGGCGATCGATCGATCAAAAAGTTTAGAATCCTTTACAGCTCGATCGAGAAACCGGGCAATTATGGCATGATAAGGAACAGTCCTTAAATAAAATTAGAGGAAATCAGTTATGACTCTGCGATTAGGCGATACAGTTCCCAACTTTACCCAAGCTTCATCTGAAGGGGAAATCAATTTCTACGACTGGGCCGGCGATAGCTGGGTAGTGTTGTTTTCTCACCCGAAAGACTATACTCCAGTGTGCACGACAGAACTCGGTGCAGTGGCCCGTCTCAAGTCGGAATTTGAAAAGCGGGGCGTCAAAACCATTGCCCTCAGCGTCGATGATGTGGATTCTCACATGGGCTGGATTAAAGATATTGAGGAAACTCAAAATGTCACCCTCAATTATCCGATTTTAGCAGATGGCGATCGTAAAGTCTCCGACATTTACGACATGATCCATCCCAACTCGCTGAACAACTTAACAATCCGCACAGTTTTTGTAATTGACCCGGAAAAGAAATTGCGTTTGAGCATTACTTATCCGGCGAGCACTGGTCGGAATTTTAATGAAATCTTGCGAGTAATCGATTCCTTGCAACTTACAGACAAATACAGCGTTGCGACTCCAGTTGATTGGAAAGACGGCGACGATTGCGTAATCGTACCTTCGATTACCGACCCCGCAGAATTGGCAGAGAAATTTCCTAAAGGTTACACACCGGTTAAGCCTTATTTGCGGATGACTCCTCAGCCGAATAAATAGGTTTAACATTCCTGGACGCAGAACCTAATTATGTAAGGTGTGTACTGCACACCTTACCTCTATAATTCGCGCCTCAAACCAGCTTGTAGTTAGGAATTGAGTCCTTAATCCTGATTTTTGAGGACTTGATTCCTCACTACAAACAAAAAAATTGTGCAATCTTGTGTAAACACTTTAGATTTGAGGAAAGGCAAAATGCTGTCATCAACAATTGTGTTGCGAATACCGCCAAAATTGCAAATGACAGACGACGAGTTTTTCGAGTTCTGTCAAATCAATAGTGAATTGCGCATAGAACGCAACAAATCGGGAGAATTGCTAATTATGCCCCCTACTGGTTCGGAGACTGGAAATCGCAGCGGTAGCCTCTTTGGAGAGTTGTATATTTGGGCCGGGCAAGATGGAACCGGTATCTGCTTTGACTCCAGTACGGGATTTAAACTTGCAATGGGTGACAAGTCTCCAGATGCCTCGTGGATTAAACTGGAAAGGTGGAATGCTTTGTCACCAGAACAAAAGCAAAAGTTTGCCCCGATTTGCCCGGATTTTGTAGTAGAACTGAGGTCGGCTTCTGACAATCTCAAGCCATTGCAAGAAAAAATGCAAGAATATATGAGAGAACCGGGAGTGCAGTTAGGCTGGTTAATTGACCGCAAAAATCGCAGAGTTTACATCTATCGTCCCGGTTTGCCAGAGGAATGTTTGGAGAATCCCGCGACAGTCAGCGGCGACCCCGTTTTGCCCGGATTCGTACTCAATATGAGCAAGATTTGGTAAGCTGAGTATAGGAGCAACGATCGAGGAAATCAATTATGTTGACATCAACAATTGTGTTGCGAATACCACCAGAATTGCAAATGACAGATGACCAGTTTTTCGAGTTCTGTCAAATCAATAGTGAATTACGCATAGAACGCAACAAATCGGGAGAATTGCTAATTATGCCGCCTACTGGTTCGGAGACGGGAAACCGAGAAGGTAATATATTTGGGCCACTTTGGGTTTGGGCAGAACAAAATGGTACTGGTTTAGCGTTTACTTCGAGTACAGGATTTACTCTGTCAACAGGTGCAGAAAAGTCGCCGGATGCTGCTTGGATAAAATTGGAAAGATGGAATGCTTTGTCACCAGAACAAAAGCAAAAGTTTGCCCCGATTTGCCCGGATTTTGTAGTAGAACTGAGGTCGGCTTCTGACAATCTCAAGCCCTTGCAAGAAAAAATGCAAGAATATATGAGAGAACCAGGAGTGCAGTTAGGCTGGTTGATTGACCGCAAAAATCGCCGCGTTTATATTTACCGTCCTGGTTGGCCAGAGGAATGTTTGGAGAATCCGGCTACAGTTAGCGGCGACCCCGTTTTGCCGGGATTCGTACTCAATATGAGCAAGATTTGGTAAAACTGCTAGCAATAAATATCAACTTATTGTAAAAATTAATAATAGAATGCAAACAGGCAAAAAATATGGATATTAAAAACGGCTTTGTAGGCACAATCGGCAACACGCCACTAATTCGGTTAAACAGCTTCAGCGATGAAACTGGCTGCGAAATTCTCGGTAAAGCAGAGTTTCTCAATCCCGGCGGTTCCGTTAAAGATAGGGCTGCTTTATACATCATCAAAGATGCAGAAGAAAAAGGCTTGCTAAAACCGGGCGGCACGGTTGTTGAAGGCACTGCCGGCAATACTGGCATCGGTTTGGCACACATTTGCAACGCTAAAGGTTACAAATGTTTGATTGTGATTCCCGATAACCAATCTCAAGAAAAAATCGATGCTTTGAAAACCTTGGGCGCTGAAGTTCGGACTGTTCCCGCTGTTCCTTACAAAGACCCGAATAATTATGTCAAATTGTCGGGAAGATTGGCTGCGGAAATGGAAAATGCAGTCTGGGCAAATCAGTTTGACAATTTAGCCAATCGCCGAGCTCATTACGAGACAACTGGCCCGGAAATTTGGGAACAAACAAATGGGAAAATTGATGCTTGGGTAGCCGCAACGGGTACAGGCGGCACTTTTGCTGGGGTAGGAATGTTTTTGAAAGAAAAAAATCCTGCTGTTAGAATTGTCTTGGCAGACCCGATGGGCAGCGGGCTTTACAGTTATTTCAAAACTGGGGAAATTAAGACTGAAGGCAGTTCGATTACTGAGGGAATTGGCACCACTCGCGTCACTGCAAATATGGAGAATGCCCCGGTAGACGACGCCATCCAAATTAACGATACTGAAGCTGTGAGGGTGATTTACCAACTGCTGAGGAAAGAAGGGCTGTTTATGGGCGGTTCTGTGGGGATTAATGTGGGGGCGGCCGTGGCTTTAGCGAAGCAAATGGGGCCTGGACATACGATTGTTACGGTACTCTGCGACGGCGGGGCTCGGTATCAGTCGCGTTTGTTCGATCGACAATGGTTGGCTTCCAAAGGTCTGTCACCAGATTAACCGTAGGGTGCGTTGCGGCGCACCTTAAAATTTGGGCATATATCAAATTAGAGTATATATGCGCGCACATATTCCCATGATAAAAAAATAGCATATATGTACCAGACTGTCAAGTAAAAAACATGAAAATCATCGAATCTTCTAGGCGAGTTCTTGTTTGCCAAAACCGCACTTGTCGCAAGCAAAATTCAGCAAAGGTACTGGCAGCTTTTCAGAAATTGTCGCCCTCAGAAGTTGAAGTTGTTGCTAGCAGTTGTTTGGGACAGTGCGGCAACGGGCCGATGGTGTTAGTGCTGCCAGAAGAGGTTTGGTACAGCGGTGTTTGCCAGGAGGAAGTTGCGGCAATAACTGAGCAACATTTGCGGGAGGCAAAGCCGGTGAACAGGATGCTTTACCGCAAGTTTCACCGACTCTCTCATTAGTCAATCGCCCGCGTTTAATATTCTTCCGCAAACAACCGGCGGAGAATTTCCGTGACTTCGGCGCAAAATCTGGCGTCGAGTTCTATCGCTAGGCGATCGACACTGCTGGAACCGCCTACAGCTTTTTCTGCCCGCAAAGTCATGGCTAAAGTTCTGAGTTTTGCCGGCTTTCCCGCCGCCTTCGGCCGCTCGTCAACAAACCGCACTAAAGCCACATAAACTGTTTCTAGGGTTCCCCTGATCGAGCTCAGTCCGTAACCCAATTTTGAGATAATTACTGGAGAAGTGATCAGGCTATCCATCCCCAAAGTTTTAATTGCTACGTCCACATATCGAGCGCTGTCGTGTCCCATTGCTCTGACAATGCTTTCTAAGCTGTTCCACTGAGATGCTTTCATGCGCGATCGCTGTTCGATGTGGAAGTGCCATCCTAACATGGAAATCAGCCTGGTCAAATCATAAGCAGATACGGAATTTTTTTGTTTGGTGCTGTTTAATGCGGCACTTAGCAGCACTTGTTTTTTGGTGAGATCGAATATTTTTGGGTTGTTGTGATAAGGATTTTCGCCGTAATCGCCGCGAAAAATTAGGTCATTATTGCCAGTAGCGCTCTTCAGCCATTGCTCTAGTCCTATGCGAGTATCGAAGCGTTTGAACATCGCAGCTAAGGAGTTTGAACTTGCTATAGTTGAGGCATAGTTAATCATGTCTTTTGCTACATCGTAAAAGTAAAAATCGTGTCTTAGCCCGTTGCCATCTCTAACAACGCAGTTGTCAATGTCGCAGTCGGGATATTTGCTATTTACTTGACTGACGATATTAAGGAGTGCAATAATTTTAGTGGCACTCCACTGCTCAGAATTGGTAAGCGCGTTTTTTCCTAGCCACTGCGCCTGAATTTTGCCCTCTACAAAAGTACCAATGCAAACGCAGGCTTCTTTGATGTCTTCGTGGAGGAAACTTAAAGCTTGAGAGTTAATTTGAGGTAGTTCTCCCAGGCTGGGAAATGGGGTAAGTTTAAGGGGATTATTGGGTCCGGGAATAGAGCTAATTACTTTTAAGCCGTCGGGTTTTTGTTTGAGATAATCGGGATAGTTTTTAATTTCTTGTTGGTAAGGGGATTTTTCAATGCCCCGGTCTAAAAAAGCTAGTTTGTTTATGTTAGCTTTAGCATCTATTTCCATTTGGAGGTAGTTTTTGAAGATGCGCGCTCGGTCTTTTGCGAGTTCGAGGGAGGTGAGGTTCATGATAATTGTTGGCAGCTTGTTACGAATAAGTAAATCACTATACTAGGATTTACGCAAACAAACCGGGCTGCTGTGCAAAATTTTGGGTTGGGAAACGAAAAATTAATGAAGAAACCGGGCCTCAGACAGTAACTGCGTCCAGGACTATATATATGAGTTGTGGCCCTGCGATCGAGCTTTTTTGCCGCGTACTTGAATGCGTTTGTCGGTTTTTTGTTTCTTAATCCAAGAGACAAATTTCTGGAGTTCTGGGTTATTTTTGAGCTTTTCCAGGGTATTGAGCTCTTGGGCGAGGTGTTTGTTCTCAAATAGAGAGTGAATCTGGCGGTGACAAGCGGAGCAAATGTCGATTGTCGGGCTTGGGTCTTCGTTTTTCCGCTTGGTGTTTTGTTTGGGGATGAGGTGATGGGCGGTTAATGCTTCCATTTGTCGATCGCACAATTCGCACTGCATAATTTTCTCAATGCTGCTGGATAGGAGAATTGCTACTTTTAGTTTAGCGCGATCGGCTTTGAGAGGGTGAATGAAAGTCGATCGCACTCTCCAAACAATAAAAAACCCCCAATTGGGGGTCCTACAAATCTCTTGCGGCAGAGGCCCAAAAGCCTCTGGGATCACAAAATATACAGCAACAAAAACAAGACAATCCAAATAACATCCACAAAGTGCCAGTAAATCTCAGTCGCTTCGATTCCGAAGTGGTGCTCGCTAGAATAATGACCTTGCGCGCGCGATCGCCACACCACCGCCACCATCAGCAGCACTCCCAACGTAACGTGCAAGCCGTGAAAAGCAGTCAAAACGTAAAAGCAACTGGCATACAAATTGGTCGTCAAGCCAAACTCTAAATGAGTGTATTCGTAAACCTGACCGAACAAGAAAACTGCGCCCATAGCAATAGTTACGAGCAGCCAATTCCGCATTCCGGCGGCATCATTTTTTTTGATTGCAGTATCAGCATTGTGAATCACAAAACTGCTAGCAATCAGAATTACCGTATTAATTCCCGGCAGCAATAACTCTCGCGCCGGCGTACCTTCAGGAGGCCACACGGGGGCCATCGCCCGATAAATCAAATACGCGGCAAACATACCGAAAAATATCATGCCTTCAGCGCACAGGAACACAATTACACCTAACATTCGGTGGTCGGGATGCTCCACACCGTGTGCTTCTACCTCAGCCTCGTGGTGGTAATTCAGGGCTGTTTTGGCCGGATCGATCGCTGGAATTTGCATAAGAAATTGGTAATGAAGAAGTCAGTTGTCAGTGGGCAGTTGTCAGTGGGCAGTTGTCAGTGGGCAGTTGTCAACAGTCAACAGTCAACAGTCAACAGTCAACAATGCCCAATGACTAATGCCTGATAATTAATGACTATTCGCCATCTTGACTTTCATCAGCAGGAGAATCAACATCTATCTCTGATTCAGGAGCGACCAAAGTTGCAGTACGGCCCAAGAAAGTTGAAGCTTGAGCCTCCGCAATAGGAATACCTGTTTTCTGGGCGTTGCGGGTGGCATTTTCCCTCAGCTTGAGCCTGAGACGTTCCCCAGTACGCTGAATTTTTTCCATGCCGTAATCGTAAGGCCCCGTTGCCAATACCGGCACTCCTTCAAAATTTTCGATCGGGGGCGGCGAAGTCGTCATCCATTCCAAACTCAAAGCTTGCCAAGGATTGTCACCTGCTTTCGGGCCGTACCTCCAGCTCCAAATCACATTAATGATAAACGGGATTGTAGACACTGCCAGCATATAAGCACCGACAGTACAAATGACATTAATTGTGGTAAATTTCGGGTCGTACATTGCCACCCGCCGGGGCATTCCTTGCATCCCCAAAGCGTGCATCGGCAGGAAAGTTACAGTAAAGCCAACATAAGTTAAAACAAAGTGAACTCTACCCCAAAATTCATTAATCATCCGCCCCGTCATTTTGGGGAACCAGTGGTAAAAAGCAGCGTAAATTCCAAACACTGAGCCGCCAAACAGCACGTAGTGTAGGTGAGCGACGACAAAATAAGTGTCGTGAACGTGAATGTCGAAAGGTACGGAAGCCACCATAATCCCGGTGATGCCGCCGAGCACAAATGTTGAGATAAAACCCATCCCAAATAGCATCGCGCTGACAAGCCGGAGTTTTCCTCCCCAAATAGTTGCCAACCAGCTAAATATTTTAATCCCAGTTGGTACGGCGATGATCATAGTAGTGATCATAAAAAACATCCGCAGCCAGCCGGGAGTGCCGCTGGTAAACATATGGTGCGCCCAGACGATCAAGCCCAAAAAGCTGATTGCGAGACTGGAATATGCGATCGCCAAATAACCAAAAATTGGCTTGCGGGAATGCACCGGCAAAACTTCTGAAATCACCCCGAAAAAGGGCATAATCATAATGTAAACTGCCGGGTGCGAATAAAACCAGAATAAATGCTGGTAGACGATCGGATCGCCGTTGCCGGTAGGGTTAAAAAATGCCGTCCCCGCTAACAAGTCAAACGACAGCAAAATCAAAGCTGCCGCTAACACTGGAGTAGCAATCAAAGTCAGCGCTGAAGTCGCAATCATCGCCCAGCAAAACAAAGGCATTTCATTGAGACTCATGCTCGGAACGCGCATGGTAAAGATGGTAACGGCAAAATTTACCGCCCCCAAAATCGAAGAAGTTCCGAGAATCAAAACGCTGAGAATCCAAATTTCTTCCCCGGCTTGAGCAGTAACTAAGCTCAAAGGCGGATAGGAAGTCCAACCCGCCTGCGGAGCTCCTACCAAAAAACTGCTCAACAGCAACACGCCGCCTACGGGAATCAGCCAAAAGGCAACGGCATTCAGCCTGGGAAATGCCATGTCTTGTGCCCCAATCATTAAGGGGATCAAAAAGTTAGCAAATCCGGCTCCGGCGGGTACGATCCACAGGAAGATCATCACCGTCGCGTGAACAGTAAATAAACTGTTGTAGAGTTCGGGGGTGACAAAATCGGCGTCGGGGGTGGCGAGTTCTGTTCGCACCAAAGTTGCCATCACGCCGCCGATTAGATAGAAAATAAATGTTGTTACCAGGTATTGAATACCGATGACTTTGTGGTCGGTATTAAAAGTGAAGTAGTCGCGCCAATGTCTATCGGCGGGCGCTGTTCCGCGAGCCTCAGTGTTGGCACTTTCTTGGAACTGTGCTTGTGTCATAGTTATTAGTCATTAGTTATTAGTCATTAATTATTAGCTCAGGATCGAAGACCCAGTGCCAGGAACTAATGACTATTTTTAGTGATGAGTTGGGTGAAGTTGTTCTAGGGTTTCGGAATTAATTTTTATTTCCCTGACGTAGGGAGCCAAAAATTCACCGTCTGACAATTCCCCAGGATTGACTGCAACTGCTTGCTCTAAGTTTTGACTGCTAGCAACTTGCTGGCTTTGCAGCCAACTGTCGAATTCTTCGGGCGTGTGAACGACTGCTAAAGCTTTCATCGCTCCGTGATAAGCGCCGCACAATTCAGCACAAACAACCCGGTATTCGCCGGTTTTAGTTGGTGTAAATCTCAGTTCGCTCGGCCGCCCGGGAATTGCATCTTGTTTGAGGCGAAATTCCGGCAGCCAAAATGCGTGGAGCACGTCTTGAGCTGAGATATTTAGCTGTACGTCGCGGTTGACTGGCATATGCAGTTCGCCAGAACTAACGCCGCTTTCTGGATAGCTAAAAATCCAGGCGTACTGCAAACCCATGACATTGACAACTAAGTCTGCTGGTTTGTCTTCGTTTTCTGGGGAAGCGCCGACGCCTAGAGCAACAAGTTTTCTAGACGGAATTTGTGGGGTGTTTTGACCCATGTCTGAGAGTGTGGCGGCGATCGCACTTCCCCGCATTTTAGAGTGCGCTTGCATGGTTCCGTGGTCGTGATTTCCCATCGGATCGAGGCCTCCCATTGAGTTGTAAATCTCAAAACTGTAGACTCCGATTCCTAAAATAATCACCGCCGGCACGGCTGTCCAAAGAATTTCTAAGGGAAAGTTGTCATGCCAAGGCGGGCCATCTGTGTTGTCTCCTTGACGACGGCGATATTTAATTGCAGCAACGATGAGAATTCCTTGGACCATGATAAATAGTCCAGTGGAAATGGTCATCATTGTATTGAAAAGTGCGTCTATGTCGGATGCTTCGTCAGAGGCGGCGATCGGCATCAAACCGTGATTCTGCCCGTACCAGAGACTGATCAGAGTCACTACGATGCCGGCGAGCATGGTGAGGATGGAACTTGGAATGTTCACGCTGGTACTTCTTAATAGCGACACTTCTTCGCTTGAAAAATGAAGGAAGCGCCTCTGGGTTATCAATTTTTAATTGTAAATGGTATTTTTAGTAAAATGTCTATCTTAAGGGTTACTTAAGGCTTAGTATGTTTGACAGATCGCCCGATCGCCTCAAAACTACGTCTTTTGTACCTTGACAAAAATGATTAAAAATGGTAAGCAATCGCTCTGTTTGGCTGCTAAATTTGAGATTTTTTCTCAAACACCATCAAATGCTGCTGTGGCAACATATCTTTTGTCTCTTTCCATACTAAACCGACGGCTGCCATTTCTTTTTTTACCTGCTTCTGCGTCATTTTGTGCAAACCTTTAATGGGAATCATCGGGTTTTCGCCCCGATACTCGATCGATACCGTGCGTCCTCCCGGTTTGAGTGCTTTCACAATTCCTTGCATCATTTCTCTGGGATATGCAAATTCGTGATAAGCATCCACCATCACAACTAAATCTACGCTGTTTTCAGGCAAATTCGGATTGTCGATACTTCCCAAAACTGGCTCAACGTTAGCAATATTTTTTTCTTGTTTATTCAATTTAATAAAATTAATCATTTCCGGCTGCACGTCAACTGCCAAAACCTTTCCTTCTGGAACTAAGGGAGCAATGCGAAAGCTAAAATATCCCGTTCCCGCTCCTATGTCGGCTACAATATCGGTTGGTTTTAAATCGAGATTGTTCACTAATCGAGCTGATTTTTCTTCCATGCCGCGAGAAGGTCTTTCCAGCCAACCCGCACCTTGATATCCCATGACTTGGGCAATTTCTCGACCCATGTAAAATTTGCCGGTGCCGTCGGGATTGTGGACGGTTCGCTGCTGATAAATGGTGTCGCTGCTGGCGGTTTTACTTGCTTCTGCTGCTGTGCAAGCGTTCTGCGATAACAAGCAAATTATTGTTAATAGAATTGCTGTTAAGGGTTTAATTAATTGTGCGGCTTTTTTCACGATATTTCTGATTTTGTGTTTAAATTTTTTCTCGTTTCTCGTTCCCTGGATATGCCTCGATAATATCGAGAATAGTTCAATATTTAGTTGACAGCGGATTCTAACAGTTTGATTGTACCCGAATTTGAGTCGATTTCGACTTGTTTGCCGATCGGCAAAGTGAACTGCTCCCGAATGTGCCCCACCATTGAACCATACCACGCAGGAATCTTCAAGGGGCGAATCTGGTCTGACAAGACTTGAGGTAAGCTTAGTGACTCTTGGGGTTTTTCAGCTTCGCACTTGGTACACTGTCCGAAAATAAAACCGGATATTTTATCGAGAATGCCCGCTAATTTGAGCTGCGTCAACATTCGATCGATGCGATAAACCTCTTCGCCAACTTCCTCGACAAACAAAATACTGTTTTCCCATGTCGGTAAATATGCAGAACCCACCATTGCTGCGATTACTGATAAATTGCCGCCGATTAGTCTTCCCCTAGCTGTGCCGCGCCAGATTGTTTCAACTTGCAGGCTTTTGGAGTTTTGCAGCGTAACAGAGCCTCCCTCAAACAAAACTTTTTTGACGTAATCTACTGTAAAGGGACTCCAACTTGAGGCACCTAAAGGGCCGTGAAAAGTAACTATATTAGTTTTAGCATAAATCGCCAATAACAGCGCAGTAATATCGCTGAATCCCATAATAATTTTGGGATTGTTGCGGATAATATTGTAATCTAGGAGCGGCAATATTCTACCGCAGCCCCAGCCGCCCATCCCGGTAAAAATAGCTCGCACTGAGTCATCGGCAAAGGCTGCGTTGACATCGGCGGCGCGATCGGCATCCTTGCCTGCTAAATAGCCGTAGCGGTCGTAAAAATGCTCTCCCAATTTAACTTTTAAACCCAGGTTATCCAGAACTTTAAAAAAGGGCTGCACTTCTTTTTCGTAGTTGAAAGCGGCAGGATTGATTAAGGCTACAGTATCGCCGACTTGCAGGCGGCGCGGCTCGATCGCAGTTTTGGGAGATAGGTTGGTTTGGGCGATGGGCAAAAGCTGAGTACCAATAGCAGTCAGCCCAAAAGTTCTGAGCAGAGCGCGGCGGCGGAGAGTCATAGCTGTTAGTTAATTTTTGCTATAATTGTATAGCAAAAATTATGTCATATCAGTTTAAAATTGCGAGTTTCAAATGAAAACAGACACTCAAATCTCAGCTAAAAAATCTTGGGCTCAAGCTTTAGCCCGTCCGGCTGCGGAATTTCCGCTGACTCAGCTATTGGTTAAAAGCGGTAAAATTCCCGCAGGATTGCGGGGAACTCTCTACCGTAACGGGCCCGCACGTTTGCAACGCGGCGGCATGAATGCGGGACATTGGTTTGACGGCGACGGTGCAATTTTGGCAGTACATTTTACCGATCCGGGTGCTGCGGCTGTTTATCGCTACGTGGAAACAGCGGGATATCAAGCTGAGGAAAAAGCCGATAAATTTCTCTACAGTAATTATGGGATGACAGCACCGGTGCCTGCGTGGTTGCGGTGGAAGAAATCTGTTAAAAATGCTGCCAATACTTCTGTGTTAGCTTTGCCCGATCGCCTTTTAGCTTTGTGGGAAGGCGGCTTGCCTCACAGCCTCGATTTGCAAACTCTGGAAACTCAGGGAACGGACGATTTAGGAAGTTTAGAGAGTGGATCTTCTTATTCCGCTCACTGCAAGCGCGACCCGATTACTGGCAATATTTTTAACTTTGGGATTACACATGGTGCCAGTACAAAGTTGAATCTGTATAAAAGCGATCCTACAGGCAAAATTGTGCAACAAGGAACTGTTGCTTTAGATGGCCCTCCTATGCTCCACGATTTTGTTTTGGCTGGAAAGTATCTAATATTTTTTGTGCCGCCAGTACGACTCAAATTTTTGCCAGTGTTAGCTGGAATCAGCAGTTACAGCGACTCTTTGGAATGGAAACCCGAGTTAGGAACGCAGATATTAGTTGTTGACTCGGAAACTCTCTCTTTAGTTAGTCGAGGCCAAACCGATTCTTGGTTTCAGTGGCATTTTGCTAACGGTTTTGTCAAGGAAGATGGTTCGGTGGCCGTTGATTTAGTGCGCTTGGCTGACTTTAAAACTAATCAGCGCCTGAAAGAAGTAGCGGCGGGTGAAACTCGCACCGATGCGGAGGGGACTCTTTGTCGAGTGCATCTCAATCCTCTGACGGGCAAAGTGACAGCAACAGAAGAATTGTTGGATCAACCTTGCGAATTTCCGACGGTACCTGCTTCAGAAATAGGGCAAGAGTCGCGATATATTTATCTGGCAATGTATCGGCCTGACCTTGATATTGTACCGGAACGTTATGGTGCGATCGCCCGTTTTGACACGCAAAGCCGCAATCTCACAATTGCCGACTGTGGCGAAAATCGCTATCCCGCCGAGCCCATCTACGTTCCAGATATTTACTCAGACAAAGGTTGGATTTTGACAGTTGTTTACGACGGCAATTCTGACAGCAGCGAAGTCTGGATATTTGACAGCGACAGACTTTCAGATTCCCCTGTTTGCCAGCTAGAATTGCCCGGTGTCATACCTTTGGGCTTTCACGGCACTTGGAAATCGGCCGTATGAGAATTGTGTAAAGAAGTGTTGCGGAAGATTTATTAAAAATTGTTGCCGCTTTAACTTCTAGTTGTTAAGGTGTGTGTAGATAGGAAATTCTCATATCTAGGAGGTGTGGAATTGATAATCTGCATTGCTCAATTATCCTGTGCCAATTCGCACGAATCCCCGGCGATTTTAAGTCGCGGTGGCACAGGATATAGTCTGCCTCTGCGGACTAAAAAAACAGGGGTAATTAAGCCCCGAAAAATCACAAATTCGGGGTGAATATTCCCGGCGAATAAATTCGCGGCTACACAGGCAAAGTCCGCCTCCGCGGACTGAAGAAAACCAATCCCCGGCGAATAAGTTCGCGGCTACACAGGCAAAGTCCACCTCCGCTAACTGAAGAAAGAGCGGTACTAAAGCCCGCTTTGGCATGATTCCCGACTAGGTTTTCTCATCTCACGTTTGTCTGCTTGCATGAGGTTAAATGACCAGATATTTGACTGATTCCTGGCAAACTCAAAGTTTAGTTCAACTCACGCGCACGTTAGCGATTCAAAAGTTTTTTGTTTTGAGTTAACCCCACGAAAAAATTAGGCTTGTCGGAACAAGATAGCCTTTCCCAAAATTATGAATTATGAGTTGTTACCGCCAAAACATTCAACTCATAACTAATAATTCACAACTCACAACTCATAACTCCGTGCCGCGGTGAGCATCAACCAAAAGGTTTAATCTATGCAACTTCAAGGAAAAACAGCTCTTGTTACAGGAGCTTCGCGCGGAATTGGGCGATCGATCGCCCTGGAATTAGCGAGACAAGGAGTCAAACGTTTGTTGATTGTGGCGCGCAACCGCAGGCAATTAATTGAACTGGCAGAGGAAATCGATGTTTTGGGCACAGAAGTAGTGCCGTTAGCTTTGGATTTAACTCAGTCAGTAGCGGTGAATATTGCGATCGCCCAAGCTTGGCGAGATTGGGGCCCGATTCACCTGCTAGTCAACTGTGCGGGCGTCGCCCACCAAGCATCATTCTTGCGTTCCCCGCTGCCGTTAATCGAGGAAGAAATCGCCTTAAATTTGCTCGGAACCTACACAATTACCCGCTTGATAGCTCGGCGAATGGCGACTCAAAAAGAGGGAACAATCGTCAATGTATCGAGCTTGATGGGAAAAATTGCTGCTCCCACAATGGCTACTTATTCTGCTACCAAATTTGCCATTTTGGGATTCACCCAAGCTTTGCGCAGCGAGTTAACTCAGTACAATGTTCGAGTGACAGCTTTGCTGCCATCCCTAACAGATACCGACATGGTGCGAGACTTGGAACAATTTCGCTGGGTAGTGCCCACAACTCCCGAAAAAGTTGCCCTAGCACTGGTGGCGGGATTGCACAAAGATGCGCCGGAAATCTTAGTAGGATATCAAAGTCATCTAGCAGTTTGGTGTCACCGAATTGCTCCTTGGCTGCTGGATTTTGTGTTGCGGATGGCAACTCCCGAACTTCGGGATAAATCGCAGCGCGATCGCAAATTGCGGGAGGCTTTAGCTAGCGGGCGATAAACCCTTTTCTGGGCGGGCTTTCCGGCCCACCCCACAAGAAAACTCATTCTTTGTAGAACGGGCTCTCCGGCCCGTTCCACAAAGAATGGTGCAATATGTAAGTTATAATTGAGATTATTTAAAATTATCTTAAATTTGCAAAAATGAGCGATAAAAAATCATTTCTCAATTATACAGGTAGCCAAAAACAAAAATCCTCTCTACCTCCAAATTCTCTGGTTGAATTAGCCTCAAATTGGGGGATAGCTTGGGGTAAAACAGACGCTATCGAAGATAATACAGCGTGGCGAGAAGGTCAACTTGCTATTATTTGCTCAAACCCAACTGTTCAGATAATTCTAAGTGCCTCAGAAAAATTTGCAGTTGTCGGCGATATTTGGCTGAGCAACCGATTAGAATTGCTGGAAAGATTGGGGATTGCTGCTAATAGTTGGCAGGGGTGCGATCGCCAATTAGTCGCTCAACTTTGGGAACACTGGGGCGTTGAATGTTTGCCGCTGCTGGCGGGTATGTTCGCGTTTGCGGTTTGGGACAGAGAAAGGCAAGTTTTGCGGCTGGCGCGCGATCGCGCGGGTGCGCGAACTCTTTACTACACTGATGTTGGCGCGACTCGCTGGATTTCTCCTCAACTGCGGGCGATCGCACCCTACCATTCAAGGGCGATCGACCTCGTAGCGCTGCGAGATTACCTCTGCTGCTCCTTCGTTCCGGGCGATCGTACCCTCTGGCAGCAAGTGCGAGAACTGCGCCCAGGAACCGTTTTAAGCTTCCCTGACGAGACAATTTCCGCTTACTGGGAACTCCGAGAACAAGTTGTCGAGGCCGAACAATCTTTAGAATGGCACAGCGCGAGATTGCGCTCTCTTTTAGATGAAATTGTCCGAGAATATTTGCCTGCAAATCAAGCTGTAGGCGTCTTTCTTTCCGGCGGGTTAGACTCTAGCTGCATCGCCGCTTTAGCTGCTAAATTTCACGATCGACCAGTTCACACTTACTCAATTCATTTTGGTGCAGAATGCGCCAACGAATTAGAGTTTTCCAGTCTAGTCGCCCGACACTGCCAAACTCAACACCACATTTTAGAAATTACCTTTCGGGATATGTGGGAAAAGTTGCCAGAAACAATGAGCTATTTAGACGATCCGATCGGCGATCCGCTGACAGTGCCAAACTTGCTATTAGGAAAATTGGCGCGAGAATCTGTCGAAGTTGTCCTCAACGGCGAAGGTGGCGACCCCTGTTTTGGCGGGCCGAAAAATCAACCGATGCTAATTAACAGCTTGTACAATTCTGTCACTAATTTGGATGCGCTGCCAGCATATTTGATGTCATTTCAAAAGTGCGCTGCGGATTTGCCTCAACTGTTAAAACCGGAGATTTTGGCGGCAGTAAAAACAGAACCTTCGGTATTTAGTGCGGATTTGAATAGCAGCGGCAATTATCTCAATCGATTAATGGCATTAAATATTAAATTTAAGGGAGCAGACCAGATTTTGACGAAAGTGAACAACTTGACTCAAGCTGCTGACTTGCACGGGCGATCGCCTCTTTTCGACCAGCGAATAGTTGACTTGAGCATGACTGTGCCGCCGGAATACAAACTATCGGGAGTTGTGGAAAAAGCTGTTTTAAAACAAGCGGTTGCAAACCTTCTGCCCGCTCAAATTTTAGACAGGCCCAAAAGCGGGATGCTGGTTCCAGTACAGTTGGGATTTAAGAAGTTTTGGCAGCGAGAAGCTAAGGGTTTGCTGCTGTCGAAAAAAGCTGCGATCGCTCCTTATTTCAACCAATCTTTGATAGGTCAATGGCTAGACTATGAAGGAGATACCTGGGGGCGTTACGGCGTTAAACTGTGGCTGTTGGCGAGTTTAGAAATTTGGCTGCAAGGTAATAAGTAATATCAAATCGGCTTAATTGCACATTATATCTGTAGGGATACGGCACTGCCGTTTCCTTATCTGCACGGACACGGCAATGCCGTTTCCCTACCGCACAGGATATTTGCGCGGACACGGCAATGCCGTTTCCCTACCGCACAGGATATTTGCGCGGACACGGCAATGCCGTTTCCCTACAAACCTCAACCAAAACTGTCAACAACATAGATAGAACTATCCGTACCGCCTAGCAGAATCAAACTGCTGTCATCGCTGCCTAAATCTCGACTGCCGGCAATTCCTCGATTCAAAATTTGAATCAGTTTTTGAGGACTAAACGATTCCAATTCAACATAATTACCTAATTCTAACCACTCCAATTCTTCATCGGATAAATCTTGGCGAATTGCTGGCGGCAATTGTACAGCATCTCGTGCCGAACTCTCAGAACTTAGAACAAACATATTGTCGCCAGCCGCAATAATTTGCCGGGGCAGCAGTCCGATATCAATAATTATCGCGCTGCTATCTGAGAACCAATTAGGACTCGTGCGTAGGTGGTCAACTAAACCAATTCCTCGGGGAGTGCAATCGTGCAAAGCGTAGACTTTTAAGTCAGGATTTCGGCGCAGCATTTCCATAGTTGTGTCGAAGATATTTTGAGGATATCCGGTAATGCTGAGGACTGCACAGTTATTTTCAAAGTGAAAATTGTTGGCAATTAAAAATTGGGCAATTTCCGGGCGATCGCACACAACTAATCTGTCAAAACTGTAAGCGCTGACATCAGGACTAACGGCGGTATTTGCATTTAGAGCGCGGGGAGGCGGCAGCAATTTAGTCATAGAGTTAATTTCTGTCCAAGTATTAAGCCAGCCTTGAAACTGATTTAACTCAATAGTAAAATCTTGACTATTTGCAGGTCTTTTTTCAACTTTTTTGCTACCCAAATAGATAGATAGCAGCCCGATAGCGCAGCTCGCTAAAAACAGCGGAAAGGAACTTGATAACAGAGTTACACCAATTCCGCACACCAGAACTATTCCTCCCCAAACTAGCAAATTTTTTGCAAATTTCTGGCGTTGTTTGTACGGATACTTGCTAGAACGGCTAGCAGTAAAAGTTCCTGCAATCAACAAACTATTTATTACAAACATTACCAAAATGAAAGCTATACTCCCTCCAGAAAATAGAGTGGCTGTCCACATAGCAACAAAGATACCCGAAACTATATTAATAATTAGGTATCCTGGGATTGTGTAGAACCCATCATAAATTTTTGGTCTCGATCGCTTGTCTAAAAGGTAAAATAACTGCTTAGGGGTAAAAAAGAGCGTATCATTAACCGAAATATCTGCGATCGCCTTGGCAAACATCGGGTCAGTTATTTTGACACCAGTCATTGAAGTCGGTTCAAATGCAAACTTATGCCTGCATCGTACACAGCGGCCGCTATTTGCCGTGCGATCTTTTAACTTATTGTCAGTATGGCAGTTAATACACTTCATAAAAATCTCCTATTGATTATTCAAAAAACTTGATTTGCTAACAAAATGCTGTAATCTTCTCTTTGGCGAATCACGCGATGCTGGTTATTTTCTAACAGCACTTCCGCAGGTCTGGGGCGGTGCAAAAAGTGCGATGACATGGCATAGCCGTAGGCTCCCACATCTAAAATAGCCAGGATTTCCCCAACTCCCAAAGCCGGCAGTTGACCGTTTTTTCCCAAATAATCCCGCGAATAAGTAGTATTGCCGCAAACATCAGTAAGATGTAGAGAATCCCGGCAATTCCAGGTATAAATCTCTCGATAACCGCCGTGAACTGACGGCACTGAAAGATTAGCAACAGTAGTATCCACGCCCACAATTTGTTTGGCTTCTTGCCATTTTGTAGAAACAACTTGAGCGAGCAAAGTAGCGCATCCCGCTACAACCGATCGCCCTGGTTCAACTATTAGCTGAATTTCGCGATCGAGTTGGCTGATTTTGCTGGTTAATTCTGCTCCGAACAGTTCCCAGTCAAAGGCTGTACCCCCGCTGCGGTAAGGATAGCCAAAACCGCCGCCAAAATCGAGATATTCCCAATCTGGCAATTGCTGAGCTGCGGCAATTACAGTATCAATTACTTGAGTAAAAGCTGCGGTAGAATTAGTGCCGGTACCGCGATAAAAATGCAATCCGCTGAGCTTTAATCCGGCTTTTCTAGTTATGGCGATCGCCTCTGGGAATTCAGTCGATCGCACTCCAATTCGACTGTCTCCAGTTAGTTCGGGCAAATTCAGTCTTAAACCCAAACGAGGCGGTTCTAAAATCAGTTGGTTTTCCCTGAGAGATTGATAAACTTCACAGCACAACTGCAACTGAGCGAGACTGTCGAAATTCAGAGTTTTGACACCCCATTTGAGAACTTGTTCCATCTCATTTCGGTGCAAATTGCTGCCGCTGTAAACAATGTTTTTGGGCGAAAAACTGGCCTGACTTCCTAAATAAATATCTCCCGGTGTATTGGCGTGCAGTCCCCACCCGCAAGCTTGAAAAATTTGCAGCAGTCCGATGTTGCCATTTGTCACGCTGGCAAAACAAAATTGAGTTCGCGGATAGGAAATTGCCTTAGTAATGCGGGCAATAGTCTGGCGCAAAATATCGCTTTGATAAACGTAAAGCGGCGATCCGTAAGTAGCTAATAACTCTTGGGCTAGGGAAAGAGTAAAAGGCGGTTCTTTGAGAAGTGATTTGCGATATGCGATTGTTGACATAATGGTAAAGTAGATGTTTTTTTAATTAGCAATTATCCCAAATCCAGCTTTCATACCTCAGTTATTCTTTAGTCTCGCGTTGCGCTGACTTCGTTTGTGTAGACGCGGTTTCAACCGCCGAGTCATAAAGGGAGTAGCTTTTATTCTTGCCACCGCTGGCGGTAGTTCCAAACCGATCGAGGCAACCAAAATGGATGATTCCAAGATTTGTTTGTCACTTCCTCGCCTAAGATTTGCGATCGCCAAATTTGCCACATAATTAACAGCCAAATAATTTCGCCAATGCGGCGGCCTTGAATTCCCGCTGCGAATTTGCCGGACACAATTTGAGCAGCCAAATCGGGTTGCCAGCGTTTCTCTGATAGCAGCACGGCAGGGTTCAACCAATCGCCAATTTGATGCCAAAATTCATTAAAACACCAAGAGGTTAAGGGAACCCCCATACCCCGCTTTTCCCGCCAAACTATTTCCGCAGGCAACCAATTTTCCACGCTTCGTTTGAGGATGTATTTCTCGCAAGCACCCCGCAAAAACAATTCTCCTGACAGTTTAAACGTCCAGTCTGTTAAGGCAAAATCGCAAAAGGGCGATCGCACTTTCAGACCAAAAGCTAGAGCTAAATTAGCAGCGCGGGGATGGATGTTCTGCGCGCCTTTGAGCATCAGCCCCGCGCGGCGGAGGCGGTGCAGTAAAGACCCGCCTAAAGCAGGATTAAGAGCCTCTAGCAGCCAATCTTGAGGGTGCAAATTCAGAATTTGAGTGTAAATTTGCGGCTGGTAAACTTTAGTTTCGTACTCCCACATCCGGTGAAAAGTTCGCAGGTATTGCAGGGCAAAAGCTTCGTCTCCGGCTGGATTTGCGGCTTGATAAATACCCGCTGCAATCAGGGGTTTATTCGTCCATCCCGCAAATAACTGATCGCCGCCTTCGCCGTTGAAAACGAGATCGGTTTCTTGACTCGCAGCTTCATTTAAAAGGTACAGCGGCACTGTAACTCCGTCGCCAAAAGGCAAATCTAAAGCTTTCACAGCAGAATGCAAAACTTGTTTAATCCGGTGCGGCCTGGCATCTACTTTTACTAAGGGAATTTTCAGCGAATAGGCTACTTGTTCTGCCCAAGGATATTCAGGAATTCCGGCTTCGCCAAAGTCCAGAGTATAAGCGCGCACTTTGACTCCGGCTTTTACTAATAAAGCTGCGACAACTGAGGAATCTAAACCGCCTGATAGAAATACTCCGACAGTTTCACTGCTGTCTATATCGGCAATTTGACGGTGAACGGCATCTTTAAGTAAGTTTTGTAATTGTGCGATCGCTTCTGCTTCGTCTTGTATTTTTTCTGAACTTTCTCCCCATTCCAACAAGCGTTTTGATTTTGGTTCAAAAATGACACCGCTATCTCGCTCGCACTCCCAAGTTAATTCGGTTCCTGCGGGAACTGCGAATACATTTTTAACCGGAGTTAAAGGAGTTGGGACATAGGAAAAACAGCTATAACCGTACAAACCGGGAATGCTTACACCTGGCTGTTCGCAAATATTTAACAGCAGTTGCAAACTCGATGCAAACCAAATACTCTGCCCGATTCGCGTCCAGTAAAGTGTTACTCGCCCGAAGGGTTCCCTTCCCAAAATCAGGCAATTTTCTCGAACGTTTACCCAGACATCAGGTAACAGCAAACCGTTAGCTGATGGATATGTAGATAGTCCAGATGCTGAAAGTGCCGCGATTTGAAAACTACGTGAAGCGTAGCTATCCCGCAGGGAATTGCTCTTTTTGGTCGGCAAGTTTGGCGCGCCATCGAGTTCGGTACTAGCAACATTCCAAATTGGATGATTTTCGCTGCCTGCGGTGGAGAAACTGGAAGAATGCTCGACTTTTTGAACTGGAATTTCTCTGGCAGACTGGCTGATGATTTTCGCCAGCAGCGCTTCTGATTTGTGGCGAGAATCGCAGCCCCAGTATCCTAAAAATTGACGCGCTTTGTTGGTGATTGCCATGTTATAATCTATCTATAGGCGAGTTTTTGGGCGAAGATACTGTTGCCATCATTTTTTAATTTGTAAATGAGATTTTTTTTTATTTACCGCAGAGAGCGCAGAGAGCGCAGAGTTGGAGAAGGAGGAGAGTGAAAGGGCAGAGTTTGTGTTATGTAGGATTATTTAACTTCAAAGGATGTACTGCCGATCGCACGAGTTTCAACGAACATTTTAACTTGCCACTTTCCGGTAGCAGCAGCAGTACCAATTTGGTAGCGGCATTGAGTATTCCAGATAGGTTTGTCGATTTCGCGAGTCTGATAGCGGTTTTGTTTGACAACTTGACCGCTGGGGTCAATCCAATCGCAAGATAACGACAGTTTTTTCCCTACCGGTGCATCTTTTAAGGTAGTACGATAAAATATTTCAGGATTATTTTGGCGGGAAATAACTGTCAAATTGCCACCATCATCCTGCACCGAAGTTATGCGGTTTGCTTGAATTGAAACGCGATCGATCGCTTGTCGGTTTTGCTGAATGTAGAATCCGGTAAAGGCGATCGCCCCCGCCGCAGCCGCAGCCAATCCTCCTGCAATCCACCGATTTCGCCGCTGCTGCTGGGCCAGTGCTTCCCGACGCTGCAACTGGATTAAAGCTTCATTTAGCAACTCTGGAGGCAAGCTCAATTCCTGCAAAATTTCTTTGACTTCTTCGGAATCAAGTTCAGATTGCCGGATGTTAGAAAGGCGTTCTACTTCAGCTACTATTTGCTTTAGTTGAGTTTGAGTCAGTCGATTTTCCATATATTAAGACCCGGTAGGAGTTTTTTATGCGACTTACTGACCCCAGTTAATTAACATTTTAAAACAGGCTGAGCTTCAAGTCAATTCATAAATTTCATAATTTTGAGTTCATAAAAGTCATACAGCAGATTCCACGTTTATGAAATACACCCGGATCGCTCTTCGATCCCGGTAGGGACACGGCATTGCCGTGTCCTACAAGGGCTATGTACTTACTTACCAGTCAAAGTGCTATATCATTTCCACTCGCCTTGCAAGGTAAAAGCAGCCCAATAATAGGGAGACTTCCATTCTTCCTGCTGCATCATTTCAATCTGTGCGGCCCTCAAAGCTGCCGCCGGCGCTAACTTTTGTTGCAGCATTTTTTGATAAAACTTTTGCATTAACACAGCAGTTCCTTCATCATCCACACTCCACAAACTCACCGCCACCCGCTGCGCCCCCGCATACATAAAACCCCTTGTTAATCCCACCATTCCTTCGCCTTTAACATTCTGTCCCATGCCCGATTGACAAGCACTTAAAACCACTAAATTTGCCGCTATTTTCAAGTTAAAAATATCGGTAAGGCGCAAAAAGCCATTGACAAGATTGCCCTTGTCATCTACGGTAGACATCACAATTCCTGACAGTTCGGGATTTTCGGGGTTGGCAATGCCGTGGGTGGCGAAGTGAATGATTTGATAATTGACTAAACTGCCGTCGGTGGCGGTAGTGCGACTGGCATCAAAATCAAGTATTTGACGGGTAGAAGCTGAGGGGAATAAGCTTGATATTGTTTGGGCTTCTTGGCGGCTAAATGGTAGGCGTTTTGGCGGCCATTTCATCTCGGAAGCACGAAGCGAGCGATTTAAACCGAGGTTATTTGCTTCTAACTTTTCGGTGGTTGCTGGGGTAAGTTGTCCTTTAACTCTTTCATCGTCTGGAGTGAAAACAGGATCGGCTAAAATTGCTAAATTTTGGATGGGTGGTTTTCTATCTCCGTAATTTTGCCTGAGAATGGCGAGAGTTGAGGCAGAAGGCAGAGTGATAATTTCATGTTCGGCAATTAAGGGAACATTGGTATTTTGTCCTGCGGTTTGGGAAATAGTTAACGCGGGAAAAGGGGTATAGTGCAGCACGCCGTCGGGAACAATTAATAAGCGTTTGTTTCCTAATTTGGCTGCGGCGGGCTGTAAAATTAATTGGCTTAGATTTGCACTCGCTTCGGCAACTTTTTGGGGAATATATCTGTCATTTTGGCTAATAGTTACTGCGGTGCGGAAAGCTCCTGCTGCTGTTTCAATCTCGGCGCGTTTTGGCAATTCATAGCTAGTTAGTCCCGTTGATGTCACAACCCACAAATAACTGCGGTATGAGCCGAGGGAATACTGCAATAAAATCGTGTTTTCATTGAGAATCTGTTTCTGAATTTCTGGGAGTGTTAAAGGTTGGGGTTGGGTGAGGGCAGCGTAGCGGGGGCTGGCGGTACGAATCTGGGTTTGAATTTGCTGATATTCTTGCAAAAGTGCGAGGCGCTGTTTGTCAATTTCAGCGATTTTAGTTTGATTAGGATTGGGGCTGCTAATTGCTTCGATGCGCTGCTTTTCAATGGCATCGAGTTGCTGTTGCACGCTCTTTTCTTGTTGCAGTAAAGCGGGGGAAATGCCTTCGCGAATGTTGGCGTTACTTTCAAAGAGGAGTTCGAGGAGGCTGCGGGCGCGAGAACGTTCGCTGGCTTCTAAGGCTTTAGTATCGTAACCGGATTTAGGATTAGTTTTATGCAGTTGCATTAACAAATCGATGTATAGTTCGTAGTAGTCCTGTACTGTGGCAAAGTAAGAGGTGCGGAGTTCTGGACTAGCTATTTTGGTGCGGAGGTTTTCGATGATTTTGATAGAATTTTCAATATCTTTGAGGGCTTCGGGAAGATTGTTTTGGTGGCGTTTGACAGAAGCCATGTTGAAAAGGGTGAGAGATTCTCCAGCGCGATCGCCTGTTGCCCGACTCAGGGGGAGGGACTGGCTGTAATACTCTAGCGCTTTCTGCTTTTCTCCCAATTGTGAGTAAACTAAGCCGATGTTGTTGAGGCTGCCAGCTTCCCCACCCCGATCACCGAGTACCCGAAATAGGAGAAGAGACTGGCTAACATACTCTAGCGCTTTCTGTTTTTCTCCCAAATCTGAGTAAACTCTACCGATGTTGTTAAGGGTGGCGGCTTCCTCACGGCGATCACCGATTGCCAGTGTCAGGGGAAGGGACTGGTTGTAATACTCTAGCGCTTTCTGTTTTTCTCCCAACTTTAAGTAGACACTGCCCATATTGGTAAGGGTGATAGCTTCCCCACGCTGATCGCCAGTCGTCCGACTCAGGGGAAGGGACTGGCTGTAATACTCTAGTGCTTTCTGCTTTTCTCCCAATTCTAAGTAGAGATTCCCGATGTTGTTAAGGGTGGTAGCTTCCCCATCCCGATCACCGAGTACCCGAAATAGAGGAAGGGACTGGCTGTAATACTCCAGCGCTTTCTGTTTTTCTCCCAATTCTGAGTAAACTCTGCCGATGTTGTTGAGGCTGCCAGCTTCCCCACCGCGATCACCGAGTACCCGAAATAAAGGAAGGGACTGGCTGTAATACTCTAGCGCTTTCTGTTTTTCTCCCAATTCTGAGTAGACTAAGCCGATGTTGTTGAGGGTGGTAGCTTCCCCATCCCGATCACCGAGTAGCCGAAATAGAGGAAGGGACTGGTTGTAATACTCTAGCGCTTTCTGTTTTTCTCCCAATTCTGAGTAGACTAAGCCGATGTTGTTGAGGGTGATAGCTTCCCCACCACGATCACCGAGGGCCCGGAATAGGGGAAGCGACTGGCTAACATACTCTAGCGCTTTCTGTTTTTGTCCCAATTTTAAGTAGACACTGCCCATACTGGCGAGGGTGGTAGCTTCCTCACGCTGATCGCCAGTCGTCCGACTCAGGGGAAGGGACTGGCTGTAATACTCTAGCGCTTTCTGCTTTTCTCCCAATTCTAAGTAGACATTCCCGATGTCGTTAAGGGTGGTAGCTTCCCCATCCCGATCACCGAGTAGCCGAAATAGAGGAAGGGACTGGCTGTAATACTCTAGCGCTTTCTGCTTTTCTCCCAACTCTGAGTAGACACTGCCGATACCGTTGAGGGTGTTAGCTTCTTTGGCGTGATTGCCCTCAGCCCGAATCGGGGAAAGGGACTGGCTGTAATACTCTAGCGCTTTTTGCTTTTCTCCCAACTCTGAGTAGACTCTGCCGATGTTGATGAGGGTGTTAGCTTCTTTGGCGTGATTGCCCACAGCCCGAATCAGGGAAAGGGACTGGCTGTAATACTCTAGCGCTTTCTGCTTTTCTCCCAACTCTGAGTAGACACTGCCGATGTTGATGAGGGTTATAGCTTCCTGTAAGCGATCACCCACAACCCGAATCAGGGGAAGGGACTGGCTGTAATACTCTAGCGCTTTTTGTTTCTCTCCCAATTTTGAGTAGACGAGGCCAATATTGTTAAGGGTGATAGCTTCCGCACGACGATCACCCACTGCCAAACGCGGGGGAAGGGATTGGCTGTAATACTCTAGCGCTTTCTGTTCCTCTCCCAATTCTGAGTAGACTGTGCCGATGTTGTTGAGGGTGTAAGCTTCCCCTGAGTGATCGCCTGTTGCCCGACTCAGGGAAAGGGATTGGCTGTAATACTCTAGCGCTTTCTGTTTTTCTCCCAATTCTAAGTAGGCTCTGCCAATACCGTTGAGGGCGACAGCTTCCCCACGGCGATCGCCTACTGCTCGAAACAGGGGAAGGGACTGGCTGTAATACTCTAGCGCTTTCTGTTTTTCTCCCAAATCTGAGTAAATACCGCCGAGCCAGGTGAGGGTGTTCGCTTCCCCAGAACGATCGCCCGCTTCTCGATACAGCTTTAATGCTTCTTCCAACTTGACGATCGCACTTCTTTTTGCTTCCGCCGTTCCTTGTTCGTAGAGTTTCTCTGCTTCTTCATATACTTTTTGGGCAGCCTCGCTACTGTTAGTTGGTGCTGTTTGTACGACTTTACCAACTGGCACGGCTGCTGCAACTGGCTGACTTAGCTGAACCGAAAGCGCGATCGACATACTGGCCCAAACCCATTGAGTGCGATCGAACATAACCACCCCCTTAGTATTTTTGTCAATCTTAATCACTAGCTCGCTTAGTGTAAAGGCAGGAAGAAGTCAGGGCGATCGGCATTTTTGCTAGAGTTAACGAGTAGTGCGATTCCCTGCGGGATAGCTACGCTTCACGAACTTTTTCCCAGCATGAACAACATCCTAACTACCCCCGATGCCGTAACAACCCACTGGGATTGCCCCGAATGCGGCGGCACCGGTACCCTCAGCCCCGAAATTTGCCCTGTTTGCCTCGGAGCAAAATACATCGATCTCGCTACCATAACGAACTGGATGCTTGATTTTATGGAATCTCGCGGCTGCGATCGAGCTGAGATCGATCGATTGCGAACCGAAAACCCAGACCCGCTAACATTAACTTTTTGCCTCGAAGTTTGTATCGCCCTTAAATAAACAACGATATCAAGTCTGCTTAATTGCTTATAAATCATTTACGGGCATCGGGCATCGGGCATCGGGTATGGTCGGAAAAAAAACGCACTCTACAAGTTGATTTAACTGAAACAAAATAATGCCCAATGCCCTATTCCCAATGCCCTATTCCCAATATTCAGTGTCCCTTAACCGGATGTTGCCCGTAAAAAGGCAAAGCATCCGACCAATCAGGACGACTTCCCATTTGCCACTCCAAATAAGCCAATTCCAACACACTAGAAACCGACCAGCCCAACTCGCTGCCAACTTCAATTAACTGATAGGAACTTTCCCAACTTTCCAACTTTTCCTGCCAGGATTCCGCCGTCATTACGGTATCAGGAAACAACTCAGTTAAACCAGAATCTTTGTTAACTGAATAAACCGCCCCAAACAATTGACCCCGCTGTGCAGGCATTTGCAGCGCGATGCTCAAAAACCCCCCCTTAGCAAGGGGAGGTTCTGCACTCAAAAGCCCCCCCTTAGCAAGGGGGGGTTGGGGGGGTTCCGTATTCAAAAGCCCCCCCTTAGCAAGGGAAGGTTCCGTATTCAAAAGCCCCCCCTTAGCAAGGGGGGGTTGGGGGGGTGCCGCCCAAGCCACAGCCGCCAAAGTTGAAACCGCAAAAACAGGAATATCCAACTGTTGAGCCAAAGTCCGCGCCGTCACCATACCCATCCGAGTCCCCGTGAAACCTCCGGGTCCCTTCGCCACTGCAATAAAAGCCAAATCCGCCCAAGTTTGCGGTTGAATAAACTCGACTAAATACTGATGCAAATGAGTCGCTAAATCCCGATCCAAATTCCAAGTTTGGCAGCGAGAATCCCCGGCAAAATTGCTGATGGCTAAACCGAGCTCGCGACTAGCTGTGTGCAGGGCTAAGCCGTATTTTTTAACAGATGTTCCGTCTTGGGGATTGCTATTCACGATTATTGATAATTTTCCTTAACAAAAAACAGCGGCAAAGCCACAACTAAACAACCCAAAAGAATGCCAAATATTCCCGTATTTAAAATCCTGGAATTCCCCATCCCCCCAGTCATCAAAAACAGCACTACTAAACTTGCAAATAAATTTTTGTTAGCAAATTCTTTGTGTTGGGAAACTTGATGCTTGACCGTCATAAAACCAGAAGAAACTATTAGCGCGAACCACGAATTAAAAATGACTATTTGAGAGCCAAAGATAAACCAAACTAAGGCAAACATTAACGCATCTATCCAAAAATCCTGAGTTTTCAACTTCGGCAGCCAAAATTCTTGGGTAGCAACAGGGGCGATTTTCTTGAGTAATTGATTGTGTTGCAGCCGCACGAGTTTGTTTCTCAATTGAATCTTGGGATCGATTTGCAATATTTGCTTCCACTCCGGGCGGCGAGAATTGTTGACTCTTCCCAACAGCTTCACGGCTGCGACTTTATTTAACTGCAAATCGGTGAGTCGGGTGGCAATTATTTGAGATAAGTGCGGATAGTAAACGGGGTTGTCTTCGGTTCTGTTGATGACGATATTGAGCTGTTGCTTGGCTTGACTGACTTGGATTGTAACATTGTACGGGGCGAGATCCTCTTGCAAAGCTTGCTGAATTTCGGCTTGCTCTTGGCGAGTGAAAAGCGAGACACCGGGCGCAGGTGTAACCACCCGTTCTGCGGGCGTTTCCGGCGCGTCTAGCACCGGCTGTGCGTCTAAATACACCGGTTTGGGGTTCAAGTGCCGGATGACTGCTGATGCTGAACTGTAGCGCCGGTTGGTGGCACTTTGAAGCATGGTATCGAGGATGCGGCCGAAATCATCGCTAACAGCAGTCTTCAAATAATTTCGCCAAGCCCAAGAATCCTCTGTACTGTCGAACAAATCGAAGGGAGGAATTTCTGTCAGCAAGTGAATGCAAGTAACGCCCAAACTGTAGATATCGCTGGCAAAAACGGCTTTTCCCATCAATTGTTCTGGGGCTGTATAAGCAGCACTGCCGATGATTGTACCAGTTTGCGGCAATCCGGTTGCTGTTACTTTCTTAGCTGCCCCAAAGTCTACTAAAACAATATCTTTTTGGAAAGGAGAGGGTTGATAGGAATTTTCTAAGGCGGGTAAAGGGGCTGGAGATAGTCGGCGGCGAATGATATTTTCTGGTTTGATATCGCGGTGAATGACTTTGGATTTGTGGACGAAGTGGAGCACTGGCAATAAATCGTTGAGGATTTGCCGAATTTGAGTTTCGGTGAAGGCTCCTTTTTGTTCTAATTCTCTGGCTAGGTTTTTGCCGTCTATAAATTCTTGTACTAAATACTGTCTCCCGTCTTGTTCAAAATGCGCAATTAATTCGGGAATCTGGGGATGTTTGCCCAATATTTCTAGCTGGGCTGCTTCTTGGTGAAATAGTTGAGCGGCTTTTTCGGCTGCGGTATTTTGCTGCTGCAAAAATTGCTTGATTACGCACTGCGAAAAAATCTGGGGTTTGCTTTCATCTACTGCTAGAAAGGTTCTGCCGAAGCCTCCTTGCCCGATCGGCTTTATGGTTCGGTAGCGAGATGCTGAGGGCGTTTCTGAGTCAAGAGTTAACAACAATTTTGAGCCGCAACTTTGGCACAATTCTGCATCCCCTTGGTTTTGCGGATTCTGACAAGTTGGGTTTAAGCAATAGCACATTGGATTTTAGATTTTAGATTTTAGATTTTAGATTTGTAATTGGGCATCGGGCATCGGGCATCGGGCATTGGGAATCGGGCATTGGGAATGGGTTATTGGTTATTGGTTATTATTACCAACAAATAGCAACCAACAACCAACAACCAACAAATAACTAATGACTACTGACTACTGACTAATGACTTCTTCCTTAAGTCGGGACGAGTTCGCCTGGCCGCAATTTTGCCCATTTGCCGGTCTCTTGCTTGAAACTTTGACAGCCAACTACATCCCATTCCATTTCAATTTCGTCTTGGCGGGGACGGATGTTGACGTTGATGGTGGGTTCTACGGGGTCGAAATCGGGTGTTTCGGTGAGGTGAAGCTGTTCGTGCTGTCCTTCTACGGCGTGGTAGGTGAAGCAGCGGTCTACATAGTGGCAGTTAATACAAATACACATTCTTGATATCCTCTGTGCATTTCAAAAAGATTGGTGAAATTTGAGCTTTCTGTTAATCTAGCGTAGCAAGAGCTTTATTGTTTGTAAGTTTATTTATTTTTGTTGCGATGTCGAATAGTTTGCCACCTCCATTATCTCCTGATTCTTGGCCGTTTGATTTGGAACTGTTGACTGCGCCTGCTTATCTGGTGGGCGGTGCAGTGCGGGATGCGCTGCTGGGGAGGCGATCGCACTATTTTGATTTGGATTTTGTCATGCTAACACGGGCCGTGAAGACTGCTCGAAAAATTGCCGATCGCACGAATGGTGGATTTGTCTTGTTGGATGCGGAACGCCAAATTGCGCGGGTTGTATTTGCGGGCGGTACGGTGGATTTGGCGCAGGCGGAAGGGGGGAGTCTGGATGGGGATTTGCGACGCCGGGATTTTCGGATAAATGCGATCGCCTGCAATCCTTTTACAGGAGAAATCATCGATCCTTTGGACGGTCAAACTGATTTGCGGTTGGGTTTGCTGCGGATGATTTCGCGGTCTAATTTGGAGGACGATCCGCTGAGGTTATTAAGAGCTTACCGCCAAGCGGCGCAGTTAGGTTTTGCGATCGAACCTGAAACTCAATCGGCGATTCGGGAATTAGCACCGCTGTTGAGTCGGGTAGCGGTGGAACGGGTGCGGACGGAATTGGGTTATTTGTTGAGCAATCCAGAGGGTGTTCCTTGGATTTGTCGCGGTTGCGAAGATGGTTTGTTTTCGATTTGGTTTGAAAGTGCGATCGACCGTTTTGATATTTTGACAAAAATTGATGCGTCTGCTGACAAATTAGCGGCAATTTATCCAGATTTGGGGAAGGAATTCGGGCGTCAGATTCGAGATACGATTAAAACGCCTTTGTTAGCTGTCGCGAAGTTGGCTATTTTGGCAGATTCCGACCCGACAATTGCTGAAACCCAGTTGCAGCGGTTGAAGTACAGCAATGCGGAGATTAAAAGTGCGATCGGGCTTTTGAAATACTTGCCCAAATTGCAAGCAAAACCTATCGCGGAAATGTCTTTGCGAGAACAGTATTTTTTGTTTCGGGATGTAGGAATAGTATTTCCAGTTTTAGCGGTTTTGGCGGTGGCGGCGGGAGTTGCGATTGATGAAATTTCACTGTTAATTAATCGCTATCTGGATGCTGATGATATTATTGCTCATCCCACACAATTAGTTAGCGGCAATGATTTAATGGAATATTTAAATTTGCCCAGAAGTCCGCGCATCGGTCAATTTTTAATGGAGATTCAATTAGCGCGGGTGGAGGGGAGAATTGCGACTCGCGAAGATGCGCTGAAATTTGCGGCAGAGTTGGTTGATAACTAAAAGATAGATCTCTAAATTATCAGCTTCTTTTGAATTTTTCAGTAGCTGCTGCATTCAGTATATCGTCTTTTATATCTCGCATCATTTCAATGATTTTATCATAAATCTTAAGATATTCATTAAAATTCATACTTAAATATTTCCCGTGAGCTATGCTATTTCGGAATTGAAGTAGCTCTCGATCTATCAAGGTTTCTTTAAGCTGATATTTTTTATAATCAATCCCAATAACAGTACAAATATCGCGAAAAACAAAAAAACTCAAGTTTGATTTTGTTTGAATTATTCCTTCATAGGGAATATAAGCCCTTTCATTTAACTGCTCTAACATAAAATCAACGGCTGCTGTTTGCAGGTCAAATCTATTAGTATTATCCATTTCATTAATTTTCTTTTTGAGACAAAGAGCCACAAAGCATGACTCAAGTTCATCGTGCCTCAATCTTTTTAATGATACATAATTTAAATAATTCTCTGCCGCACACTTGACAAAACCTTCCCAATGAGCGTATAACATTGTGACACCGGCTCTGATTAGTACATCTTGTAAAGGATCTCTGTTAGGTGTATTGGGAATTTTACTTTTAAGTAGGCTAAGTTCCTTGATTCTCCAGGCAAAATCTCGATCTATGTTATCCTGAAGATCGAGAAGAGTTCTATTTTTTTTACTCATTTCTTGCTAAAGTACGCGATCCCAAACTGACGCATTTTAGGAATTCTAACGCGCGCATTGGAACCAGAGCCGCTGTAAGTAGTAAAATCACTTTCTGACCACATCTGCTTTACTTTTTCAGTTAACAATTCTAGGTCAGACTCCGTGTCTGAATAACTATCAACGTTTGCACCTAATCCAATGGTAACTGCTTCATACGCAGATTCCAGAAACTTTCCCTTAAACTTTTCCCCGTCATATTTTTTGAAACTACTCTCTCCAGTCGATTTGCTCAGAAGCGAGAATAGTTGGTAAAATTTTCGTTTTTCTGATTCAAAATCAAAGTCATTGTTTTTACATAACTTCACCAAACAGTCAGTTAAATACTGATTCACATCTTTCATATCTTTTAAGTCAAAGTGCGAACAGATTACATACCTTAAGGCAAGTTCCATATCGTAACGCTCTTGCACAAGCCTCTCTGTTATGGAAATACAGTTTTGGAAATCTTCATTACTTGCTAAATCAGATAACCACAAATAAACATCTTTGTTAATCATTACCAACAAAGAATTGCGAACCTCTTGATACGACAAAAAGGAACCGCCTGTATTCAGCCTTTCAAATACTTCAAACTTGGCATTAATATCTGAGCTTTTTTGAATAATTTCTACTTTGATTTTAGCTCTTCGGAAATCAAATTTAGGAAAAATCGCAGTATTATTGCGTTCCTCAGTTTCCCATACCGCATCTTTTAAACTGGGAAGCAGTTCCGTCCCTTCAAGAACCAAGGGCGGTTTTTCATGTCCTTTTTCATCTTTTAGATAACCCATAAATTCTAAAATAGTTGATATTCTTTGCAATCCATCTACTAACTCCCAGATACCATCTTCTCTTTGATATACAAAAATAGGAGGGGTGGGTATACCAAGCAATAAAGATTCAATAAATTTTGACTTTTGTTGTAAGCTCCATCTAAAATATCTTTGAAATTCTGGATCGATGATGAGTTCGCCATCTTTATAAAGATTAGCGATTTCCCCAATAGACATAGAATAACTCTCTGTGCGAAATTCTTTAGTTTTTGTGGTAATTTCTTCTTGCAAGCTCATACTATTTTCCCTCCTTAGCTAATCAAGCTATTAATAATGAGATTCTCAGTTGAAAGGTGACATATCTAATTATAATTGATTTCCATCGCACCTAACAATGCTCTTTCAGGACGCTCGCCACCGCAACTCACAGTCAGTGCAACAATTTTAGCATCGATCGCCTGCGTTTTCCTCACAGCGATCGCGGTTCCCGCATTTACATCGCCAGGGGGAAAACAAGCCAAACTCAACATTTATCAAATTATGTTAGGTAATATCTTTTAATTCTTCCGGCAATTCAAACTTGCCATCTGCACCCGGTTCAAACTCAACAGCTTTCAACACAGCATCAACATTCAGCGGCCCGTAAATGTGCGGGTAATTCTCACCCGCAGCCAATTCATACTTAATTTCAGATTCTACTTTTCCCGAGTCAATCGAAAGCAACAGCAATCCTGTTTGTCCCACAAAAAATTTATTAGCAGATTTAAGAACTTGCGGCAGAGTCGAACAGTGGATAAATCCTTCAGAATCTAGCGTATCGCCGCGATAGGATTGAACTTGTTTTGCTTGTTCCCACTGTTGGCTGCAGGTGATGTGAAAAATAACGCTCATAGTTAGATAGGTTTTAGGTTTAATTGACAATTGGCAGCAAAATTTGAGAGGGACAATTCCCGCCACAACTTACTGTCAGCGTGATAATTTTAGCATCGATCGCCCGCGCTTCACCGTCCGGCGCACCCGTTCCCGGATTCACGCCGTAAGCGGGAAAACAAGCCGCACTCAAACTCAGACGCAACGCATTACCTTTGGCAATTTGCATACAAGTTGCTTGCAGCACAATTCTCACAGGTGTTTCACCTGAATTAACCCGCACGTACCCTTGAGTAAAATTGTATACGCTGCCGCTATCTTTGACCTCAGAAAGTATCGCACACAAATCAAAACTCGGCGCATCTGCTGTACAAAATACTTCGACAATTATATCTCCAGCTAAGTGCAAATCTGCCGTTAGCGGTGCCGAAGTGTATGTTAAAACATCGGTGCGGCAGTCAATAGCCGATCGCTCCATCGCGCCTGCAGGAAATGCAGCGTGACCTCCCAAGGATGGCACCGGCCGCCAAGGGTCATGTACGAATATATCATCAGTGCAAACATCCGGGCAACAATCTGTTAAAATACCCGCATCTTCTCTCATCGCGGCAAGTCCGGTACTTGCTAAAAAATAAGATTTATGATAATTATTAGGCCATTTATCAAATTTCCGCCAATCATTCCTCCCCATCTCAAATAGCGAAATCTGCCGCTCGTCTAATATTCCTGTATCAACTCCTTTGAGGAAGCGATCGAACCAGCGAATTTGCAGCTCATCCACAGGATTTGAAGCTGCAAAACCATAATCCAACGCTCCAACTTTTCGCCCCCAAGGTAAATGCGCCCAAGGGCCAATTATCAAATGCTGCGGACAGGAACTCCGGCTCGCCATTTCCTTGTAAAGATGGATTGTTCCCCGCAAATAAGTATCAAACCAACCGCCAACGTGCAGCATTGGCAAGTCTAAATCTTTGATGTTTGGCGATAACTTTTCCCAATACTCGCTCGGTCGATAATTATCCAACCAATCGTGATAATATGAGTCTGGGGCAAGATTTTTAATAATCTCAGGACGCGCCGGCACGGTATCGTATAGCGGGAGATTTCTCGAAGCTGCATACAAGGCTTGATAGGCAGAAATATCGGCTTTTAAGCGAGCGGTTTCTGCGGCTAGCTGAATTGCCCAGCCGAGATTTGATTGCAGACAAAACGCGCCGCCTTCATAGGTCCAATCTGCGTATAAATTGCACCCTACCATTGCCGGACAAATTGTGATTAAAGCGCTCGGTTTAGCAGCAGCAGTGTAGAGTTGAGTCATGCCTTGGTAGGAAAAACCGTACATTCCGACTTTGCCGTTACTTCCAGGCAAATTAGCTGCCCAATTGACGCTATCAAAACCGTCTTGTGTTTCGCTAACAAATAGGTTGAATTCGCCTTCGGAAGTGCCGCGTCCCCGCACGTCTTGGATGACAACGATGTAGCCGTGTTTGGCGTACCATGCGGGATGGGAATATACTAATGTAGAGGCGATCGCCCTTCCGTAAGGTTGCCGCATTAATAATACTGGAAATTCGCCCTCCGCATCGGGGCGGTAGATGTCAGCATCTAAACGCACGCCATCTTTAGTTAGCATTGACGCTGTTTCTTTCGGGCAAAGTTTCAGCATAAATTCTAAAAAACATCAAATAAAAAAGTTCGTAGTAAGGGCTTTAGTGCTTTTTCTAAAGAATCAAGTCCTTACTACAAACCTAGCACGGTACGAGTACATCCGATCGCCCGAGAACTCTCATATCTTCTTCATCGAGTTCGACTGGTGTACCGCTGCGAATTAGTTCCACAAAATCCTCATTCGGCACCATGATGCACAAAGCGTACAAACGTTCACTGCCCGTATTCTCAATTACGTGAGTGCCCGTTGGAGGCACTAACAAACTATCTCCCGGTTGAATACTAACTGTTTTGCCGTCGCAGGTTGCTTGCCCTCTTCCTTTAAGTACAAAAAACATTTCTACTGCGAATTGATGGCGGTTGGGAGGAGTTTTGCCACCCGCATCGAAAATCTCCACACAAACAGTTAATGAAACATTAGCTGTTACCGGATCGAAGACGATCGCTAATCTATTAGTATCGCCCGGACTGATGCGAAATGCTTGGTAGTCTTTCGGAGACTTTATAACAGGAATCATGCACTGGTTTGTCATTTTTTTATTGTTAGTTGTCAGTGGTTATGTTTCTGCTGTCATTAGTGGTAAATCCAGAGTCATTAGTCCGCCGCTCAACCTCCAAAGTTTATGGATTTCACAGGAGAGTTCGCTGTCCGAGCAGGAAACGAGATATAGGCTTTGCTGTGCGGGACTCTCACACTCCTAAAAAACGCTTTTTACACTCCAGAGGGATGCTCCCCTGATGACTGCTATTTAATTGCTTCTAACATAGCCTGAGAATTCGACAAAAAGCCAAAACATTGTTTAACGTTATAAAGAGTAGCTTGCCAGCAATACTCGGGAGATGTCGTAGCTGTACAATCTTTGACTAAAATACAGTCGTAACCGAGGAAATTAGCATCTTGCAGGGTAGCCATGACGCACTGATCGGCGTTTACTCCTCCGAAGAAAAGTGTAGTTCTTCCGAGGTTCCGCAAGATACTATCTAAAGGAGTATCCCAAAAGCCGCTCATCCGATATTTATCAACGCAAATATCCTCGGGTTTCGGTTCCAATTCATCGACAACCTGTGCCGCCCAACTCCCTGCCATCAGTACAGGTGCGTTGTTTTTTGGCAGCGGATCTCCCAAACCTACGCCGTCGCCCGTGGGATTGTAAACGTGACGGGAAGCTGCACTAATATTGAGCAAATCGGGGCGGTTCCCCCAGTTTATCCAAATAATTGGCATGGCGTGCGATCGCAATTTTGGCAGCAAATTTATTAAAGGATTAATTGGAGTTCTCGCGGGCGTTACATCTACGCCAATATGCGCCAGCCAACCGTCGGGATGACAGAAATCATTTTGCATATCTATCACCAACATTGCAGCTTTTGCCAAGTCCACACGCAGGGTTTTAGTTTCTGTTTCCAGGGTAACAGGTTGAGGTGCGATCGGCGATCGGGTGATATCGGCAATTTTGGCATCAACTTTCCAAGCATTCGGCGGTACGCCCAAGGTGCGGAGAGAATCAGGATTCATAGGGAGTTTGACTCAAAAACAATTTCAATCTTATAACAATTTGATTGTTACTAACTTGTCATATCTTAAATCTTTACTATAATTAAGTATCCGGGGTAACTTTTTGATAAATTTTAGGATTTATTAAGTTTATTACAGTTTAGCGATCGCAAATGTTAGCGCCCTGCAATCATAAAATAAAAATCAATGCAAATTTACAAAAAGGGTAAATCTGTGAGCTTTATAATTGAAAATGCTTTAATTCCGGTTGATAGGGGTTATGAAACCACAGACGTGCAAGTGGTGGATAATTGCATAAGTGCGATTGAAGGATTGGTTATTTGAACCCCAGAACTTCCTTAGCGGACTGCGTTTAGCTGGACGATTGCGATATGGCGATTATGGCAGAAACTGGAGCGACAGTCGTACAAAATCCCCTCAGCAACTTGCGCCTGGGAAGCGAAATTGCACCGATTTTGAAATACAGTCAAGCGGGAGTCAACGTATCTTTTGGCTGCGACGGCGCTGCTAGCAATGACTCTCAAGATTTGCTGGAAGCGATTAAAATTGGTTCGATTTTGCACAAGATCACGGATTTGGATTACCGCCAATGGATTACACCGCGCCAGTCTGTAGAAATGGCATTCCTGGAAGGAGAAAAAGGCTTGAATGCAGCCGATGAAATGGGTTCGCTGACAGTGGGTAAAAAAGCAGATTTTGTGCTGTATGATTTAACCAGTTTATCATTGCTGCCGCGCACCGATCCGATTGGCTTGCTAATATTGGGGTGCCCGACTAATGCGGTAGACAGCGTTTGGGTCAACGGCAAGCAAATTGTAGCCGAAGGTAAGGTGAAAACGATCGATGTTAATGCTTTGAGGCGAGAATTATTGGATCGCAGCGAGTGGACGAGCAAGCGTCAATCGCAAACGGTGAACGAGATTGAAGCGCACTACCGCCAAGTGATGAAACTGCAAGGTTACTCTTAAAAGCTATCCTCTCTATTCCTAAAAAGAGTTAACCAACTGTTTATAGTAAGGACTTTAATCCTTACTATATTAAACTCTCAAAAACTTTAGTCCCCAGTCGCGAAACTAAAAACAAAGAGGTAAAAACGTGATACCACACCACCCAAAATATCAACCAAAGAGAACTGTTGTGTCATGGAAAACCAGGATTGTTACTGCAGCCATCATTACATTAGCAATTTTCGCAGAATTAGCGCCGTCACTGAAAATTAACCCCATCAACCTCGCAAATCCTCCTCACTCAAAAGCTGCAGCTATGACACCCCCTAACAATCCGAGCAATGTAGACGCCAGACTTGTTGCAGCTAATACCAAATTTGGCTTTAACTTGTTCAACTCCCTCACCAAACAACAGCCGAATCAAAATATCTTTATTTCCCCTACTTCGATCGCCCTCGCACTATCAATGGCATACAACGGAGTTAGCGGAGAAACCAAACAAGAAATGACAAAAGTTCTCGAATTAACGGGAATGACTCCGCAAGAAATCAACGCAGCAAATCAAGCTTTGCAAAATAGTTTGCAGAAAGTTGACCCCAATGTCCAAGTATCAATTGCCAACTCGCTTTGGGCGAAACAAGGCTTCTCCTTAAAACCTGAATTTCTGCAAATAAATCAACACTACTACAATGCTAATCTTACCGAACTAGACTTTATGAATCCGCAAGCTCCCAGCATCATTAACAACTGGGTGAGCCAAAAAACTCAAGGAAAAATTGATAAAATAGTCGATCAAATTAGCTCGGAGCAAGTCTTGTTTTTGATTAATGCTATCTATTTCAAAGGCAACTGGAAAACCCCCTTTGATAAATTTCAAACTGCCAACAAAACTTTCTCTTGACCCGATTGCAGTTCAAAACAGCATCCGATGATGTCTCAGAAAGGCTTTTATTGGTACTACGAAACACACCAATTTCAAGCAGTCAGTTTACCTTACGGAAAAGAAGGCGCTCTGGCTATGTATATTTTTTTGCCCCAATCCAATAGCAATTTGGCAACTTTATTGCAGCAATTAACACCAGAAAACTGGGATAAATGGAGGCAAGAATTTAGCGAAAAAAAGGGTATAATTGAAATACCGCGCTTCAAGATAGATTATAAAGTTGAACTCAGCAACACACTCATACCTTTGGGAATGGCAGGAATTTTTGATATTTCAAAAGCTGACTTTTCTCCGATGACTGATGACAAAATAGCAGTAGATTCAGTACAACACAAAACATTTGTCGAAGTAAACGAAGAAGGTACAGAAGCAGCAGCAGTGACTTCCATCGGAACCAGAAGCTCGCCTTTTCAAATGAAAGTAAACCGTCCATTCTTTTGTGCCATTCGAGACAATACTACAGGAACAATATTATTTATGGGTACCATCGTTGACCCGAAATAATATCAAAAATAGTAGGTGCGTCAGGAAATGTTCGATCGACTTTTAATAAAATAACCCTAGCTGACACACCCTACCAAGCTAATTCAACGGTAAAATTGAAAAATCAAAATAATCATATTTGCGACAAATTGATGATTAAATTGCACAAATGGCAGCGGATACTGGCTTTAATAGTTGTTTTTACGATCGCCCTTACCTCCTCCGCCATATTATCCCCCCGTCTCTTGGCTCAAACCCCGCCCAAAACCCCAACAACCGAAGTACGCGGCGTCTGGCTGACGAACATTGACAGCGACGTTATCTTCTCGCGCAACAACATCATTGACGCTGTAAATCGACTGGATAAACTCAATTTCAATACCATCTATCCCACGGTTTGGCAAGGAGGCTATACGCTTTATCCCAGTGCAGCAGCCGAACGAGTATTCGGCCAGTCGATCGACCCATCGCCCGGATTGAAAGACCGAGACATCCTCAAAGAAATCATAGCACAATCCCGCCAAAAAGGTATAGCAGTAATCCCCTGGTTTGAGTTTGGTTTCATGGCTCCAGCCGAATCGGAATTAGCCACACTTCACCCCGACTGGCTGGCGCACCGGCGCGACGGTTCAACTATTTGGAAAGAAGGCCAACACGAGCGAGTTTGGCTGAATCCCTTTCATCCCGAAGTTCAGCAATTTATCTTAGATTTAATCCTAGAAATTGTCGATAATTATGATATAGATGGCATTCAATTTGACGACCATTTCGGCTTGCCAGTAGAATTTGGCTACGAGCCACTAACTGTGTTAATGTATCAGGAACAAATCAAAAGCCCTCCCTCCGACGACGCCCGCGAAACCTTCTGGGTGCGCTGGCGCGCTGACAAAATCAACGACTTCGTGGGGCGAGTTTCCCGGGCCATCAAATCCCGCAAAGAAAAATGTATTGTCAGCTTATCTCCGAACCCTTTTCACTTTGCTTTACCCGCCCACTTGCAGGACTGGTTTACCTGGGAAAGACGCGGCTACATCCAAGAAATTGTGTTGCAGGTTTATCGCAGCGATATCAAGCGTTTTAGTGCCGAACTGGAACGGGAAGAAGTCAAATTAGCTAAACTTCACATTCCAACTGCGATCGGCATTTTGACGGGTCTTAAAAATAATTCAGTCCCCCTCAAACAAATTCAAGAACAAGTGCAAGAAGTGCGAAAAAGAGATTTCGCGGGCGTGTCGTTCTTTTTCTACGAAAGTTTGTCGAATTGGGCTAGCGAAACCCCGGAACAGCGCAATTATGCCTTGCAAGAATTCTTTCCCACAAAGATGCAGCGCCCGCCATCCGAAGGCACAAGTTGAAACCCACGGTTAAAATGAGAAAAATCATACAGCGCTTAGGAATTGTCATCTTATCTTTGACTGCTTTCCTAACAATTGGCTATCTCACTCCTAGAAAGTGGGGAAATTACTCGCAAGCAGATTGCAGAATCTCTCTATACATTTCCAACCAAGGCATCCACACCGAAATCATTGTTCCAGTTAAAAATGAATATTTTGACTGGAATCAATTTTTACTGCTAACAGAAATAGGGCGGGATGCCACTTCTGATTATAAATATTTGTCTTTTGGCTGGGGAGATCGAGCTTTTATGTTGGAAACTCCCACATCAGGAAGTATCAACCCAGTTACAGCTTTCAAGGCGCTATTTCTCCCTACTCCGTCTACCGTACAGGTTCAAGGTTATCGGGTTTTTCCCCTAAATATTGAAACCAAATGTGTTAAGATTAGTGGGAAAAATTATCTGATGCTGGTAAATTTTATTAAAAATTCATTCCAATTAGATGCAGCAGGTAAGAAAATGAAAATTAGCTACGGCTACGGTAACAGCGACAGTTTTTATGAAGCAAAAGGCAGTTACTATATTTTAAGAACTTGCAACGACTGGACGGCAGAAGCTTTGCAAAAAGCCGAGGTCAATACTCCTTTATGGTCAACGCTGTCTTCGGCGATTATGTTTCATTTAAATAGCGGTTGCGAATGTCAAGAATAAATGGTAATCGGTAATACCATTTTAGATTTTAGATTTTACATTTTAGAATTCGGAATGAATGATTGTGTATGAGTTGGGAGATTGCCTAAAGTTGCATTCTTTTTTTTAGCTGGTATAATTACCAATTTGAGGAAAAATCATGAATGTAATTCCAGCGCTCGACCTATTGGATGGAAAATGCGTCAGATTGTATCAGGGAGACTACGCGAAGTCTCAAACTTTTAACGACAACCCCGTCGAAGTTGCCAGACAGTGGGTAAATGAAGGCGCAACCATGCTGCATTTAGTAGACCTCGACGGCGCTAAAGCAGGTCATCCAGTCAACCAAGCAGCCATTGAAGCCATTGTCCGATCGGTAGACGTTCCCTGTCAAGTAGGTGGGGGAATGCGCGATCGCGCTTCTGTTGCTGCTATCCTCAATTTAGGCGTTCGGCGGGCGATTCTCGGCACTGTCGCCGTGGAACAACCGCAATTAGTCGGCGAATTGTGCGCCGAATTTCCCGGTCGAATTCTGGTTGGCATTGATGCCAGAAATGGTAAAGTTGCGACTAGAGGCTGGCTAGAAACTTCGGAAGTTTTAGCAACCGAATTGGCGCAACAAATGGCCGAGTTAGGGGCTGCTGAAATTATTTACACCGACATTCACCGCGACGGTACTATGGAAGGGCCGAATTTGGAATCTTTGCGCGAAATTGCTAATGCTATTTCGATTCCGGTGATTGCTTCCGGTGGCGTTAGTTCGATCGCAGATTTGTTGAGTTTGCTGGCTTTGGAACCAATTGGCGTCAAAAGTGCGATCGTCGGTAGGGCAATTTATACCGGCGATATCTTGCTAAAAGAAGCAATTCAAGCCGTAGGTCAAGGAAGGTGGCAGGATGTTCCCCCAGATTTGGGTTCTTCAAGTTTTGCTTGATCGTCATTCCGCAAGCTAATTATCACTTACCCCAGATTCCAGACAACTTCTGCAAAGTCTGGAATCTCACATAAATCAGCTTATAATTGTTCTGCTTACTATCACCTCACTCATGTTTGTAAATCATACAATTACAGCTTTAAGTTCTGGGATTGCCTCCCTAGTTGCTCCCATACCTTTGTTAGCAACAGTCGATCCCGAAAATTCGCCGATCGTCCTCAGCGGAGTTTTGCTCAGTTTGGTAGTGATTTATATCGCCAGTAAAATCGGCGCGGAAGTGGCTCTAAAATTTGATTTTCCCCCGGTTTTGGGTGAACTTGTAGCAGGGGTGATTATTGGAATATCTGCTTTACACTTGATTGTTTTTCCCGGAAGCGGGCTGTCAGCATCCAACTCAGGGATTATGACAGTTCTGCAATCGATTAATCATCTGTCTCCCGCCGCCCTCACCAGTGTCTTTGAATCGCAGAGTGAAATCATTGCAGTGCTAGCTGAATTAGGCGTGATTATTCTGCTGTTTGAAATTGGCTTAGAGTCGGATCTCAAACAACTCAAGCAAGTCGGAATTCAAGCTACCGTTGTCGCCTGCGTAGGTGTGGCAGTTCCCTTTGCTGCTGGTACTGCGGGCTTGATGATAATTTTCCACACGGCGGCAATTCCAGCAATTTTTGCGGGGGCAGCTTTGACGGCAACCAGCATTGGAATTACATCTAAAGTGTTGTCTGATTTAGGACAACTCAACTCTAAAGAAGGTCAAATCATTGTTGGTGCGGCGGTGATTGATGATGTGCTAGGAATTATTGTCTTGGCTGTTGTCGCCAGTTTAGCCAAAACTGGTGAGATTGATGTTATTAATGTCATCTATTTGATAGTCAGTGCAACTGTGTTTCTTTTGGGCTCAATTCTGTTGGGCGGTGTGTTTAACAAAAGCTTTAGTGCGGTGGTAGACACACTCAAAACTCGCGGCAATATAGTCATCCCGGCGTTTATCTTTGCTTTCTTCATGGCTTTTCTGGGCAATGCAATTCATCTCGAAGCGATTTTGGGGGCCTTTGCGGCTGGCTTGGTGTTGGATAAAAGCGATGTCCAAAACAAGTTGGTTGAATTGGTGAAGCCGATCGCCGATTTGCTTGTGCCCATCTTTTTTGTGACGGTGGGAGCGCGGGCCGATTTGGGGGTGTTGAACCCAACAGTACCGGATAATCGGGCGGGACTTTTGATTGCCACTTTCTTGATTGTCGTTGCTATTTTTGGCAAGATCGTAACAGGTTGGGTGGTGTTTGGTCAGCCTGGAATCAATCGATTGGCGATCGGAGTGGGGATGATTCCTCGGGGCGAAGTCGGCTTAGTGTTTGCCGGCATCGGTTCGGCGAGTGGGGTTTTGGATAAACCGTTAGAAGTCTCGATTATTATCATGGTGATTCTGACGACTTTTTTGGCTCCGCCATTTCTGCGGATTGCCTTTGGCGATACGGTAGAGCCTCCTGCTAGTGGGGAACTTTCTAGCGAGAAAATCGTTTGATATCAATTCCGGTTACACCGGAATGATCGGGAGTGGGGAGTGGGGAGTCGGGAGTCGGGGAAGGGGGAATTATTGACCTTGACTCGATCGTGCCCATCCAACCGGAAACGATATGATTGAGGGAATTTGAGTCGGGACGATCGACTGATTTAGAAACAAAGGTCGATCGTCCCAATTTATCTAGCCGTAATAATAAGTCCTAAGTTGTGAGAAGCGGCTACAGCTTGACTTTCAACTGATAACAATTGTCAGCGAGTTGAATCAGTTCCCCCAAACCCCAAGTCTCCCGATCGTTCAAAAGTTCCGCTAGTTGATTCGGGATGGCTTCTAGGCCCAGAAATGCCCCGCTGATGGCACAAGCCATTGCTGCGGTGGTATCCACATCGCCACCGACGGCGATGCTAGTACAGAGAGTTTCCCAGTAATCTTGAGGCGTTCTCAAAAACGCATATAAACTCCACAAGACGCTACCGACTACAAAAGGGGAAATTCCTTGCCAAGAGTGCTGGTAGTTTAACGGGAGTCCAGCTCTAGAAATCAACTCTACGGCTGACTCTGGGGGCAATTTGACCCAATCAATCAAATCTTTGAGCAAAGCGGCAAAGGAAGAATCAACTTCTGCTACCCATTCGCTCAGTTGGCCGAGAAATGGCTCAGTTTCAATCATGTCAGATTGAAGGGCGATCGCCACAGCCCCGGCGATCGCCACAGCACCGGCAGAACACCGCGAATCTTGATGGGTGATGCGCCCTTGATCGCAAGCAGCTTGTACAAGCTGGGACGGGTCATCGTAGAACATTAAGCCGATCGGTGCAGCCCTCATAGCACTGCCATTACCAGCACTGGGAGCAGGAGTACCGGCTTCTTGCCAAGCAACGCCCCGAATCAGGCGGTTTGCAGCTTCTTCGGTCGATCGACCGCGCCCGACAATGCGCTCTTGAGCGAAAATGTCAGCAATACGGGTGGCGTAGTCGCTGGGGTCGAATTCGCCACAAGCGACGTAGCTTTGGAGGAGTTCGCGGGCGAGTTGGGAATCGTCGGTGTATTGACCAAAAGGGAAGCCGAAGCGATCGCGATCTTTGATTTTTTTGAGTCTAACTTCGTAGCTGACAAAGTTTTGGCAAACTTCCGGCGGATAGCCTTCTACTCTACAGCCTATAGCGTCGCCGAGACACTGACCGATCAGACAACCTCTAAATTGTTCCAGACGCGGGACTGTCATTTATCTAGCTTTAAGTAGGTCGATCTAATCTTATGTTAAATCCCCGACTTCTTAAAGCCTGCTGTGGAGAGTCAGAGCGCCCGCTGCTGGCACTAACTACTTGTCTACCCGCTTTTTTTATTAAAGTTAAGCTTACCACTTTTATGTGATTTACACAAATTATTCAGAAGCGCTATAGCAGTTTTCAAGCTACTTTAAAAACGCTATATATAGAGGAAGGCGATCGCAGTTATTTACCAACAAGTGCTACAGCACCGCTTTGTAACACAGGAATTTCAATGCGGAAGTCTGTTCCTTGATGGGGTTGAGAGAAGCACTCGATGGAGCCACCGTGCTTATCAACTACAATTTGATAGCTGATGGATAGCCCTAATCCAGTTCCTTTACCAGTTGGTTTTGTGGTGAAGAAGGGATTGAACACCTGTTGTCTAACAGTTTCCGTCATTCCAAATCCATTGTCTTGAATTTGAATCACCGCGTTTTTACAATGACGGGGCTGAGTTTCGTTTGTGACTAGCTTAGTCCTAATAGTGATGCGACTGGGATTCTTTTGGATGTCTTTTGGAGAACGCTGATTGTCGTAGTTTTCTAAAGCATCAATCGCATTTGCCAGAATATTCATAAACACCTGGTTCAACTGTCCGGCATAGCACTCTACCAGCGGTAAGTCACCGTACTCTTTGACAATTTCAATAGCAGGATGAGCCGGATTTGCCTTCAGTCGATTTTGCAAAATCATTAATGTGCTGTCAATTCCCTCGTGGATATCAACTGGCTTCTTTTCTGCCTCATCCAGCCGCGAGAAGTTTCGCAGCGACAGGACAATTTGACGAATGCGATCGGCTCCTACCTTCATTGAACTCAGGATTTTGGGCAAATCTTCACTAATGAAGTCCAGCTCGAACTCTTCAATTTTTTCCTGAATTTGGGTATTAGTTGGATAGGTTTGCTGGTAAAGCTGAATCAACTTTAGTAAATTTTGCGTGTAGTCGGCAGTATGGCTCAGGTTGCCATAGATAAAGTTGACTGGATTATTAATTTCGTGAGCAACACCAGCAACCAGTTGCCCCAAACTTGACATTTTCTCTGCCTGAATAAGCTGTGCCTGAGTTTGCTGTAAGGTTTTGAGTGCAACCTCAGCTTCCTCTTTTGCTTGCCTTAAAGCAGCTTCGGCTTGCTGACGCTCAGTAATATCCAGTGCCAAGGATGCAACTCCAACAATATTTTCACCATCCCCTACTAAAGGCGTATTGAACCATTCGCAAATAATGATTTTGCCGTTTCTCGTAATATTTTCGTTGACGCTGTAGATTCCTTGGCTCTGCCTCAACAACTCGTTCATAATTTGATCGACGACCTTTCTGGCAGACGCAGGCACAATTAATTCTGCGGCATGGTGTCCCATCGCCTCTGTAGCCGTGTAACCAAAAATCTGCTCTGCCGCTGGATTCCAGGCAGTGACTTGAAAGTTTAAATCCCATTCCACAACTGCCAGTGCACTTTGGCGGAATAGAAAAGATAGTCGCTGCTCCGACGCTTTGAGTTCTTCTTCTGCCTGTTTCCGTTGAGTAATGTCAATCCCTGTTTTGATGATGTACTCAATTTCACCCAGATTATCCACTAAAGCAGTATCTGACCAGGCAATCAGTCTGAGTTGTTCATCTTTGCTCAACCAACTGCCTTCATACTGCTGGGGAAATTTACCAGCTTTTAAAGACTCAAAACCAGTTTTGGCTTGTCCGGCTAAGTCTGAGTTCGGGAACAATTCCCAAATGTAGCGCCCTTTCACTTCACTAAACGAGTAATCAGTCATTTGTTCGCAAGCTCGGTTAAAGCGAACGATTTGTCCCTGCGGGTCGAGCACAACTACCAGGGCACCTGCAATTTCAAGAATAGCTGAAACAAAATTGCGTTCCACTTCAACAGCTTTAATCAGTTCCTCTAACTGGGTTGCCATATTGTTAAAGGCGATCGCCAATGTCCCCAATTCGTTTTGGCTGTGGATGTTGACCCGCGTCTCTAATTGCCCCGCACTGAGTTCAGTAGCTGCCGTAGTTAAGCGCTGGAGCGGCACCACAATTTGCCGAATAAATACATACCCAATGCCAACAGCGACGATCGTCACCACCGCCAATGAGCCTTCCATAATTGAGAGCATTTGGTAAACGGGAGCATACGCCTCAGCCGTTGGCAGTTCTACAACCACCTTCCAATTCACGCTCCTAATTAAGGTACTGGCTCCCATTACTTCTACTTGTTTTAGACCCCGATAAACATTAAGGTGCTTAGTATCTTCGGATGCTTTCAAAAATTGAAAGAAAGGGCGCTGAGAAATATCTTGAAATTCAAAAGTTTCTGGCTTACTACCCTTTTGAGCAATCAGAAAATTACGTTCATCGACTACATAGATATAACCAGTTTTGCCAACCTTTGTTTGGGAAACAACAAACCAGAGAAAGTTGAGATTTACCTGCGCTAATAGCACCCCATCCACCTCATCTCGCTCATTCCGAATCGGAACCACCAGTATTGTGCTTGGTTGGTGAGTTTGAGGATTAATTTCTACAGGACTCACATAATCTTCCTGTTGTTTGAAGGCACGAATAAACAGTGGCGAATTGGCTAGATTTTCTAACTTGAGCGGTTCGTAGGGTGAAACTGACGCGATAACTTGTCCCTTCCGGTTCAAAATGGCAACTGCTTCATAAGCATCATTATGACGAGTCAACCCTTCCAACAGGCTCTGCTGCACTTGAGGTTGAAAGTTGGTGAGTCCTTTGACCCTAGCTAAATAGCTCAGTTTTTGTTTCAAGTCATCTAGATAATCATCAATCTGCCCTGCTGCTGTCTGACTGCGCTCTTGTTGGAGCGATCGCGATTGCTGGATCTGCGCCTGAAAGCTGAGGTAGATCAGCCAGCCACCAGTGGGCAGCAAGCTCAGGAGAACCAAAAATATCAAACCGTAGCGGAGTTGATTTGCAATAGATAAGAAGCGTTGCCAGGGATGAGAACGGGAGCTTCTGGCAATGGGCAGAACGCGATCGTTGCGTTGATTGTTCATCAGACTTAGGACAAATAACGGTAAATCAATTCATCGGCACACTAAGGAGAAACATTAATTTTGCCAGTCGTCACAGCTTCTCGAACGGTCTTGAAAGTTTCCTCTTCCTGAGACGTGAGAGTACCGCGGAAAGGGGCAAAGTCGTAGATATTTTCCTTGATCCCAAACTTGTAAAGTTTTCCTTCCCAGCGACCTTCCTGGGTTAACACGGCCGCATTTAGCACTAGATGGGGAATGTCCTGCAGAACGCTAGTTAGGACTTTGCCGGGAGCCAGTTCGTACTGATCCTTTGCCCAACCAATCACAAAGACTCCTGGCTTTTGCGTAACGGCTTTTAGCGCGGCTAACCCTGCCTCATCCGCGTTGATTGCCAAAACATCTACTCCAGAGGCAACCATATCCGTTGCGACTTTGGTGGCTTTGTGCGTATCGCTCCAAGTGTTGAGAAAAGCCGTCGAGGCTTGAACAGAGGGATTCGTTGCCTTCACTCCCCGCCTAAACAAGGCTTCTTCTTCTTTATAAACCGGATAAGGTGCACCCACAATATAGCCAACTTTATGGCTTTTGGTCTTCATGGCAGCCAAAGCGCCTGTGAGGTACCCCACCTCACCCGATCGAAAGGCAACAGCCCCCAAATTTCTGTTATTCCCTGGATGCGTTGTAACTAGGGCAAATTTCGTTCGCGGAAATTCTTTAGCGACCTTTTCGGCAGCTTTGGGATAGGCACCACTGGCTGCAATTACCAGGTCATAGCCTGACTGGGCATATTTGCGAATGGCAGCTTCACTATGTTCGCCGTCAATACTGCCAGTAAAGTCTACCTGAGCATTAAATTTATCTTTGATGAGATTCAATCCTTCAAAGCAAGCTTGATCCCAACTGTTGTTATCTTTAGGCCCTGTCGTGACCAACGCCACTCTAAAGGTGCTAGAGGTACTTGCTTCAGGGGAAGAGTCTATCTTCGGAGTCGATCGACTGCAACCGAGCGCAAAAAATAGAGCTAGAGCCGCCAGAGTCATTTGTTTGAAAAGAGATTGAATTCGCATAATAGCTTTTCGCAGCAAGATTACTTTTTCTACCCCGATTAATTTGTTGAACGGTATCTCAACACTCTTCACAACTCTTACTTTCGCTCGCATTTTATGACTCTGACCGAAAGCATCCAGGATACAAGCCCCCGGATTCATCCGTGGGGTCAATGCTTCAATTCTCAAATCTCAAATCTCAAATCTCAAATCTCAAATCGATTGACCGAAAGCATCCAGGATACAAGCCCCCGGATTCATCCGTGGAGAAATAAAAAACCTGTATCCGATAAAGGAGCCCCCGAATTTATCCGTGGGGTCAATGCTTCAATTCTTTAATCTCAAATCTCAAATCTCAAATCTCAAATCGATTGACAGATTCAGCGTAACACTCATTTAACCTCAAAAACAAGTAAGGACACGGCAGTGCCGTGTCCCTACAAATATCACCGGAAATTAACCAGATTTACGATTACTTAACAAACAGCATTTCTTGATAAGTAGGCAGCGGCCACAAATCATCAGCCACTTCACCTTCCAGAGCATCCGCATACTGGCGAACCTCATCCATCAAAGGACGAATTGTTTGCGAAGCATACTGCATATGGTCTTCGGTCGAAGCAAAATCGTGCTTGCTCAAAGCAGCACTCAATTTGCTCGCAGTATCCATCATGGATTTAAGCAGCACCGCTACTTTTTCGGCACTTTCCTTGGACAGTTCAATCCCAATCTCTTTCAACTTAGAAATCGTGCCAGAAAGTTCAGCTAAATACCTCACCGCTGCCGGGTAAATGATGGTTTTTGCCATGCTTGATACCAGTTTGGCTTCGACTTCAATTGCCAGCAAATACTGCTCTGCATAAACGTCATAACGGCTTTCCAATTCAACGGGAGTCAGAACACCTGTCTTTTCAAACAAGTCTTCAATGTATCCTTCCTTCAACACGGGCAAAGCATCTGCCGTAGTCCGCAAGTTAGTTAAACCCCGTTCCTCAACGGCCATTTTGTGCCATTCTTCCGAATAGCCGTTGCCGCCAAATACAACCGCACCGTGCTCGTCCATCACTTCTTTGAGAATTGTTTGGATGGCAGCATTCAGTTCAGTTCCGTTAGCCAAATCGCTTTCTAATTTGTTAGCAATCCAGTCCAAAGAATCTGCAAGAATTGTATTCATCGCCACCAGCGGCCCGGAAACAGACTGACCGGAACCTACTGCACGGAATTCAAACCGGTTTCCAGTAAAGGCAAAGGGCGAAGTCCGGTTTCTGTCCCCAGCATCCTTCATGAAAGTAGGCAGTGTCTCTACACCTAAGTTCATAATTCCCCGACCTTTAGAGTCCTTAACTTCTCCCCGGCTAATTTGCCCGAAAATATCTTCTAATTGCGAACCCAAATAGACAGAGATAATTGCTGGCGGAGCCTCATTTGCACCCAATCGGTGGTCGTTGCTGGCAGTAGCTACTACGGCGCGCAACAGCGGCCCGTATTTGTGAACTCCGCGAATCACAGCGCCGCAGAACACTAGAAATTGTATGTTCGAGTGCGGTGTATCGCCTGGGTCTAATAAGTTTCCTTGGGTGGCATTCCCGACGGACCAGTTGACGTGTTTGCCGGAACCGTTAATGCCGGCGAAAGGCTTCTCGTGCAGCAAACACATAAAACCGTGTTTCTTCGCTGTGTTGCGAAGAATTGTCATGGTTAATTGTTGGTGGTCGCTGGCGACGTTTGCTGCTTCAAAAACTGGTGCAATTTCAAACTGACCGGGAGCTACTTCGTTGTGGCGGGTTTTGGCAGGAATTCCCAGCCGGTACATTCTTTCTTCTACTTCCTGCATGAAGACTTGAACGCGCTCTGGAATTGCTCCAAAATAGTGGTCGTCAAATTGCTGACCTTTCGCAGGAGGTTTGCCAAAAAGGGTGCGACCTGCTAGCAGTAAATCCGGGCGGCTGTTGGTGAAATTGGCATCTACCAGGAAGTATTCTTGTTCGGAACCGCAACTGGAATTTACCGGAGCAACTTCGGTATTTCCTAATAGCTTTAACACTCGGGTTGCTGCTTTGTTCATGGCGGCAATGGAACGCAAAAGCGGCGTTTTTTTGTCTAAGGCTTCACCTGTCCAGGAGATGAAAACAGTAGGAATGCACAAGGTCATGCCGTTGTCTGTTTCCATGACATAAGCAGGGCTGGTGACATCCCAGGCTGTGTATCCGCGAGCGGCGGCGGTGGAACGGATGCCGCCGTTGGGGAATGAGGAGCCATCGGGTTCGCCTTGTACGAGAACTTTCCCTGCAAATTCTGAGATGACGGAGCCGTCGCCTTGCACTGAGATGAAACCGTCGTGCTTTTCGGCGGTGCCGTTGGTTAGCGGGTAAAATACGTGGGCGTAGTACAGGGCTCCTTTGGAAATAGCCCAATCTTTCATTGCTGCTGCAACTACATCAGCTACGGAATCATCGAGTTTTTGGCCGGTTTGAACGGTATTTTTTACTGATTTGAAAATACTTTTGGGCAGACTTTCTTGCATCTTGCTGAGACTAAAAACGTCTGTTGCCCACATATCTTCTAGCCGCTTGGGAGGCCGCGCCGGCATCAGTTTGCGGTTGACGATTTGAGAAATTGCTTGAACGCGCGATTCGTTTCCACTCATGGTTATTTTTATGGGGATTGCAGGACGAGTTGTTGATAAAAAATAGATGTTAGCAAAAGTCTAACGATTGACAAATATGTTGGATTTACCCAACGTTTTTAGTCAAAGCTAACTTTTGGGAGAATGCCTTTTTGGCAGACTCTAAAAGATTGGAGGAGCGAGGCGCAATGACTTCGCCGTCCATCGGGTGTGACAATCCAGTGTGAGATGCGGTTGGATTGCGGTTATTAGCAAGAAGATAGATGGCAAGAGCCTGTACAAACTTGAGTCAACATTATAGATGTCTGCACTGCACAAATTTAGTAACTAATCTTCACCCTGGTCAGCTCAAAAATTTTGTGCGAATCAATTCCGATGAATTCAGGTCAAAACTACTTATGGTTTTTAACGGTTCGACGATCGATAAATCGCAGTCCAGCAAACAACGCACTCGTTTAGGGGTTTTGGAGAATTATGGAGAGTACACAATCTACACTTGGAGAGTTTAAACAATCATTAACCAAATAAATGTATTGCAGGCTACAGAATTTTATGTTTTTTTCAGAAAGGTCGATCGCGCCGATCGCACACAACCGCAGGATTCCAGTGTAACAGGACGCGGGGCGCTGAAACTGAGGGGCGATCGTACATTTACAGGACTTATCGAGGGATACTATATATAGTGTGCCAAGAAAGGGATCTCGCTTTGGCGTTGCTGAATTCGGGTATGAAATTTGTAGGGGCAATCCCCCCGTGGTTGCCGCACCGCTGACGGGGTAAGCTTTGATTCTGCAGCCCCACAAAACTTTCCCGGCGCAGTAATGGGGATTTCTATGAATTTAAAATAAAGAGATTGAAAGCAATAGTTCAGACAGTTTTAGACGCCGTTTAGTGAGAATAAATGAGTAAATTTTAAACTTTTATTTAACTGGTTGGTAATCCGAAGACTTCAGAGTATGAGCCAAAAAGCGTTCTGTGTAGTACAAAGCTAATTGATTGCTCGGGCCATTAAAAACTGCATCAAAGGCGTGTTCAGCCCAAGGAATTTCGAGCAAAATAGCCCGATCGCCCGTGGCTCGCAATCGTTCGTAGAGCGATCGACCAAACTTAGCCTGAACTATATGGTCGCGACCTGCATAAACCAGTAGAGAAGGGGGAAGATTCGGTTTAATATAATTTATGGGAGAAGCCAGACGGTAAAGCTCGTTGAGTTCATCTGGCGTTCCTCCCAGAAAGGCACGCAAGACGGCTCGAACATTTATGGCATCAGGAAAAGGTGGGTCATTGTATCCCCGGATCAGGTCATTTGGCCCGTAATAGTTCACCACTGCTCGAACTGGAAGCACACTAGAATTATAAGCAGTTAGCATTGCTAAATGGGCACCTGCAGACCTTCCCATCAGAGCAATCCGATCGAGATCGAGTTCCCAATCAGCAGCATGAGTTTTGATATAGGAAAGAGCGGCTTGTACGTCCTCAATCTGAGCAGGAAATCGATACTTGGGAGCGTGGCGGTAAGCAATTGCAACCACACAATAGCCTTGGGCGGCCATGTAGCGGCTGAATTCTTCATTGGAACCGGCATTGCCTCTCTGCCAAGCTCCCCCGTAGAGTGTGATAATCGCCGGATATTTGCCAATTTGCACCGGCCGGTAAAGGTTTAGTTGCAGCGAAACTCCGTCAGGGTTGGCAAATACAATAGCCCGATCGATCCTAACGTCTCTGATGGGAATTCCTCGGAACGCATCTGCGAGGATAAACGGTTGAGGGCGTAGCTGCGCGCGATCGGCTTGAGGAACGGCTGCTAAATAGTTTTCCCCCAGAACAGCTTGCATTTGGGTAGCTATCGCTGCATTGGCTGCAGGGAACTGAATCAGGGGAAGCAGGCCCAGGATTAGGGCGAACAGGTTACAAATTGACAAAATAATGTAGACTTTGCCTTGATGCCGTCTGAGCAGGTTCAGCAGAAGGGCGATCGTATTGATACCGACCAACCAAGGACTGATTTCTGGTGCTCCCACCGCCAAAGGGTACAGGAACAGCGCGGGTGCTGGTACGATGACCCAGAGACTGAGAAATAGTGCGATCGCACTCAGGAACCAAGAAATAAATGGCGAGACTAAGAAAGCTGCTAATAAGGGTAACTTTTTGCGGTTATTCTTGCGGATCATCGGATTTTTGCAGCCTAATTTTTAATCAGCTTAAATTAATCTGGCGGTTTTTATTGGTAAGTCGATCGCCTCTAGCATTTTACCAAACCAGCAGCTTCATTGACTCCGGCATCCTGCGGCGATCGAAAATGCTTTGCATCGTTCTATTTTCATCTTTGGGGTTGTTCGCTGTTTGTGGGAATCTTAAGCTGAGGTTGTCCCGCTAAACTAGCTGTATGAGTTGTTACTCATTAAAAGTTTGGCTATTATTCCGATTTTGGTAGTTAGGCAGGACTTAGGCACGGGTGTCGAGAAACCGGTTTTTTTTTACGAGTCTACTTCGTTGCACTAGGCGATTCCCAATAAAACAACCCGGTTTCTTTAGTGACTCGTTAAGCCTCGAAGTTTATCTCGAAAATAACAGAAGCTTGGTGACAAATTATTATCTACGTCCATGTGGGGAGGAATATTGTTAGCCCAGTTTGTCTTCTCTAAACCAATTGCTTGCCAACCTTGTTTAGATAATTTTTGTTTGCCACCGGAAAACACCGCATCAGCTAACTTCTCCCACGTCCCACAGATACCATCATTAATGTACGACTTTAGGACTGCTTCTTTTGCTCTCGGATAAGCTGCCTTAACTGCTGCTAAATCGCCTAGATACCATGCTTCTCCTTCTTCAATTGCTATGCAAAATTGCGTTTTTGGCTTAGGAGTGCACTTATCCACAAGGTCAAGTAGTTCTCTGCGAAACGTACTGAGGCATCGGTTATCTAGATCGCAAATTACAATAAGGACAAAAGAGTAATCAGGATTGTCAGATAATGTTTTACCCCATCCTTGAACAATTGGCGGAATTCGTTCGAGCAAAATTCGTTTTTTTGCATCAGAAGTAGATGTTAGATCTTGAGGAACCTTATGCCCAATTCCTTTGTAAGAATGGATCTTAAATGTGTGTTGTTTGGTGCTAATAATCTTTGGTATAAGAATTTCAAGAGCAGTTTTTCCAGAAATATCCTCGACAAGTATCTCAAAGTGCATTTATTGACCTTTTATCTAGATAATCGCTGTACCAAAGTCCGCCAAGGGGCAATCCTTCAGAAACAAGGTTATTAATGAGAGAATCTTCGCTAGCTCGTCTGATTGTAGAAAAACCATCCTCGCCCTTTTCAAGTACCCAAACCTCTTCAGGTTCAAGAGCATCTACAAAATAGGGTTGATGTGTTGTAACAAATACTTGCGATCTACTTCTTCGAGCTTTAGCGTGTTCTCGAAATTCTCGGGCTAGAGTTTCTAAAAGCTTATGGTAAAGTCCGTTCTCTGGTTCTTCAATGCACAAAAATGGCGGTGGTGAGGGGTCTTCTAAAAGAAGGAGATAGGCAAATACCTTCAGTGTTCCGTCTGACATTTGTTGAGCATAAAACGGTTCTTGAAAACCTCGATCGTTGAACTGCAGCAGAAGTCTACCGTCTGGACTTTTTGCGGTGCTAATCTTTTCCACCCCTGGAATCTTACTAGATATTTTTTGCAGAATTGATTGGAATTTCTTAGGATGCTCTCTCTCCATAAATTGAACCACATTTCCTAGATTATCTCCATGAATATTCAAATGTTTTTGTGGCCCAGCCAGAGGTAAGCTACGGGCAGCGTCTGGTGTGAAATAGCTGAGATACCATCCTTCGATAAATCTACGAAATGCGGAAATTCTTGGGTGTTGTTTGAGCGATCCCAAAGTAGCAATTCCCAGTTTTCGCTTGTCGTCAAGTTCAACTATTTCCTTTTCTTTACTTTCTTCTGATGTCTCACCTATCTGGATCTTTTCTATTAAATTAGTTACATCAAATTCTCCTCGTTCTTCATCAAGTAGCTGGCCTTCTTCTTCACCTTTCCATGCTAAACCCTTACCTTCATTTAGAATTAAAAAAGAATAAGGTTGTCCTTTTTTTTGGTTTTTTCTCCGTTGTCTAAGTCTTTCTTTTTTTACATACGGTCTGTCAGAAGAGTCAAGGTCTATTGCCAAATCATAGGTTATTGGTCGAGCGTTACCATCCTCTTTATAGTAAATCTGAAACTCAACACTTCCCTTTTGTCCTTGCGATCGAATTCTCTCGAAACCTCCCCGCCCACGGGAATCACAGGCTTCTTCGACTCCCCCTTTTAAGCAGTCTGCAAGAAAGCCAAAAGTGTCGAAAAGCGTGCTTTTACCAACACCATTTTTACCGATAACGGCTGTCATTGGCGTTAGTGCCTGGACATTTTGCGTATTCCACAGCTTGCCCATAGTAATATCACGCAGCGAGCGGTAATTTATTACCCTAAATCCTTCTATTTTTGCCACTTAAGTTCCTCTGCTCCATTAGGAATGTTATAAGTTACTCTAACCATATAACAATTCAGTAACTCTAACATTATACTTGATTTTACTTAAGCATATCGCCCATAATGCTCGGTCTTAACCCACTCGGATCGCAGTAGTTGTTATGGATAATCTCCTAGCACATAAGTTGGCGGTGATGGAACCTTTGATGCAAGCGGCTGGTTAAGCGTGTCCTGAATTTATCACCCTCCCAGGATCGAATAAACCTTACTTAATTTTTGCTTTCACGGCCCTAGATTCCACTGTGAATCCTGGAATATCTTGCAGTTCTGTTTCGCTCAAACTGTACTGTTCGCAAACCAAACTCAAACGAGTTCCGGTACTTTTAACAGCGTTGACAGAGTGAGTCAAATCTCCTTGAAAATAGATCGGCGAGTTGTCTTGCGGCTTAATTTGCCCGACTTGCTGTTTGTTGCGCCGCAGTATCAACTCTCCCCCTTGCAAGTTCGGCGGTACTTGCACGTACAAAACGCTGACGGCTGCGGGAGGTTCAACAGTTTTGCAGTACGATCGCAAAGATCGATCGATATGCGGATCGACGCGGGAACCTTCACCCAGCAACAAAGGGTTGAGGTAAAAAGCATTGCATTCAGGCTGTAATGCTTGGTCTAGATAGGGTTTGAACATCTGCCGATCGCATTTTTGCTCAAAATACCGGCAAACATCTCAGCGACATCGAAATGAAAGTCCTTCAAGGTTCCTGGGAAGGCAAAAGTTACGATGAAATCGCCAAAACTTACGGCTACAGTGCTGAATACCTCAACAAAGATGTCGGCAATAAATTGTGGCACAAGCTTTCAGAAGCCTTAGCAGAAAAAATTACGAAGAAAAATTTTAAAGAAGCTCTGAGGAGATTTGCATCGCAAGAGTCCACTCAATATATTAACACAAAGCTGCTCTTACAACCACTGACTGCGGCAAATTTGCAGTTTCCCGAAGGCTCGGTATCATTAGATTCTCCTTTTTATGTGGAGCGTTGCAACATTGAATCTTTGTGCTGCGAGACAGTTGTGAAACCCGGTTCGCTGATTCGGATTAAAGCACCGGAGATGATGGGCAAAACTTCACTGATGAACATAATTTTAGCTGGCGCTGTTCGGGAAAAGTATCACGCAGTTTATCTCGATTTGAGCGCCGCCGACCGAGGAATATTAACAAATCTGGATAAATTTCTGCGCTGGTTGTGTTTGATGGTAAGCCGACAGTTAAAGTTAGAAAACAAGTTAAACGAGTATTGGGATACGGATATTTTGGGCAGCAACGATAACTGTACGGTTTACTTTGAAGAGTATTTGCTGGCGGCAACAGAAACGCCTCTGGTTTTGGGGTTGGATGAAGTCGATCCCATATTTCCCTACACCGAAGTAGTTGAAGATTTTCTGGGGATGCTGCGAAGCTGGCACGAAAAAGCCAAGATTTCGGATATCTGGAAAAAACTGCGGTTGGTAATGGCGCATTCTACGGAAGTTTATATTCCTTTGGATATGAATCAATCTCCGTTTAATGCGGGAGTTCCCGTTGAGTTGCTGGAGTTTGAGAACCAGCAACTTCACGATTTAGCTCGGCTGCACGGCTTGGATTGGGATAAGGGGCAATTGGGAGAGTTGATCGGGGCGATCGGCGGACATCCTTATTTAGTAAGATTGGCAATGTATGAGATTAGTTGTGGCAAAATATCATTAACTCAGTTATTAAAAAATGCGGCATCAGAATCGGGAATTTACAGCAGTCATTTGCGAAAGCAGTTGGAAATACTGCAACACAATCCTGAATTAGCTTTAGCTTTGAAAAAAGTTGTCAATTCTGCCGAACCAGTTGAATTAGATTCAATGCAAATTTACAAATTGCACAGCATGGGAATTGTGCGGCGGCCAAACAATTATGTCATGCCGCGTTGCAATTTGTACCGCGAGTATTTCTGCCGTGTTTTAGGTTGAAAAAGAGTGGGTCAGACATATCTACTCGTTGCCAGGCTCTGCCCGGTAAGGCAGATCCGGAGGCTCTGCCTTCAATTTTCATGGAAAGTCTTCGAGGCAGAATCGAGGCAGAGCCTCTGGACATCGGTTCCCAGGCTGAGTCTGGGAACCAGTTAAATAGCGGGTCATGCCCAGCCTACGGATAAAATTACACAAAAGAGAGGGTTAAATCCGCAGCCATTGTGTCAGAAAATACGGCAATCATGTCACCTTAATAAAATATTTTTGTGTCTTTCAGAGAGTCATTGCCGTAATCGTAGTAGCCCGATACAAATTCGTAGTCTTGCTTTTGACCGACCATCAAAATTGCATCTCCATCTGCTTTCTTAAAGTCCCGAATAATTGCATAAGCGTGATCGCCTAAGCCATCTAAGTAAGGAACTTCAAACTCTGGGCCGTCGATAACTAGCGAGAATGTATCGGCTCCCGAACCGCCAATTAAGGTATCGACTTCATAATAATCGTATCCTCCGTCATTATTGCTGTGACCGATGAGAATGTCATTCCCGCTATTGCCTTCTAGCCAATCGGAATCGCCACCGCCATAGACTTTATCATTGCCAGTACCGCCAAATAGGAAGTCGTCACCGTCCAAACCTTTGAGTGTATCTGCACCGCCACTGCCAAAGATGGCATCGTCCGTGTAATGCTTTCCTACTAAGTAGTCATTTCCTGGCGTTCCCTGTATGTTTTCATTGGGTAAGCCACTGATTTTATCGATGCTGCCGAACAAACGGTTAGTAGAATCATCTTCTTCCCGAGGACGATCGGTCAAGTCTTCAAAAGCACCGAATTTATTGTGATTGGGATTCGGCGGTTTACCTGCATCGGGGTCTTCCGTCCGAGGAACATCGGTAAAGTCTTCAATCAAACCGAATTTATTAGGCTTAGGATTCGGATTATCTGAATCAGGGTCTTCCTTCCGGGGAACGTCGGTCAATTCTTCAATTGAACCGAATCTCAGGGTAGAAATGTTAGCGTCGGCGATCGTTCTAAGTTCTGTCATGGTAGTAATCCTATTTATGAGTGTATTATGAGTTTGTCAAAGCGCTAAGTGTTTGTATTTGTTTGCTGCACCTTTCGCTTTCTGTTATCAGTTTCTTCGTTAAACTCTTGAACTGCAATGGTGATAAAATCAGGTATTATAGGAACTGATAAAGAGCTTCGCACTCGGAATTTATCGGAAAAAATCAGGTGCAGCCTGACAAAGCATCATCAAAATCAGCAAAAATCAGGTTTTTTGGTAAATCTCTACATAGTCAGGTTTGCGATCGTACAATCAAATCTAGATTTTGGTGCAGGCAATGATAAAAGAATCTCCAGTTAGTGATGAATATCAGATTGGCGGGAGTCTCCCCGCAGATGCGTCGAGTTACGTGACGCGCCAAGCAGACTGGGACTTTTACGAAAGTTTGAAAGCGGGTGAGTTTTGTTACGTTTTGAATTCGCGGCAAATGGGCAAATCTAGTTTGCGGGTGCGGGCAATGCAAAGATTGCAAGCTGAAGGTACTGTTTGCGCTTTTATCGATTTAACTGGGATTGGTAAGGAAGATGTAACTCCCGAAAAGTGGTATGCAGGCATTGTCAATTCTTTGGTCAGTAGCTGTCAGCTAGGTAATAAAATTAATTGGCGGAATTGGTGGCGCGAACGCCGGGATTTGTTATCGCCAGTCCAGCGGTTTAGTTTATTTATTGAAGAAGTTGTTTTAGTTGAAATAGAAGCCAGTATTGTTATTTTTATTGACGAGATCGATCGAGTGTTGAGCATGAACTTCTCTACCGATGAGTTTTTTGCTCTGATTCGCTGGTTTTACAATCAAAGAGTTGACAATCCTCTGTACCGCAGGCTAACTTTTGCGCTGTTGGGGGTGGCGACGCCTTCGGATTTGATTGCTGATAAAACTCAAACTCCTTTTAATATTGGTAAGGCGATAAATTTACGCGGTTTTCAGATTGATGAAGTGCAGCCTTTAATTGATGGTTGGCAGGGGCAAGTTGGCAATCCTGAAAGTGCGATCGCAGATATTTTGGATTGGACGGGGGGACAACCTTTTTTGACGCAAAAGCTGTGCAAGTTGGTGCTGGAAAAGGAGTTGAAGAAAGTTAACCGCAGAGGCACAGAGGGCGTTGAGAAAGACAGGCATCCTGACTGTTCCACCCCCACAGACAGGCATCCTGACTGTTCCACCCCCACAGACAGGCAGGATGCCTGTTCCACAGAAGAGGAGGGAGTTGAGGGGTTGGTGAAGTTGCAGATTGTGGAGAATTGGGAGTCTCAGGATGAGCCTGAACATTTAAAAACTATTCGCGATCGACTTTTGAGAAATCAGCAAAAAGCAGGGCAGTTATTGGGGCTTTACCAGCAGGTTTTGCAATCCGCGAACCCCCCCAACCCCCCCTTGCTAAGGGGGGGCTAAATGCTGCTATTTCACCCCTGGGAGAGCAAGAAATAGCCACTCTTGCTCCCCCCCTTAGCAAGGGGGGGCTGGGGGGGTGATTGCTGATGGCAGTCCCGAACAAACGGAATTGCGACTGTCAGGTTTAGTCGTGCAACAGCAGGGAAAATTAAAAGTTTATAACCGAATTTATGCCGAAGTTTTCAATCTTGAATGGGTGGAAAAACAGTTAGGAAAGCTGCGGCCTTATTCGGAAAGCTTTAATGCTTGGAATGCTGCCAATTTTGAGGATAATTCGCGACTGCTGCGGGGTCAGGCACTGCAACAAGCTTTGGAATGGGCCAAATATCAAAGTTTAAGCCATCTGGATTACCGCTTTTTAGCGGCGGCTCAGGATTTGGAAAAGCGAGAAGTTGAATTGGCTTTTGCACTGCAAACTGAGGAAACTCAAATATTAGCACAAGCTAATCAAACTTTAAGTCTGGCTCAGCATCAAGCTAAAACAGAGTTAACGTTAGCTAAAAAACAAGCTAGAAAAATAATTGCGATCGGTTCGACAATTTTAGGGATATCTTTAGCAGCAGCTATCGCCGTACAATTGCAAGTAATTAAAGCCGATCGAGAACTCGCAGAAACCAAAATAGTCCTCGAAAGTTTGTCGTCAAAGACAACTTTAGCCTCAAACCCTTTTCCAGCACTGATCGAAGCACTCCTTGCAGCACATAAACTTAAAAAATTAGAGGCATTCAGTCCGGCAAAATCCGAAACTAAGATGCAAGTATCGATCGCCCTCCAACAAGCAATTTACAGCATCCGAGAGCGCGATCGGCTCCTCGGCCACCAAGCTGGCGTCAGAAACGTCGTTTTCTCGCCCGATGGCAAAATCCTCGCATCCGCTAGCGAAGACGATACCGTCAAACTCTGGAACCCAGACGGTATCTTACTCAGAACCCTCACCGGACACCGCGACAACGTTTGGACTGTCAGTTTCTCACCTGACGGCAAGACGATCGCATCTGCTAGTGACGATGCTACTATCAAACTCTGGAACATCGAAAACGGCACAGAAATTAGAACCTTTACAGGGCATAAGGGCTGGGTGAGAGGAGTCAGTTTTGCTCCCGACAGGTTGGCGATCGCATCTTCGGGTTCCGACGGCACTGTCAAACTCTGGAATCCAGCAGACGGCACTTTGCTCAAAACCTTTACCGGACATAGGGGCTGGGCAAAAAGCGTCACTTTTTCGCCCGACGGGAGGGCGATCGCATCTTCGGGTAGCGATCGCACTGTCAAACTCTGGAATCCAGCAGACGGAACGGAAATTGCCACGCTGAAAGGCCATACCAACGCTGTCAGAAGTGTCAGTTTCTCCGACGACGGCAAAACCCTAGCATCCGCTGGTGAAGACGGTTTAGTCAAGCTGTGGGATGTCCAAAACCTGACTCTCCTCAAAACCCTGCAAGCCGACAGCCAGCAAGTCTGGAACGTCAAATTCAGTCCCAGAGGCAGCCGCAGCCCAACTCTGGCTACCGCTAGCGAAGACGGCACCGTCAAATTGTGGAATTTATCGCAGTTAGGAGGCATCGAGCCGCAAACGCTCAAAGGACACAGCGGCAGGGTTTCGAGCCTTAGTTTCAGTCCCGACGGCCGCACTTTGGCAACGGCAGGTACCGATCGCACGGTACGACTCTGGAACCTCACCGGCATCGAACCGAAAGTTCTAGAAAGCCACCGCCGTCAGGTTTTGAGTGCGACTTTCTCGCCCGACGGCAAAACAGTTGCCTCCGGTAGCAGCGATCGCACTGTTAAATTGTGGAATGCACAAAACGGCAGCGAAATCAAAACTTTTCTAGGACATCGAGGTGCTGTCACCAGCGTCAGTTTCGCCCCTGACGGCAAAATTTTAGCATCCGCAGGAAGCGATCGAACTATTAAATTGTGGAACCTAGAAACTGGCAGCGAAATCAAAACTCTTTCAGGACATCAAAGGGGAATTGATAGCGTTGTTTTCAGTCCCGACGGTAAAATTTTAGCATCAGCAGGAGTCGATAAAACTGTTAAATTGTGGCATCTAGAAAGCGGTGCCCCAATCAAAACCTTCACAAGACATCTCGAAAGAGTTAGAAGTGTCACATTCAGTCCCGATGGCAAAACTTTAGCATCCGCAGGGAACGATCGCACAATCTATTTCTGGGCTTTAAACAATTTAGAATCTACCCCAAGAAGGATTCTGAGAGCGCATAACAGCCGAATTACCAGCCTCCGTTTCAGTCCCGACGGCAAAATTTTAGCATCTGCTTGCGATGACAGCACCATTAAATTGTGGAATGCAGAAACAGGCACCGAACTCAAAACTATTCAAGGACACGGAACTTGGGTAAAAAGCATTAGTTTCAGTCCCGACGGCAAAACGATCGCATCTGCAAGTTTCGATCGCACAATTAAACTGTGGAATGTAGCAGACGGCCAAACAGGATCGGAGGCGCGGCCCCTACAAACTTTTGAGGGACATAGCGATCGAGTTAATGATGTTAACATCAGTCCCGACGGCAAAACTCTTGTTTCTGCCAGCGATGATTCTACTTTAAGAATCTGGAATTTGGAACTTGATGTAGATAGTTTAATGAAACTGAGTTGCCAATGGCTGAGCAATTATATTGCTAATCATGCCGAAGAAAAAGCGATCGCAGAAATCTGCAATCCTTAAAAAACAGGACTTACACAATGGGCATCGTTAAACAAAGGTATATTGTTGCGCTTCAGCGCTATTTGATATCCTAAGAGCGAGTCGAGCGCAACAACATACCTAAAAGTCTTGTGACTGTTACGTAAGGCCTGAGATTAAAGAATTGGCAACGACTAATGAACTAAGGGTTTGGTTCACGGCCCTACAGTTGCCTTCTTTTTTTACTGGTATAAACAAGCGCCCAAGATAGAGCTGGGTATTTAAGTTTGTTTTGTAGGTAGTCTGACAGTAATTCCTTCTTTGGGAGACATTTTGATGGTCAAAACTGCTATTTGTTTAAAATAATAAACATTACTTGCTTTTGGCTTTTACGGCCCTAGATTCCACTGTGAATCCTGGAATATCTTGCAGTTCTGTTTCGCTCAAACTGTACTGTTCGCAAACCAAACTCAAACGAGTTCCGGTACTTTTAACAGCGTTGACAGAGTGAGTCAAATCTCCTTGAAAATAGATCAGCGAGTTGGCTTGCGGCTTAATCTGCCCGACTTGCTGTTTGTTGCGCCGCAGTATCAACTCTCCCCCTTGCAAGTTCGGCGGCACTTGTACGTACAAAACGCTGACGGCTGCGGGAGGTTCAACCGTTTTGCAGTACGATCGCAAGGATCGATCGATATGCGGATCGACACGGGAACCTTCACCCAGCAACAAAGGGTTGAGGTAAAAAGCATTGCATTCAGGCTGTAATGCTTGGTCTAGATAGGGTTTGAACAAAGGGAACCGCCGTTCTACTTCGGCGATTTCCGCACGTTGAAACACCACGGAAAACCCTTTTGTGCCAATGAAATCGCGGTTGAGGTTGTTGATTGCTAGATAAGGGGAGGCTAGAATTGCTCCTCGCAAGTCGTTGAGGTAGTCGATCGAGAAAGCGTTAGGACGTTGGCTATAGTATTTCAAGGCACTCAAAAATCATCAAAGTTTAAGGAAACAGCAGATTGAAATGCAGCAATCGCTCAGATTTGGGATTGCTTCGTTCCTCGCGGATGACATCATAATCTTGATTTAAGTCCGCGTACTTAAGTCCAAGGTTTTTCTTAACTGCGGGCGATCGCCCGGAAGTGTCGCAACCGACTAGCAACTGCCAAATATTACTATACAGGCGATCGACCGTTAGTGCGCTCGACCGATGGCAAAACTCAGACCAACAAATCCTTTAACCCGCTATAAGTAAGGGGGAGGTGCACCTCGGCGCACCCTAAGAGGGGATGTGATCCGTCGGCACCCAGAGGTTTTTGATTTATTAATGAACTAAAAACTTGTTAACTTTTTAATTTCAACCTCAAAACTCACAAATCCCAATTAAAAACTATTTTTAGTATTAGCTAGCGTGACCAAATTTCTGTCGAACAGGAATCTTGATCACAAACTCTGTTCCCTCACCCAGAATAGAGAAACAATCCAGCTTTCCCCCATGTTTTTCAGTAACAATTTGATAGCTAATCGACATCCCCATTCCCGTTCCTTTGCCAATCGGTTTAGTTGTGAAGAAAGGATCGAAAATGCGCTGCTTAATCTCTTTCGATATACCCGAACCGTTATCGACGATCGCAATCTCCACCCACTCGGCATCGATTGCAGAGGTTCGGATGGTAATTTGACTGGGATTTTCTTTAATTTCCTGGTACTTCCGCCGCGCATTATTCTCTTCCAAGGCATCAATAGCATTGGAGAGAATATTCATAAACACTTGATTGAGCGGGCCTGCATAGCACTCCACCAGCGGTAGAGAAGCGTAGTTTTTAATCACCTGAATTTCCGGTCTTTCTGAGCGAGCTTTGAGGCGGTGCTGCAAAATCATCAGAGTGCTGTCGATCCCTTCATGGAGGTTTACTGCTTTAATATCAACTTCATCCATGCGGGAAAAGTTGCGAAGCGACAGCACAATTTGGCGAATGCGGTCGGCTCCCATTTTCATGGATGCCAGTAATTTTGGTAAGTCTTCTTGCAAAAATGCCAAGTCAACAGCATCGGCTTCGGCTTCAATTTCAGAAACTGGATTGGGATAATGTTTTTGATAAAGTCCAATCAAGCTTAGTAGGTTCTGAGTATATTCATCGGTGTGAGTAAGATTGCCGTAAATGAAGTTTACAGGGTTGTTAATTTCGTGGGCAACTCCGGCTACCAGTTGACCGAGGCTTGCCATTTTTTCAGTCTGTACTAATTGAGCTTGATTACGATGCACATCCTGTAGGGTTTGCTCTAGCCCCTTTGTTGCTTGTTCGCTTTGCTGACGTTTGAGTCTGGTTTGTACGAGAAGCCAGGAACCGATCGCAATTAATCCTGTGAGTCCAACAAAAAAGAGTAGCAGTTGATTGCGGATTACTTGCGATCGCTCAGTTAGAACCTCTGTTGGAACGTGAGAAACCAGTTTCCAGGAGTAGGATTTGGCATTTACTTGAGCAGGACTAGAACCGAAAGCATGAGCCGAACCCATACTTGAGTGCGCTCCTAAAATGTCTAGCAATGGATAAATAGTCGCGAAGGTGTATAGCCCCTCATTGGTACGAAATTGCCCAGCTTGTCGATCGCGGATCTGCTGCCATGTTGCAGGAAAAGACTTAGCAAGCGTGCGATCGCGGCGATCGTCATACATAAAGCCCCACTCCTCTTCCGGCTTTTTACCTTTCAGCCAATATCCTTCAGAATTTAGCAGCAGTACGGTTCCAGAAGATAGCGAGTTCTTTTGGGATAAGTCTTGGAGAAACGCTTCAGCCAGATAATTGAGTACAACTATTCCTCGCTTACGCCCTTGAGCATCAAATACAGGGGTTCCAAAGCGAATCATGGGTTTCAGGGGTTGCTCTATCTTGCCGAAGTCGATATTTAAGTCCAGAGGTGAGATGAACACCTCACCTGCTTGCAACCCAAAAGTATCTTTGAACCAGTAGCGCTTAGACTGATTTTGCAATTTTTTATCGGGTACGATACTAGGTTGTCCTCTATTAAAATTGACCCTCACTACTTCCTGTCCAGTCAGCTCCAAAAACCGAATCTGATCGTATTGCTGTTTCTGTTGAGACGCAACCAGGTACTCTTCTGCCAGGGCCGAGCGAAACTCCCTCAGAATGTCTTGGTTACTTGCCGGATCGAGAATGACCAGCAGTTCATGCTGTTGCGCCAATATCATCAAGTCAGCCCGAATTGAGCTAAAACGGTTGGCAAATAACGCTGTTTTCACCTCTACTTCACGACGTTCTGAGCTGGCAATTTCGCTCTGAACCAGATTAGTCTGAATTTGATAAAAGGTGATAAATCCTGTGCCGACTACTGCCGTCAAGGGTAGAAAAAGAGTGAGAAATTGTTTTGCTGTACTGCTGAGATAGTTGTGGAAATCCGGCTGATTTTTGGGATTCCAGAATCTGAGAGACTTCAGCATAAAATTAATGTCTTAACAGGATATTTGTTAAACTTTGAGCGATGCTACTTTGAAGTTACCACTTTTTCTATGCCCTGAATCATCGATGATTAGGCTAAATCCTCGACTAATCTTGGTTTGGTGACACTGATTCATTACTTCCAGACGGCGTTGATTCAGTTCCATTGCTGACCAAGGTGCTGCCGTTAAAAAATGGTGTAATTTGTGGTATGTTACTCCCACGGCGTTTGCCGCCATCTGCTGGATGTTTTTTCGTTCGCTTTCTCCCAATAATCCGCCTAAATAGTTCCTAAACTCCCGTTTTTGGGCAATATGACCAAAGATATCGTCAAATCTTTGACACCATCGATCAAAGCAGGGGGGCATGGCAGCAGGGGTGGTCTCTTTCATGGCTCGTTTTTGAACGTTATGTGCTTGACCTGTAAACATTATAACTCGTTTATATCGTATTTTTTGTTTAAGTCCCGTTAGTGCGATCGACCGATGGCAAAACTCAGACCAACAAATCCAAATTAAAAACTATTTTTAGTATTAGCTAGCGTGACCAAGTTTCCGTCTAACAGGAATCTCGATCAAAAACTCTGTTCCCTCACCCATAATAGAGAAACAATCCAGCTTGCCCCCATGTTTTTCAGTAACAATTTGATAGCTGATCGACATCCCCATTCCCGTTCCTTTGCCAATCGGTTTAGTTGTGAAGAAAGGATCGAAAATGCGCTGCTTAATCTCTTTCGATATACCCGAACCGTTATCGACGATCGCAATCTCCACCCACTCGGCATCGATTGCAGAGGTTCGGATGGTAATTTGACTGGGATTTTCTTTAATTTCCTGGTACTTCCGCCGCGCATTATTCTCTTCCAAGGCATCAATAGCATTGGAGAGAATATTCATAAACACTTGATTGAGCGGGCCTGCATAGCACTCCACCAGCGGTAGAGAAGCGTAGTTTTTAATCACCTGAATTTCCGGTCTTTCTGAGCGAGCTTTGAGGCGGTGTTGCAAAATCATCAGAGTGCTGTCAATGCCTTCATGGATGTTTACTGCTTTAATATCAACTTCGTCGGTGCGGGAAAAATTGCGGAGGGAAAGCACAATGTTCCGAATGCGATCGGTGCCGATTTGCATGGATGACAGCATTTTTGGCAAATCATCTTGAATAAATTCCAAATCAATCTCTTCGGCTTCGGCTTGAATTTCATCCACCGGATGTGGATAGTGTTGTTGGTAGAGTTGCAAAAAATCTAACAAATTCCGGGTGTATTCTTGGACGTGAGCGAGGTTTCCGTGAATAAAGCCGACTGGGTTGTTAATTTCGTGGGCAACTCCAGCCACCAGTTGTCCCAAACTAGACATTTTTTCACTTTGAATCACCTGTGCCTGAGTGCGCTGCAATTCCTTTAATGCGGTTTTGAGTTCAAGGGTACGTTCTTCTACTCGCGCTTCTAGTTCTGCATTGCTGTTTTCTAAAGCGATGAAAGATTCGCGCAATTGCCCTCCCATGTGGTTAAAAGAGCGGCCGAGAATGTTGAGTTCTGCGATGTTGCCTGGTTCGACGGTTTGTTCTAAATCACCGGATGCCATTGCTTGAGTTGCCTGATTCAAGCGCCGGATGGGACGGGCAATCCAGCGGGAGGTGAAAATGCCGATCGCCGTTGCCACTGCCAGCGCCCCCAAACACAGGATAATCGTGGTTGTGGTGTTGGCATGAATCTGTGCCATGAAACTGCTTTCCGGGATGCTAGTTACTACCAACCAGTCCAACCCATATTTGTCGCGCCAGGGCGCAATATGCGTGTGATATTTTTCTCCTTGAAAATCGACGTTCACTTCTTGAGTATTGGTAATAGTCTGAAAGTCGGGAATCTGTTGCTGAAGCTGCTGGGCAATACTCCGTAAAACCGGGTTAGAACTGTCGGTAGCCTGGAGGCGCTTAATTTCGTTATTGGCTACGATAAAAGGCTGCTCCTGGGAGGAATTGGCAACCAACATCCCATTGCGCTCCATGATAAATACTTGCCCGGAGCGGCTGACATCTAAGTTTCGCAAAAATTCGCTCAGTTTTGATAGATGGATATCTGCCTCCACCACGGCAATGAGTTTTTTGTTGTCATCATAAACTGGACGACCTGCTGATGCCGCAATGTAGGGCGGATAACTGGGATTGTAAAAGGTATAAATCCCACTCCATATCGGTTTTCCTGCTTTCACAGGTTTAGTATACACAGGCTCGTTGAGGGTATCCCACGGACTTGTGTTTAAAATGCGAGTCCGGTTGCCATCGTTGTCGGTTGAGTAAGTCGTCTGATTGTTGGGCAGGCTTGGGGTTTTGGTTGGTATATCATCGATGCTGACAGTCTTACCATCGTAGCGGGCGGCTCCTGCGGCTTCGCCTGTGGGAAGGTTTACGCTAATGTAGCTCAGGTCGTAGGCTTGCATTTGATGCCAGAAGTATTTGCCGAGGGTTTTGCGATCGCGCAAATCGAGCAATCCCATGCGAATTACATCGGCATTGATCTGGATGACTTGCTGGGGAATCGACAGATAGGCATCCAAATGGTGATCTAGCTCACTGCCGGTGCGCTGCATTAACCGCTCACCTAGATCCTGAACCGCTTTCTCACCATTTTTGAACGATAGGTATCCCACCAGCCCCACAGCGCCAAAAACTTGCAGCACGAAGGGAACAATCAGGACAAGCTGCAACGGGAATGCCCGGACTTTGCTGGATGAAGGCTTTTTCATGAGTTGTAAATCAGGGATCGAGAACGACAACTCCAGCTTGCAGTAATTTGTGCCGATCGTCCAAATTTCGATCTGCCCTCAACAGGATCGTTAAAAGTTTTGGCGTTGCTGATTCACGGTATGAATCAACTTTTCGCTTGATGTTACAAAACTCACCATACTTGGCTTATAGCAATTGGGAAATCTTCCATTCATACCTGTATTCAGCAACTGCAGATTTTGATTGACCAGGCTCTTTCGCCTGCTGTAGCGCGCAATCTGTGCGAAGAGCTTTTGATTGATGCAGTTGCAGTTTGCGATCGCGGTTTGCTCGGTGCGGACGATCGCATACTGGTGACAGCGAATGTCGGCGATTTCGAGAGGTTCGCACGCGCCTGCGAAGTTCACGCTGGCATTATTTTTCTTTCCAAAGGCAACTTGCTGCGGAGCGAACAGATTGCGATCGCCCGGAAGTGTCGCAACCGACTCGCAACTGCCAAATATTACTATACAGGCGATCGTCGTTGTGATTCGATTATATTTGCAATTCAATTATACATGATGCCGCTCAGCAGCCGATCGCCCATTTATTTTAACTTGTGGAATTGCAGGGGCGATCGCGTAAATTGCGATCGCATCTGGCCACTGTTTGCTCACCGATTTCTTGAGTTTGCTAGCTGGAAAACAGATGCGTGTTGCTGCTGTGTCCGAAACATCTTGCTAAAACAAGCACTCCCTACATTAGGTCAAAATGCTGGGAGGGCGATCGACTATATCTAACTGGCAATAGAACGTTAATAAAGTTTACAAATAGAGGGCGATCTCAAAAATACCACCAGCCGCAACAGTTACTAAGTAATTATTTCAGATTAAATTAATATTTCACAGGGTGAAAAAAGCAAAGCTGCCAGCTAAAATTAAAGAGTAAGTGAAAAAAAACAACTCGCTGAAACGATATGGCAACAACATTGTACGAAAAAATGGGTGGAGAGCCAGCCATTAAAGAGATGGTTGATGATTTTTACCGCGATGTTTTGGCTGACGAGATAGTGAGCCACTTCTTCGATCATACAGATATGGAAAAGCAGCGCCGCCATCAAACTGCTTTTATCTCTTATGCCCTCGGCGGCCCCAAGCAATACTCAGGTCGTTCAATGGAGAAGGCACACGCAGGTTTGAATTTACAGCCAGAACACTTTGATGCGATTGTGAAGCATTTGACAGATGCAATAGTTGCCCACGGCGCGTCCCAAGAGGATCTCGATGAAGCGCTAGGTAAGATCGCGACTTTGAAAGAGGCTGTTTTGTACAAGTAAGATCGAGTGAAGGCAATAGGGTTTTTGCAGCCACTAGAATAGTGATAAAAGTGGAGAGTTCGTGATTGTGAAGCGAAAGATCCACTTCGTTTTGTGTCGAACCTAACGAACCGCGAAGACGCGAAGGAAGAGAAGAGAAGAGTTCACAATTGATGGGAGGATTGCTATATTTATTTAACTGATACCCCCTAGGACTTGTCGGAAGCTATAGCGCGAGCGATTTATTTCCCATTGCTAGCCATGTTCGGTTATCACGCTACTCAATCCCTGAAAACCCGTCAAAAATAAGTGTTAGGTTGCGTTAATCTATGATTAGGATCGGACAAACCAATTTTTTTGTTTCTGAGATCCAAAAGCTTCTCCCCTGAAGGGAGGGATTTGTTGGCGAACGCTAAGAGCATGGCGGATATGGCTACACTGCTCGTTTACGTGGCGACTAAGCTACCGAAAAAATCAAAAAGCCGGTCTACAGATGACGGCGCAAAAGGAGGAAAAAAGCTATGAAAAGAGTCATAGACGAAATTAAGATCCTTCTCCAAATCAAGAGTGGATTAGAGTTACTAAGCTTAATACTAGCCATTTACTTGCTCTTCGCCAACGGTTCCTATCCAATCCTAAAACTTAATAGCCTGTAACTAGACCCACCTCAAAAAAACACCACACCCAGAGCCCCGACTTCTTTAAGAAGTCGGGGCTCTAACAGCGAGATAGTTTTACGTTTAATTAGTTCATTTACTTAGTTCGGCCTTTTGCCAGATGACAACCCTTAACGGCTCATAGCAAAATCTATAATATTTCGAGTCAGAGTGTATGCCACAATACTTCGGAAAACTCCAAACTACTGAACAGCCTTGGTCAACAATCGGTTCGGTAGAATCCATAAATAAAACCGATCGCACCTTTCACTTTAATTGCGGCGAAACTTCCCTAAACCTCAGCATCCTCGCGCCGAATTTAATCAGAGTGCGAATGTCCCCGACAGGTGAATTCAAAAGCAGATCGCACTCAATAACTGTCCCTGACGAAGAGTGGGAAATCACACCATTTGAAGTGCGAGAAACAGACGAAAAAATAGAAATTGAAACCGCACAAATATTGATTTCTGTAAAGCGATCTGGCTCTGCAATCGAATGCTTTGACAAATCGGGAAAACCCTTTGCTAGCGACTGCGATCCTAGTATGGGATGGCGCACCGGCGCAACCGCAGGCTGGAAACGCATCGAAGCAGACGAACACTTCTACGGTTTTGGCGAACGCACCGGCTTTCTCGACAAACTCTCCGAAGTCAAGACAAACTGGACAATAGACGCGCTTGACTACAATTCCCTCAGCGATGAAATGTACCAGGCTATCCCCTTTTACATCGCCCTGAATCCCGATCGCGCTTACGGCATTTTCTTCAACACGACATTTTGGAGTCAATTCGACATCGGCGCCCAACAACCGGGAGTTTTGCGGATGGAAACCAGAGGCCCGGAACTCGATTACTACATCATTTACGGCCCGGAACCCGCCCAAATTCTCGCTACCTACACCCAGTTAACCGGCCGGATGCCGCTTCCGCCAAAATGGGCGCTGGGATACCACCAATGCCGCTGGAGCTACGACTCCGAGGACGTTGTGCGGGAGTTGGCGAAGCAATTTCGCGATCGGGCGATTCCCTGCGATGTCATCCACCTTGACATCGACTATATGGACGGCTACCGCATTTTTACCTGGAGCCCGAAGCGTTTCCCCGATCCCGCGAAACTGATCGCAGACTTGAAAGCAGCCGGTTTTAAGGTTGTCACGATTGTCGATCCCGGTGTCAAGTACGAACCGGAAGGAGATTATGAAGTATTCGATCGGGGTGTGGAAAACGACTATTTCGTCCGCACCGCCGAGGGAAGGCTATTTCACGGTTACGTTTGGCCCGAAAAAGCGGTGTTTCCCGACTTCCTGCGGCCAGAGGTGCGCCAGTGGTGGGGCGAATTGCACAAAAACCTTACAGATATGGGCGTTGCGGGGATTTGGAACGACATGAACGAACCTTCGATCGCAGAACGGCCTTTTGGCGACGGCCACCAACACATCTGGTTTCCGCTGGATGCACCGCAAGGCCCGGAATCCGAGGGCGCCACCCACGCGGAAACGCACAATTTGTATGGTTTAATGATGGCGAAAGCTTGTGCACAGGGCTTGCAAAAAGTGCGATCGGGCGAGCGATCTTTTGTGCTGACGCGATCGGGTTTTGCGGGCGTTCAGCGTTACTCCTCGGTATGGATGGGCGACAATCAATCGCTGTGGGATCATTTAGAAATGTCGATGCCGATGCTTTGCAATATGGGGCTTTCCGGCGTGGCGTTTGTCGGTTGCGACATCGGGGGTTTTGCGGAGAATGCAACCGCCGAAATGTTCGCGCGGTGGATGCAGGTGGGAATGCTGTATCCCTTGATGCGCGGTCATTCGGCGATTAGTACGGCGCAGCACGAACCGTGGGTTTTTGGCGATCGCACTGAGAAGATTTGCCGCGAATACATCAATTTGCGCTATCAGTTGTTGCCTTATATTTACACGTTGTTTTGGGAAGCAGCGACGACGGGAACGCCGATTTTGCGACCGCTACTGTATCACTTTCCGCGCGATCGGGCAACTTATCACCTTTACGATCAAGTATTACTCGGCCCGTCGCTGATGGCTGCACCTGTTTACCGGCCGGGAGTTGAGCATCGCGCCGTGTATTTGCCGGAGGGGACTTGGTTTGATTGGTGGACGGGCGAATGCTATCAGGGCCCGACGCACATTTTAGCTTATGCACCTTTGGAGAGAATGCCGCTTTACGTGCGGGGCGGGGGCATAATTGCGATCGCACCTGTGAGGCAATTTGTCAGCGAAGAACCGCTTGAGTCATTAAAAATGCGAATTTGGCCCGGAAGCGGTGAATGGACGCTTTATGAGGACGACGGACACAGTTTTGAACATGAAAAAGGTGTCTGGGCTACGACTAATTACAAGGTGTATTTGGAAGGGGAAAAAATCATCGTTGAAATTGCCGCGCGCGAGGGCCAATTTTTGATATCAGAACGCGAAGTTATTGTGGAAGTTGTTGGCCTTGGCGAACAGCAATTTACAGATGATGGTACGGTTCGGCGTTTTTTGACATTTTAACAAATTTTATCACCTATCTCCGTAGGGACACAGCACTGCTGTGTCCTTCTGTGTCTAGGTTCTTGCTGTTTCCCTGCTGCATCAAGTTCATTTCAACTCACATCTTGCACCATTCTCAAGAACAGGCAAGATGCCTGTGAAGCGAGAAAATTCACTCTTTGTGGAACAGGCATCTTGCCTGTTCATAAAAAGCTTATTGAGAATGGTGCAACATCTCAGTTTCAACGCATTTTATCTAATATTATAGACGCTGGTATCGCGATGGTAATTTTCACCCGTGCAGTGCGAGCTGTCGCGTTCTCGCGTTCTCGGTATTATTCTGATGTAAACGCATATTATATAATTTGTGTGTACGCTGTCCGCCTCAAAAGCTATAATATTAATCGATACCAAAGTCAATGGGGAATTGACTTTGCCAGAAACCTCAAAAGTCAAAGACTGCCGCATCGATTTGAGAGTCACTCAGGAACAAAAAGAACTGCTGGAACGCGCCGCCAGTCTCAAAGGAGTTTCCCTGAGTGCCTATACGCTCTTTTACCTACTACCAGCAGCGAGACAGGAGATCGATTTTTATGAAAGGCTAATTTTGTCCGATCGCGATCGGGATTTGTTTCTATCAGTTATGAAAAACCCGCCAAAACTCAAGGGAAAACTCAAATCCGCCATCAAAAAATATAGAGAGAAATACGAGAAGTAACAGCAGCGTGACCTGGAATTTTTTGTCAATTGCCAAAAACCATCAAAGAGCTTCCTTTGATTGCGGTTATCCTATTTTGAATGAATACTTGAAAAGATATAGCGGTTCTCAAAAAAGTGAGGTATGCCCTATGCCCTATGCCCTATGCCCTATGCCCTATGCCCTATGCCCATGAGTACCTCATCTTTCTGAGAAAGGCTATATGCTAGGCAAAATCACAACAAAGGAACCGCTAAAACTATTGTGGCAATTTCAGCATCAGGAGGCTTAAAAATTGACGGTTATTATACAGTTAGTTCCAGCGTTATAGAGTTTGAGTCTCTACCTGAATCTTACCAGCGCCGGATGCCTGCCTATCCAATTCCAGCAGTATTGATTGGCAAGCTTGCCGTCGATAACTCAGTTAAAGGACGAGGTTTAGGCAGAGATTTGTTAGTAGATGCGCTCGCTCGAACTGTTCGCGCTTCTCAAGAAATTGGCATCTTTGCAGTCAGAGTTGATGCGATCGATTTGCAGGCCAAGGAGTTTTATCTAAAACACGAATTTATTCCCTTTCAGGATCGAGAACTATCGCTATTTCTGCCAATAGAAACAATTATTGAAGAGTTTAGTTAACAGTTATCTGTAACAACAAATAATGCAACCCATCCAAATTACCACATTCCAAGCTTTGCGGCGCAGCTTGGGCCTGATAATCAAAGCCGCACCAATAGAACTCCGCAATTTAATATTACTCAACATCATCAGCGGTGCTGCCCCCTCTGCCGTGCTATTTTTAGATAAATTAATCATTGATGAAGTATCTCGGTTGCTGTCGCAAACCCAAACAGCACAGCCCTTTGCTTTGATGCTTTCCCGGCCAATATTGCTGTGGAGTATTGGCGGAGTCTTAAGTCTCAAGTTAGTCGGTGATGCCCTAGACACAATGAACTCTTTTGTCGCGACATCTTTGCGCGATCGCGTTCAAGGCTTTGTCGAAGGAAAAGTCCTGGAAAAAGTCGCCAATTTCGACGATATTGCCCTCTTTGAAAACCCCGAACTATTAAATATAGTAGAACTCGCGAAAAGCGGAGTATCCAAAATACAGCAACTAGCCTTTACCATCAGCATGACCATCACGGGAATTTTTATATTTATCCCATCGATAGGCCTTGCTGCCGCGATAGCTTGGTGGGTGCCATTGCTGATGTTAATCTCATCATCTCCCTCAATTTACACCCAAAGAAAATATAGCCGAATCATCTGGAGAGTTCAAAGAAAGCAAGCTAAAATCAGCCGCGAAATGAACTTATCCGCTAGAGTCTTGACGGGCGAAGAATATGCTAAAGAATTGCGTTTGTTTGGGTTGCAAGAACTTTGGCTCAAACGCTGGCAGGAGCAGTTTTTGCAATTTTTTAGCGAGATGCAGCAAATCCGAAAGAAAGGAGCTTTTGTTGTACTTTTCTGGTCGATGTTTAGTAGAATCGGAGTGGCTTTGCCATTTATTTATGTAGTAATTGGAGCTTTGGGTGGCCGCTATACTTTGGGCGATTTAGCACTCTATTCTGGTTTGATTGTCCAAGTAAAGCAAAGTTTGCAGATGCTGATTAGCACTTCTACTAATTTGTACGATATCTCACTCAGCGTTAGTCCGATTTTTCAACTTTTGGAACTCAAACCAGAATTGCAGTCTCCGCTTGGAGATGTAGCATCTCGCCTGCCTAGTTTACCAGATGGCGGGCAAGATGCCACATCCACAAAAGATAAAATTGGCATTGAGATTAAGCATTTATCTTTTCGCTATCCCGGCAGCAATAAAAGCACCGTTGAAGATATCAATTTAACGATTAATCCGGGTGAAATGCTAGTGCTTGTTGGTGAAAATGGCGCGGGTAAAACGACCCTTGGCAAACTCCTCGGTCGCCTGTACGACCCGACAAGCGGTACGATCGCCTGGAATGGCAAAGATTTGCGATCGTACTCTCTAGCATACGTGCGATCGCGCATCGCCGTCGTTATGCAAGATTACGCCCGTTTCCCCTCCACAGTTCGCGAAAACGTCGGTTTCGGCGACTTGCTTTCCCTGTCGGATGACAGCGCAATTAACGAAGCTATTTCCGAAGCAGGAATTAGCGCAAAAGTCAACAGTTTAGAGCAAGGTTTAGAAACACCCTTGGGGAAACAATTAGAGGACGGCATAGACTTATCGGGGGGACAGTGGCAAAGAATTGCGATCGCCCGCGCCTTAATGCGGCTTGACACAGCCGAGATGCTCATTTTTGACGAACCAACCGCCGCCCTCGACCCCAAGACAGAACACGAAATTTACAGCATCTTCCGCCAAATAGCCGCCGGGAAAACAACCATAGTCATCAGTCACAGATTGGGCTTAGCCAAAATTGCCGATCGTATCGCCGTCATGGAAAACGGTAAAATAGCAGAAATAGGAACTCACGACGAATTGATAGCATCAAACGGAATTTACTGCTCAATGTTCACCCGTCAAGCTAGCAGCTATATTTAGTCGTTAGTCATTAGTTATGAGTCATGAGTTATGAGTTATGGGTTATTAGTTATTAGTTATTAGTTACGAATAACCAACGCCCAATCCCTCCGCTTCGCTCCGCCCAATGCCCTGTTTGGCCAATGCCCAATGCCCCATGCCCAATGCCCCATGCCCAATGCCCCATGACTATCTCCCCGTCAGCGTATCCGCATAAGGATCGGGCAAAGCTTGCTGCACTTCAAGCGACAAAGAATCTCCAGTCAACGGTTGGCTAATCAAATTTTTTTTTACCCCATCACCCCGGCGATCGCGCTCTTGCAACTTCAGCAATTCCTCTTGATAAAGAGCAACAATTCGCCCTAAACTCACCACCAGATCATCCCAATTATCATCTCCTACCAACTTCTCAGAAATTCCCTCAAATAACTCTCCCGCTTGCCTTTTTTGAACATAAGCTTTCAACAGCTTTCCCGACTTTTGCAAAACTGCCTGATAAATTTCCCCATCTGACCACCACAACCCCTGTTGACTCAGCAGCCAAGTCAAAATATACTCGCGAGCGTGTTGCTCCTTCACCCAGGCCGCGAGATACTGCAAATCTTCCATAGTTACAGTCTCCTAAATCTTGCTCAAAATGTCCGCTTGTTTGTATCTACCGTTACTGCGATCGACTGAATATCTGCTTTATTATCACCCGCCGAGCTCTTTAATATCCCTTAAATCTTAAAAAAACCCTACTGATTTACCAAACAGCAATTCTTAGAATATAAAAATAAACCTAAACCTCCTCGGTCTATTGTCCAATACTTTTAGTCCACCGGAAAGCGGTACACCCCGCCTCGCTTTCCTCTCTCGCAAATCTATCCTCAAGCGGGAACAACCAGCGGGTTATTAGCATGACAAAGCAAAATTTTGGTTTAATCGGTCTAGCAGTGATGGGCGAGAACCTCGCGCTCAACGTCGAAAGCAGAGGTTTCTCCGTGGCTGTGTACAACCGCACAGCAGCCAAAACCGACGACTTCATGGCAAAACGCGCCCCAGGCAAAAACATTGTAGCCGCCAAGACTCTGACAGAATTCGTCGATGCCCTAGAAACCCCGCGCCGAATCTTAGTCATGGTGCAAGCTGGGAAACCCGTAGATGCCGTCATCGACCAGCTCAAACCCATGCTGTCACCGGGCGACATGATTATTGACGGCGGCAACTCTCTCTACGACGACACCGAACGCCGCACCAAAGATTTAGAAGCAGCGGGACTGGGATTTGTCGGCATGGGCATCAGCGGCGGCGAAGAAGGCGCGCTCAACGGTGCTAGCTTGATGCCCGGTGGCACCCACGCTGCTTACGGCATACTAGAGCCAATTCTCACCAAAATTGCGGCTCAAGTAGATGACGGCCCCTGCGTCACATTCATCGGCCCCGGTGGCGCCGGTCACTACGTGAAGATGGTTCACAACGGCATTGAGTACGGGGATATGCAGCTCATTGCTGAAGCCTACGATTTGCTCAAAAACGTTGGTGGATTGGACGGCAAGCAGTTGCAGGAAGTTTTTGCCGAATGGAATACCACAGACGAACTCAACTCGTTTTTGATTGAAATTACGGCTAATATTTTCAAGTACAACGACCCGGAAACTAAGCAACCCTTAGTTGAGGTAATTATGGACGCAGCCGGTCAAAAAGGCACCGGCCGCTGGACTGTTATGAGTGCTTTGGAATTGGGCGTGAGCATTCCCACAATTATCGCTGCTGTGAATGCGAGAATCATGTCTTCTTACAAAGACGAGCGCGTTAAAGCTTCCCAAACACTGACCGGGCCTAGCGGCAAGTACGAAGGCGATACTAAAGAGTTTGTGAACAAAGTCCGGGATGCGCTTTACTGCTCGAAGATTTGCTCCTACGCGCAAGGTATGGCACTTTTGAGCGCGGCCTCGAAGTCGTACAACTATGACTTGAGTTTGAGCGAAATTTCCCGAATTTGGAAAGGTGGCTGTATCATTCGGGCTGGATTTTTGGACAAGATTAAAACAGCTTTTAAGGACGATCCCACGTTGCCGAATTTGCTGTTAGCGCCGGAGTTCAAACAGAGCATTCTCGATCGCCAATCGGCTTGGCGGGACGTGTTAGCTACTGCTTGCAAACTGGGGATTGCAGTACCGGCATTTAGCGCCTCGCTGGACTATTTCGACAGCTACCGGCGCGAAAGATTGCCGCAAAACCTCACGCAAGCTCAGCGTGATTATTTCGGGGCTCACACCTACGAACGCACCGACAAACCGCGCGGCGAATTCTTCCACTCTGAGTGGACGCAGACTGCTAAAGAGTCGCTGCAAACAGGTACTACGGACTAATTAATTTTTGTAGGGTGCGTTTCGGCGCACCTTACGAATTGATTGGCAGTTGCAAATTGTTTTGACGTTTGTTACTGAGTAAATCGGGTACAATCCTAACTACTCGTTTAAAACAAATGTAATTTTATGAAAAATTTTATACTAAAATCGGCTGCATTTATAGGTGATATTGCGGCATCGGTATTGGATACATTGAAAGAAGAAGAGTCAAGCAAACGTTTATTAGACAGTGGTATTCTGGAAGTGGATTCAATGACGGGAAAAGAGTTTGAAAATTTTCTCTATGTCCATTTTAGCAACTTTGGTTATGGTGTTACTTTAACTCAAGATAGTCAAGATTATGGGGCGGATTTAATTTTATACAAAGATGGATCGAAAACTGTAGTTCAAGCGAAAAGAAGCAAAAATCCAGTTGGTATTAAAGCAGTTCAAGAAGTAGCAGGAGCCGTCAGACATTACAAAGGAAATAAAGGAAGAGTCATCACCAACAACAGATTTACCGAAAATGCTTACAACCTTGCTGAATCTAACGGCGTAGAGTTATAGGATCGAAAAAGACTCATCGAATTCATCCTGACAGCTAAGAAGTGTAAATAAGATCGATTCCGGTGGCACTCATCCATGATTGTTGACTGTTTACTGTTAGTCAAAAAATAGCAACGGAGAGGACACGGCAGTGCCGTTTCCCTACCCCAAAATAATCGCTTGCGCTCGCACCAGATGCAACCATCCCCCGATTAATTGTAGGGACACGGCACTGCCGTGTCCAGATTGTGGGTAATATCCTGTTCCCTAACTACAGTAAGTTATATATAAAAGATGCACTGCTTTCTCAGTATCTTTAATTTCACTTATTCATCATGTTACAAATTTCTAATACTGTGTTCATTCCAGATGGCGAAATCGAGATTAGTGCGATTCGCTCTCAAGGCGCGGGGGGACAAAATGTAAATAAGGTGGCGAGTGCGATTCACTTGCGCTTTGATATCCCAGCTTCCTCATTGCCCGATCGCTACAAGGAGCGTTTGTTGCAAATCAACGACCAGCGCATCACCTCCGAAGGTGTGATTGTTATCAAAGCCCAGGAACACCGCAGCCAGGAACAAAACCGGGAGGAGGCTTTGAGACGGCTGCTAGAACTGATTAAAAGTGCGATCGTCATACCGAAAAGGCGCAAACCCAGCAAAGCAACTCGTAGTTCCCAGCGCAAGCGTCTCGACAGCAAAACCAAGCGAGGGCAGATTAAAGCTCTGAGAGGGAAAGTCACGGATTGATCGATGAAAGGTCGATCGGGCTTTTTGACTTTTTATTTGTCAGTCGGGATTTGGTGGGCCTAAGTCGTCCGGTAAATCGTTAAGCGTTTTTCCCAAAGCTTTGCAAAGAGCTTTCATTTGAGCAATCGTCAGTTCGGGTTCGTCTAGGCCTCGTTCCCAGTTACTGATTGCTTGTTGACTTAGGGTTTTTGCGCCCGTTTTGTCGGGAATTTGTTTTGCTAAAGCTGCTTGCGATAAACCAACAGCCTCCCGCAAGATTTGCAGTGCTGGTATATCTTTGGACTCTTGAGTTTGTTTCTTTCGGGGCATATCATGGGAAATTCACAAGCAAACTTGTTGACAACCGAGAGGTTTACAAGTATCCTTGTTAAAGATAGAGACAACAGAAAGGCCGCTGCTTTAGCCGGACGGTGGAAACGCTTTGGTTTAGCAAGCTGCCGTATTTGTAGTTTCTACCCATTATGCCTGCATAGCCAAGCCTATTTTCCGGGCTTGGGTGCATGACTCAAACCCGTTTCCCTTGACATTTCCGAACCCCTGCGGGTTAGTTGTCGTTCTGCGAGGGCGATCGACTTGGTAAGTCATCGGGAATTTTAGTTACATCTAATCCTAAAAGCTCAAACATAGTTTTTAGAGAAACCTGGTACAGGTTAGCCATAGCAAGTATGTTTTCAGCATTAGGTAGAGCCTTGCCTAATTCCCAGTCAGCTTGTCTTCGCTCGGAAATTCCAATTTTTTCTTTGACTTGAGGGCGTGTTAGTCCAGCTTGTTCTCTGAGTAGTCTCAAAGGAGACTTCTCCTTTTCTTGTAAATCTTCTTCTATCATAGGACGAAATATTCATGATGCAAACGTCTTAACAAAGAGTTTGATAAGACGTAAACTTCACGTTGATAGGTCATCGGGAATTTTGGTTACGTCTAGTCGCATACATCTAGCAAGTGTTTTTAGTGGCACGCCTAGCTCGCGCGCCAGAGCAATAGCCCGATCGAAGCGAGGAATTGATTCTCCTCGTTCCCAATCGCCAATAATGCGAATTCCTACGCCCATTCGACGACTAAGTTCGGGTTGGGTCAAATTTGCACTTTCTCTAAGGTTTTTCAAGGTTATGGTTTCTTGATCTTTAGCTTCCATCAATTGTAGCAGTTAATTGCTAGCAGAATAGTGCTTGACAAAAATGGAATCTGGCACTAAACTGCTAGTAGATAGGCAAAACAAAGGCAACCGGGCGAGCCTCCAAGGTCAAAATGCAGGTTTGAAGAACCGCCTTATTTGTAGTGTCTACCCATTATGCCTGCATAGCCTTAGTATTTTCGGGGCTTGGGCGCATACCTCAAGCCTCTTTTCCTCAACGCCGAGGAGGTGATTCCATGTAAAAAGTCGATCGACCTCACAGCCCAACTCAAAATTGTATCAAACATCCAGACCATGACTTCGCTGTACTTGTTAGTTGTCATTCTGCGAGGGCGATCGACTTGGTAAGTCATCGGGAATTTTGGTTACATCTAATCCTAAAAGCTCAAACATAGTTTTTAGAGAAACCTGGTACAGGTTAGCCAGTGCAGCTACGTTTTCAACAGTTGGCATGGACTTTCCTGATTCCCAGTCAGCTTGCATCCGCTCAGAAACGCCGATATGTTGTTTGACTTGAGGGCGGGTTAGCCCAGCTTGTTCTCTGAGAAGCCTTAATGGGGACTTCTCCTTTTCTTGCAAATTTTCTTCCACAGTGCATGAAGTTTGTTTCATGAAGCTAACCTCTTGACTTGGTTGTTTTGATGAAGTACACTTCATGTAGATCCACCCAAAAAAGGCGGCCGGGCGAGCCTACTTTCGTCAAAATGCAGGTTTGAAGAACCGCCTTACTTGTAGTGTCTATCAATTGTGCTTGCATACCCAAGCGTTTTTTTGGGGGTTGGGCGCATACCTCAAGCCTATTTTCCTCAAGCCCGAGGAGGTGATTCCATGTAAAAGGTCGATCGACCTCACAGGAGTGCCCAGCTCAAAATTGTATCAAAGATCCAGACCAAAACTTCTACTTTGCGATCGCACAAGTTCCGTGCTATCGTGCCCTTTCTCGAACCATTCCAGATCATGTCCACATCAATTGACAACTTCTACCTAGGCGATGTCGCCTCCAACTTTCACTTTGCAGGCCCGCTGCTAGACTTTGAAGAAGAAATCCAGAATCAATCTCCCTTTCACGATTTAGACTACTTGACAGGCGAAATTAAAAGGGGATTCCTAGACTACGTGCGTCAAGGAATCATGCTGGACGCGATCCGAAAACTGCGATTGTACAAACACAAGTTCAAAACTTTTAAAAGTTACTGCGAACAAGCATTAGGCAGACAGTATTTTTACTGCACGCAAATTATCAAATCTGCTGGCATTTGCCTGCGCTTAATTAAAGCCGGATTTGAGATTTTGCCGAGCTGCGTTGCTCAAGTTGTCCCTTTGTTCAAACACGCAATCACCGACCAATACGGCGACAGTCCTTTACAGGAAAAGTGGCAAGAAGTTGTTGATGTCATACCAAAAGAAAGGATTACGGCAGTAACTATTGCCGAAACAGTTGACAACAATCCCAACCTCCGGCTCAAACAAATTCGGATTAAAACCGACACTTACGCCCTTTTAACGAAAAAAGCAGCCGCAGCCGGACTGTCAATTTCGGAATTTTTGGCAAGGTTGGTTGACGAATACAATCCCAGAAATTTAGAGCAGCCAGCGGAACATACTCCCGAACAAGAGGAGATTTTAGACCAATTAGACGCGGAGTTTAAGAAGCCGGCAACGGAACAGACTTCAACTTCTGCCCAAGGAAAAGTTAAGTCTAAAGGTTTTGGAGTCAAAATTGAGCCTAAAGGTGGTAAAAGGGAAGTAAAGGCGAAAAGTTCGGAAGGGGAAGTAAAGGCGAAAAGTTCGGAAGGTGAAGTTAAGTTGAAAAATCGGCAAACTGAAATCAAAGCCGAGAAACAGTCGAATTCATTTAAAGAGAAAAATCATGAAGTCATCTGCCCAAAATCCAATCATGCGTCAACTGAAATTAATGGAGGTTCAACTGAACGAAATTCAGTGCCACCTTATTAAAGCCACTGTGTTGAATTGGTGGCAAATAGTTTTGCCTGACGGTCAGAAGATTGCGATCGAGCACGCGGGCGGCGGACACTGGATTTTTCGGGCTAACGGGCTTGAGAAATCTCATCCAGAAGTGCGGCTAGCGGTGTTAAGGGCGATCGCCCAAGGCTGTCGCAGGTAAGTTACGGCTAAGGACACGGCGCAGTCCCGTGTCCTGAGATCGACTGGCGATCGGATTTGATAGGATTTGGGGATGCTGGGGGGCGATCGACATTGGTTAAAATTGCGATCGGAGTGTCCCAAGTGTGGGCCGGGGTTTAAGGTGCCAGCGTTGTGGGTAGACGGGTGATGTCTGCGGTGTTTTATGACTTTTGTAGAGACGATGGAACACCAAAAACCCTCAGCTCTTAAAACTTGGATGGTTTGGCATCAACAGTCTCAACCGGAAAAGCTGATAGCCCTGTTCGCCCGGGACAAAAAGCATGGTCGGCGAGGATACGCCGATCGGAGCCAACGTTATCTTAACGATTGAGCAAGGTGGTTCATACTGAGTTAGACTGAATATTAGAGTATAAATCTAAGGAGTAGTTTTTTCAGGAAACCACAGGAGGCAGCGTGACATTAGGCGTAGACAGCAGGCAATTACTATCTTATGAGAAACCACCTGTTAATGAGGTGATTTGCAGTGTTTTGTTCGACCCTATCGAAGCCTTACTGACTCCCCATATCGGCTTGTTATGGCAGAGGTTCCAACCGGACTACCCGTTTTGCGACGAGGTTTATCCCCTAGCACGAAATGTAGAAGTTTTCAATAATCAGGTTATTGAAACTATGCTGGAAGTAAGTGATATTCCTCCTTTGCCCAGAGTATGGTTCATTAGCTCTGATGAAACAAAGGTTGTCCAAATCCAGCGAGATCGGCTGATTCATAACTGGAGAAAAATTAGTCCAAATAGTGAGTATCCTAGATATGACAGCCTTATTAAAGCATTTCAAGGTCATTTGACAAGCTTTAATGGTTTCCTACAAGAGGCGGAGCTAGGTACAATTCACATACGTCAATATGAACTAAGTTATGTCAATCAAATTTCACAAGGAGAAGCATGGGAAACTCTTGAGGACATCGGCCAAATTTTTCCTGACTTTAAATGGCACAACAGTCTAGAGAGATTTCTTCCAAAACCTCAATATATTCATTGGCATACGACATTTGATTTGCCCGAAGAATTGGGCAGATTACATATATCGATCAGGAATGGACTTGCTGACAACCATCCCACTCTTCTTTTTGAATTAAGTGTTCGGGGAATTGGCAAATATAGCTCTTTGGATTTAATGCAAAATTGGTTTGATGTGGCACATGAATGGACTCTACAGGCATTTGCTGATTTAACTGATAAAAAAATCCAGACAAATATTTGGAAGCGGAGAGGGTAAAGCTTATGACTATGATTACATCTTCCTTTAAGGAAGTCGAACAAGAAGAAGAAGCAAATGTTTTAACAACGCTCCAAACATCTCCGAAAAACTCTTCTTCCACTCCTGTCCGAAGGATTCCATACGTTCCTTCATTAGCACAGAGATCGGCTGAGTCTGGGAATGCTGAAGTTAGAAAATATTATCCGCTTTCCCCCCGAACGCAGATAAATATGGGTTCTATAATTTCTAAACCTGTTGGCCATCAAGCTAATTTTATTAAAAGTGATCCAAAAGAACGGCGTGGTAGATTTCTGTCATCTCCCAGCAGTGATTGGTCAAAAAATTTACCCCGTACACCTAAAAAAGTTGAGGCTATCCATCCTCAGCAACAAAATGTAAATAAATTCTTAGTTTCACCGGCCGATCGTGAAGAAGATGTGCTTGACTGGGATTTCTACTTAGAAAATCCTCCACTTAAACCAGCGGCCACCATAGAATTAGAATTTGAATATAGGGGTCGTAGTCAACCTATTCCTGTTACCGATCCTTGGGATGAATGAGGAAAAATTAGCATGGATTCTGATAGCCGCAATCTAGCGAAAGAATTTCTATCAAAACTCAGTGACTCTGAAAAATGGGAGCTAATTTTAGAAATAACAAATCAGTATCCCTGGTATCAGCTTGTGAGTGGGGAAGAAGAAGATATAAAACAGGGCGATATCCTTGAAGATTGTCCAGTCTTTCAGTTGCCAGAAAACCTAGCTGAGATAACAAAAGACCAGCTTAATAATATAAAAATTAAAGGGCAATGGAGGCCGCAAGACGTTATTATTATGTCACAGTCATGCGACATGGTAAAAGGTCGAGAAAAGTTAACAGAAACACTACTTTGTGCCGTATGGAAACGTTCGGAACTTAAGGAAGGCTATTTGGCTTCAAACGTGGGAATGGAAGAGGCACGACGTGGGAATCTTCCTGGGTATCACGTTCTTGGTGAATGTTCTTTGCCTGAGTTCCATCGTGAAGTTAGAGTGGTGGATTTTCGCCGTGTCTACTCGCTTCCACTGCCTTTTGTTCGCAGATTGGCAATAGCAGCAGAAAAGCGTATCCGGCTACTTCCACCATACAGGGAGCAGCTTGCCCAAGCACTTGCTAGATACTTTATGCGTGTTGGACTACCTACAGATATACCACCATTCGCAAGTTCTAAGCCTGATAAAACTGAAGCCGAAGTAATAAAAAAGCTACAAGCGATGGATAAAGAATCCCAAAAACGTATATTATCGCACCTAGTAACTGAGCTTGGGTTGTCAACATAACTAACAGGAAATGGTTAGAAAAAATTCCACCATGATTAATAAATAATAGTTAACCTTTAACTCATCTTTATAAAACAAATCTGTTACAAGTTACTAACTTACGCCGCAGTATTGTAAACGCTTCGATCGCCCTTTAAAATCCCACGATACCATAAACCGCTTCGACGAAACCGGACTCGTAAACTCTGGTTCCTTTTGATTGACACAACTCGACTCGAACAAGTGACCCCTACCATGTCAACGTAGTGCTCTAACCAACTGAACTATGCGTCTGTCGATCACTTCAATTCGTGACATTTTCCCAGACTATACTCAAAAGACATCTCCAATAATCAACTTGAAATCCTTGTACCGAGGTAGCTGAAGCTTAATTTTCGGAGATGTTTAATGCTCTGCTTATCCCAATTGGATCGAGCAATTGCTCAATTGTCTGCACTAACATTTCCGGCTCAACCGGCTTGGAAAGATGCCTTTGAAAGCCAGCATCTAGCGCTTGCTGCTGATTGATGTCTCCGGCACAGGCAGTAAGTGCGATCGCGGGAATCTGTCCTCCCTGCTCTGTGGATAGTTGTCTGATTTGACCAATCAACTTATAGCCATCAATTTGTGGCATTCCAATATCAGCAATCAAAACATCTGGCTTAGATTCATTAAGTAGTTGTAGCGCATCTGTTGCTGAAGATACAGAGATCACGGTGGCTCCCGCTTGCTCCAAGATACATTGAACTAACTCTAAATTGTCTAGTTGGTCATCGACTGCCAAAATACATAATCTAGCCAAGGGAGAAGTGTGAGCATTGAGTGATAGATTTTCCTTGCGATCGCTGTTTGCCTCATTGCTTCTGGCTAATAAGGGAAATGTGACAGTAAATGTTGCTCCCTGTCCTTCTACAAAACTTTCGGCTTTGACAGTTCCACCATGTAGCTCAACGACGTGACGCACGATCGCTAATCCCAGCCCTAACCCACCAAATGTTCTCGTAATACTGCTATCGGCTTGTCGAAATGTGTCAAAGACATAGGGAATAAATTCTGGCTTAATCCCTTTCCCTGTATCCCTGACTTGAATTTGAGCAGATGAATCAATCGTTTTTAGCTCAACTTCAACTCTACCTCCAGTTGGGGTGAACTTAATGGCATTGGTGAGCAAATTCCAGACAACCTGTTGCAATCGGGTAGCATCTCCTAACACATCACCCACATTGGGTTCTAGCTGGGTTTTAATTTGAATGTTCTTCGCTTCGGCGGCTAAACTAACTGTTTCGATCGCGGCTTTAAGAGTTGTTTTCAAATTAATAGGAGTAGAGTTCAAACTCAGCTTGCCTTGCAGAATGCGAGAAATATCAAGCAAATCCTCAATCAGTTGAACTTGCAACTGGGCGTTGCGTTCAATCGTTTCGAGAGCTACCGCCGTTTTGCCAGAATCCAGGTTTCCCCTTCGCAGCAGCCGAGTCCAACCCAGAATAGGATTCAACGGAGTTCGCAATTCGTGAGATAAAACCGCTAAGAACTCATCTTTGATTCGGTTAGCGGCTTCGGCTTCTGCCCGTGCTTGCTGTTCAGACTCATAGAGTCTTGCTCGGTCGATCGACTGCGCCGACTGATGTGCCAGTGCCAAAACGAAACCGCGATCGCTCTCACAAAGCTGGGGAACGGTCGAAAAACCGAGCGATAGCCCACCAACGGCTTGTCCTTCAATCAACAATGGCACTGAAATCCAGGCTTCTGAACCAGCCTTGGCATAAGCTTCAGCTAAATCAGGATAACGGGCAATTCGGTTTTCGATGGTTTCTACCCAAACAGGTTGCCCAGTTCGCACGGCTTCTGCGAGAGGATAGGGCGCATGAATCGAAAAACTGCGCAGAAATTCTCCTACGTGCTCATACCCGATCGCTTGAATAATCTCCAGTTCGCTTGCATCCTGGTTTAATACCGCAACCAAACCACAACTTGCTCCCAGTGCAGACATTCCCTGTTCAATAATCACCTGAGCCACTTGAGCCGAGGTTAGCGATTCAGACAAAGCTGTCATCACCGCCAGCAGTCGAGCCGTCCGGTTAGCAGCGAGTTCGGCGGCTAATTTCGCTTGTTGTGTTTCATTATAGAGACGAGCGTTATCAATGGCGATCGCTGCTCGCTGAGCCAAATCTTCAGCCAGAGCGATGTCTTCCAGGCAATAGCGGCGATCGGATTCAGTAAACACCAACGTAATGCTGCCCAACACGCGCCCGCGTGCCTGTAGCGGTGCAATGATGCAGGACTTTAACCCAACTCCACGTAAGATTTCCAGGTATTCAGCATTCGGCACTGCGGCAACTAACTGTTCATCGGTAATCTCAATTGCAATTTCAGCCTGTCCTGTTTGCATGACTTTAGCAATGCCATACCCATCATCGAGATGTCTGGGAAAGCGTTGAGGCAACTCCCACGCAAACTTCACTTTTTCGGGATCGGAATGAGCAACTGCAACCCGATCGATCGTGCGATCGTCATTCAGCAGATCGACACTACACCAATCTGCAAAATAAGGAACTGCCAGCTTTGCAACGCTTTGGAGAGTTTGTTCATACTCTAGTGAAGAGGAAAGGACAGCACTCACTTCCGCTAAAAATGCTGATTGTTGTTGAGAATTCTCTGCTACAGCACGGGCTGCCTGTTCTTGAACAAGCTGTACTCGTTCGTCTTCGGTTTGCTTGCGTTCAGTAATGTCGCTGAAAGCAGCAATGATATTGATAATTTGTCCCTCTGGGTCAAACAAAGGGGAAGCATTGATCGAGAGAATCGTGCGAGTTCCATCAGCATGGGTAATGCCATGTTCAATATTATAAACAGGCTCACCAGTTTGCATCACCCTCGCAAACGGCAGTTCATCTTCTGGGAAAGGATGACCCTCCACGGTTGTAATGAACCAGGATGGATCGTTATAGCCTCGCTCCACAATGTCGCTGAGAGTCAATCTTAAAATTCTCTCTGCTGCCCTATTTGCCGCAATAATCTGTCCGGTAGAATCTAGAATGGTGATGCCATCAGGAATAGTTTGGAAGATGCTCGATAATTGGGCTTCACCCTCACGCAGAGCAGTTTCTGCCTGCTGGCGTTGTGTAATGTCGTGCATCACGACAACTGCACCCTGTTTTTCGCCGTTTGCGGCAATAATCGCCTGTCCAGTTGCTAACAGCATTCGCGCAGTTCCCTGCTGGGGAACAATCATCATTTCCACATCACGAACGTTCTGTCCTTGCAATGCCTGAAACAGGGGAATATCCTCTGTATTCATGCGTGTTTTGCCGTCTGACAAATACAAGTCATAATATTCAGCCCATTGAGCCGCTGGAACTGGCTGCTGAGGTAATCCATGGAAATCTTTAGCTGCTTGGTTAAATACCGTCAATATGCCATCGGCATCGCAAGCCACAATGCCAGCTTGAACGTTGTTTAGAATTGCCTTCAAAAAGTCCTGTTCTTTGTGAAGAGTGGCTTCCACCTGCTGGCACTTGACGATTTCGGCTTTCAATTGTCGATCGACTTCAGATGTTTCAGTAGTATCTTGGAAGTAAAGAAGTAAGCCATCTTCACTCTTGATGAGGCGAATTCTCAACCACTTGTTGAGTGAGGGGTAGTGTTCTTCAAACTCAATTGCAGTTGGCGTTGCGATCGCTTGATGACAATATTTATATAGCTCAGAGGTAATATCGACCGAAAATACTGTCCATATATTTTTGCCGATTAGGTGTTGCCGCTTCCTGTTTAAAAGCTGCTCTGCTTTATGGTTGACATAGGTGCAGTGCCACTCTGAATTAATAGAAATGAAGGCCTCAGCCATGCGATCGACTATCACCGCAAATCGTGCTTCAATTGCTTGGCAGTCCGTACATAGCTCTTGAGGAAAATTTACAGTAAGCTCTTCTCGATGATTCAAGGAGTTTGTACGTTCTACATTCATTGCGGTTCGTCCTGCCTATTTACCTATTCTGCCAGTTATTGTTAGGGAATCAAGATGTACAGGACTTACGCAGAGATCCCCCTAGCCCCCCTTTTTAAGGACTTTGACTGTTCCCCCCTAAAAAAGGGGGGATCGAGGTTTTAGGCTTTTGGTGCGTAAATCCTAATATATAGTATGCGCCAAACCTCAGCCATTCAATGTTTAAGCAAACGGGCATCGCAACTGATGGGACAGCACCGCTACAAATTCGTCTTTAATCCGGTTAGCGGCTTCTGCTTCGGACAGTGTAAGGTGCTCGCATTCTAACATTGGTTTTCGTTCTTGTTCTGCTTGCTTGCGCTTTGTTCGCGGATGGGGATGGTGCCTACGAGAATCGGGCTAGCATTTCTTTAACACCGAACTCATGCAAACTATGCAACTGCTCAGCAACAGCCTCGACGAAACGTGGCAACTCTACTAAATCTCTGACCTAGACATATTCTGTCATTCCTAATTGAGAATGCCAAATCTAGCAGTTTGGTTGTAGAAACAAGTTTTAGAAACAACAAAACCCGCTTTGTGGGCGGGTTTTAGGTATGGACACAACTGGACTCGAACCAGTGACCCCTACGATGTCAACGTAGTGCTCTAACCAACTGAGCTATGCGTCCTCACGAATTCCTAATTTAGCACAACATTCGATCGCCTGTCAAGCATAAATATGAGATTTGTTAGGCGGGCACTCTTGACATCGCCCCTAATGCCCAATCCCCCGCCAAATCTTCACAGTTCGATCGCCCGCACCGCTAGCCAAACTCCCCCCATCAGCACTAAACGCCACCGACAAAACCTCCCCCCCGTGGCCCGTCAGAATTTCCAGCAAACCCCCCGTACCCGCATCCCACAAATAAATCGTACCATCCCGACTCCCCGTCGCCAAAACCCGACCATCGGGACTGAACGCCACACACAAAACATCCCCAGAATTGTCCCTCATACTCCGCAACAGCGTTCCTCGCCCCTGTGCATCCACCCGCCACAGCTTCGCCGTACCATCCCGACTCCCCGTCCCTAGAATCAATCCTTCTCCTACTCCCCCCCTTACCAAGGGGGGGCTGGGGGGGGTCTGACCGGCAGGGGACACAGAGGAAGTCAATCCCTCTCCTACTCCCCCCCTTACCAAGGGGGGGCTGGGGGGGGTCGGAGCAAAAACGATCGCCCGCACCCAATCCCCGTGCTCCGCCAGAGTACAAATCGATCGACCATTTTGCCAATCCCACAACTGCACAGTCATGTCCCGACTGCCGCTAGCCAAAAACTCCCCGCCAGCACTAAAAGCCACCGCCTCCACCCCGCCAGCGTGACCAATCAAAGCCGACATCCGCCTTCCCTTATTCAAATTCCACAACTGCACAGTTTTGTCCCGACTGCCGCTAGCCAAAACCTGACCGTCCCGACTGAAGGCCACAGCATAAACCCTATCCTCGTGACCCCGCAAAGCGTACCACCACTTACCCTTATTCAAATCCCAAATTTGAATTGTTTTGTCCCGGCCCCCACTAGCCAAAGTCGCGCCATCTGGACTAAACGCCACACAAGTCACCCAGTCAGAATGACCCGTAAGAGTGTACCACCGCTTACCCGCATCCAACTTCCACATCTCGATCGTCTTGTCCTCGCTGCCGCTAGCTAAAGTCGCGCCATCTGGACTGAAAGCTACCGACGTAACAGCATTGGAATGCCCTACCAGAGTATGAACACACCTCCAAGTAGGCGCGCGTGCGGGCACAACCCGCTGCATCGGCGGCACAGGTATAATTGTGCCTGCAAGCGTTGGCGGCACTGCATTCTGCACCACAGGCATCCTCTGCGGCATGGAAATAGCAGGGGCCGCCGGAGTCGGAACCTGCACCGCCGACTGCTGGGGCTGCAAATCTTTCAATACCTCAGCTACTGATTTGTAACGGCGACTGAGACTTGGTTCGATCATTTTGTCGAGGATGCGACTTAATTTCGGATCAATTGGAACCTTCAAAAAGTCTCGCCAAACCCAAACATCTTGATTGATATCGAACAAATCAAAAGGAGATATTTGAGTCAGCAAATAAAGGCAAGTTACTCCCAAACTATACAAATCGCTGGCATAAACCGCTTGACCTCTAATTTGTTCCGGCGCGACGAATTCGGGAGAACCGATGACTGTACCGGTTTCTCTCAAACCCTCCACAACTTTTGCAGCGCCAAAATCAACTAAAACTAATTCCCCAGTGAATGTTGGGTAAGTATAAATGATGGGAGTTTGAGAAATGCGGCGCCGGATAATATTGGGCGGTTTAATATCTCGGTGAATTACACTGCGATCGTGCACGAACTGCAATACTGGCAATAAATCCTTCAGCAGACTGAGAATCTGACTTTCGCTGAAAGGCCCAGTCCGCGCCAACTCTTCCTGTAAATTCTGACCTTCTATAAATTCCTGTACCAAATACTGATAGCGTTCCTGCTGAAAGTGCGCCAGCAGTTCGGGAATTTGCGGGTGTTTCCCCAACTCGTCCAGCCGCACCGCTTCTCGGTTGAATAATTCTGCTGCTTTCTCGCTGCTGCTGGTACCTTGGGATAGGGGGAAAAACTGTTTAATTGCACAGCGCGGTTTTGAGGGTTTGTCTTCGTCTACTGCTAAAAAAGTGCGGCCGAAACCGCCGCGCCCGAGGGGTTTGATGGCGCGGTAACGCTCTCTCAGCAACAGTTTGGAGCCGCAATTCAGGCAGAATTGGGTACGGTCGGCATTTTGCGGGTTTTGACAGGTGGGGTTTAGGCAGTAACTCATAACTGAAGCGAGAAGGAATCAGCAGCATCTCTCTATGATACTGAGGCAAAAGGGCGATCGACTCTCGCATTACAATTATAGTCCTGGACGCACGGGCTACCAGAAACCGGGTTTTTTACCAAAATATTTGCTTAAAACTTTCAATCTCGGTTAAAAAACCCGGTTTCTTTGTTCGGGTGCATAACTCCTAAATTAGAAATAAAAAAACTAAAGTCATGACTACTAACCAGTTTGTAGTCATGACTTCCGTCCTCATAATTTAAGATGTCGCCTTAACTTTCAGAGCATACTCTTTAAACCTTTCCAAGTCAGCCATAAGAGTCGATTCAACTACTCGCGCTAGAAATGAATTGTCCATCAATTTTGCCAGCCAGCCGGGAACTCCATAAGCTACTGTCAGTTTGACAATGCTGCTGTTTTTGCGATCGTAAAATCTTACCGCACCCCGATTTGGCAAACCGTCTACCGATTCCCACTGAATTATCTGATTCGGCACTAATTTGACAATCCGAGAAAGCCAGCTAAATTCTAACCCGCCAGTTGCGAGTTTCCAGCGCGATAATTCCGGGTTGTCTTCGAGAACGCGAACTGATTCTATCCACTTCATCCAGCGCGGCATTTGCTCTAAATCCGACCAGAGTTGCCACGCTAATTCGATGGGAATTGCCACTTCTACTTGGACGCTGTGTTCTAACCAATCAGTCATGCGATTTTAGATTTTAGATTTTAGATTTTAGATTGAAGAATTGTTTCTTTTTTGTTCCCAGGCATAGCCTGGGAACCAGAGAAAACGAGAGACGACTAATGACTAATGACCGTAAGCTTCGAGAATTGCCTTAGCCGCTTGATGGCCTGAAAGTGTCGCTCCTTCCATGCTATCAATGTAGTCTTGCTGAGTGTAACTTCCTGCTAGAAATAAATTGGCGATCGGAGTTTTTTGAGCAGGGCGGAAAACATCCATTCCCGGTGCTTCGCGATACAAAGATTGAGCGAGCTTAACTACACTGTACCAAGTCATATTTAATTCCCGCGCTGAGGGGAATAAATCCTGAACTTGCTTGAGTACGTGTTGGGCGATCGCCTCATTACTTTGTTTAATAAACGGATCTCCCGGTGTCAGCACCAACTGCAACAGCGAACCTTGTCCTTCTTGATAATAATCCTTGGGACTTGTCAGTGCCAAATCTGCAAAACAAGAAAAATCTGCATCTGCTGAATATAGCAAATTATCGATTCCTACAGCATGACTCAACTGTTTGCGCTTGGCTTCGTCTTCCAGTTCCGTTACCCAACCGTCGAACCGCAATTGTACTGTAGCAACTGGCACGGCATCTAACTTATAAATGTTGTCAAATTCCGACCATTTCCGCCAAGCTGGGGGCAATATTTTCTGAATTCCCGGCACATCTAATGCAAAAACATAAGCATCGGCGGTAATAGTTTCTTCCGCTTCACCGCTAGCTATTGCCAAACCAGTTACGTGAGTTTCTGCACCTTCTTGAAACTGGATTTCTCGAACTCGGCGCCGCGTGTGGATTTTCGTTCCTTTGCTTTCCAAGTATTCCACAATTGGTTTGTGCAAATATTCGTTGGGAGAACCAGCTAGCATCCGCATGACAGAGGCTTCGGTTTTCGATGCAAAGAATTGAAATATTGTCAACATACACCGGGCAGAAATATTTTCAGTGTCGATAAAACCCAGTGCGTAGGCGATCGGATTCCACATTCTTTTGAGCGAATTTTGGTTGCCACCTTGACGGCGGAACCAGTCAGCAAAGCTAACTTTATCCAAATCGCGGATAGTTTTCATTGCCCCGTCAAAGTCTATCAAACCTCGGACGATCGGGCTAGTTCCCAGGGCGATCGCATTTTGAATTTTGTCTTGTACGGATAGCTGAGATGTAGTAAAAAACGCCTTCAAACCGTGCAAAGGAGCACCCACCGGAAAGCGAAAATCTAAAGAACCGGTTTCGCCGCCTCGATTGATAAAAGTGTGGACGTGTTCTTTGAGGAGCAAATCGTCAAATGCTCCCACTTTTTTCATCAGGGCAAATAAGTTATAATAACAGCCGAAGAAGACGTGCAAACCCATTTCAACGTGATTGCCGTCGGGATCTACCCAACTGCCAACTTTGCCGCCGACAAAGGGGCGGGATTCAAAAATTTCTACTTCGTGGCCGGCATCCACTAAATCGACTGCTGTGGTCATTCCAGCCAGTCCCGCACCTGCGATCGCAACCCGCATTTTACCTATCCTTTACAGTACTTTTACAAATTGTAACAAAATTTAGAATTTCCGAAACATTCAAAGTTCATAAATGCCGATCGACACTTGTATAGCCCTCTGAATTCTTGCTAGGACATCGGCACTAATGTGACCGTAAGGGCCTTGTTCTAGGAATGTCTGCCGCAAAGCAGAAACGTTTTCACATACAGCTAGAGAATCAGCTTGCAATCCTCCCTCACCCGCCGGAATCAAGACACGAGTAGGATTTTCTAATCCTGCAATATTACTTGTGAAAGGAACAACAATGACTGAATCGGTAAACTCGTTGCGGATATCGGGAGAAACCACAACTACAGGTCTTTTTTTGGTATCTCCTAACTGACGCAAAGCTCTTGAAAGGTAAATCTCACCTTGGCGGGGATAAGTTTTCGGTGTTGAGTTAGAGTCCATCACTAATCCATGCTTCTTCTATCTGTTCCTCTACAAAATTAAACCACTCTTTTTCATCCTCAATATCTTCTTGGCTGCGGTTTTGATAAAACTTCCGCAACTTATCTTCTATTTGCTTAGCGTACCAGAGACGGAGAGCTTGTTCGATCGCCTCCGTCCAATTATCAGTAAGCTGGTCTATTTTATCAGCTAATTCACCATCAAGTGAGACTAACACTTCTCGCTTTTGAGTAGAATTTGACATAATCATTCTCCTGAATAATTTAAAAACTAGGGTGCGCTGCGGCGCACCTGACAAATTACTTTTACCTCTTCCTTCTCACAACAGTCAACAGTCAACAGTCAACTAACTTTAAAACATCGGCATCAACTGAAGCGGCCCAATTCCCAACTCTTTAGCAGAGACCCAGCGCACCTCAAGCAAAGCAACCATATCCTTAAACTGAGGCTGACCGCGAGAAGCACCCATCAACCCTTTAGCAATAATCAAACCGCACCAACCGTTCGTTAATTTACAGCGGCGATCCCACTTTTGGCGAGCTTCCTGATGCACCGGATCGTTTTCATTAAACTCCCCAAACAAATACAGATCCCCATTTTTAGTTTGCAAAATACCCAAGTCGTATTGCTCATCCTGAAAAGGATTTTCGCCCGGATTAAAACCAATTGCCTTCACCCCTCCAGCTTCTTTCAAATCCTGGATCATCGTTTTCGCCTTCGGATGAGAAGTTTGGATCATCACCACCGGCAAACCATCTCCGGCGGTATTAATATCACTTTCTGCACCTTGGTGAAACTGGACACTTGCGCGCAGGAACTCTACGGTTTCCCAAGGTACGGCGCCGAGACTCAAAAATGAATTTTGCGGCACCAAATCGTCCCGCAGCAGTGGCATTTCAAATTCATCATCATCATCGTCATCATCATCGTCATCACCGAGCATCTGTAATAATTCGTCGGACACATCGGGCATTGTCGAAACTTTAACGGATACCTGTTGAATTTCTCCGTCAGACTGCGGAACCGGGATGCGGTAGCGACTGTTGAGATTGGGAAACGTCTCTGCTCCCAATTTCCGGCGGCCGTTGCGGAAAAAGCGGTGAAATGCTTCGAGAGCAACTAACATCGTGAGGGCTTCTTCTTCGTAAAGAATCGATCGCAATCCTTCTAAAGGATGCAGGTTGCCAAAATTTGGTTCAATTTCCGATGGAGGCAAATCGGCTAAATCAATTTCTTCTTCGTCGTCCTCATCAATATCTGTGGAACTTTCAAAGGTGAGAAACAAACAGTCTTGCCCTAAAAAAGCCTGTTCTAAATCTTCAAAAGATTCATCGTTGACGACTCGTTCTCGAAACCGCTTCAAGGATTCTAGAGAGCGGTACAGTAAAACTCCGTAATCCATTCTGCCTTGCCCCAATACGGACACGTAGAGGCTGGCGACATCCCACTGATTGATTTCAATAGATATAATTTGGTGTTCGCTCAAAGTCCGCCACGGAGCATCTTGCCAAATTTGAGCAGCTTTTTCCATTAAAACTTCAGCATACTGAGGGGGCAACTCAGGAGGTCTGTTGATCGCGACCTCTTCCATGCCGCGAAATATTTCGTCAATTAAGGGCAATTCCGGCACGTAGTCAATGGAAATGCCTAAATCTTGAAGTACGCCCCGCAGATAAAATTGAATTTCTCGGTTTTTGACTACTATTTTTTGGGGCCGACCTGCAGGGGCCGGACTTTGGGGATGTTCCATTGCCCGTAGCAGGGCCCGGACGATCGCCTCTGGCCCGGCATCTGGGCCTACCATGTCCATAGCCCTCACGACTCCTTCGGAGCCGTCCACCCAGAGAATGCACTCGCCACCAGCTTCTAGAACGTCATCGTCATCTATCATCATGTGCGAGTCAGCATTAGATAAGGGTCGGCGATCGCCCTCCCACACGCTGGGAATTTGAGGTAAGTTTTGTAGCCGACGAAGAGTAGTGCGATTGAGCGCTGCCATAGAGTAAGCCCGTTGGGTGAAGCATTGTTGCGGTGCCGGTAGCCGGTCAACCGCTGCTTATCAATCATAAACCCTATAGGGGGAGAGGACATCGAGCTTGGGAACGAGGCCCTAGGGCAATTAAAAATTACAAGGTAAAAATTCTGCCTTCAGCATCTAACCAAAAGCCTTCTGGCGAATGCCTGTACAATGGAGGGATAAGATTAAACTCTTAGCATTAGACAATCTCAGGAGTTCGGCAAATTATGACTCAAGCCACTTCACAAAAGCGTGGAATTCAAATGACGGACTCTGCTGTCCGTCAAGTTTTAGCTCTGAGAGAAAAACAAGGTAAAGACCTCTGCTTGCGGGTAGGGGTGCGCCAGGGTGGTTGCTCTGGTATGTCTTACGTGATGGATTTCGCAGATCCCAGCACTGTGAAATCCGACGATGAAGTGTTCGACTACGACGGTTTTCAGGTAGTTTGCGATCGCAAGAGCATTCTTTATCTCTACGGTTTGGTTCTCGACTTCAGCGATGCTATGATCGGGGGCGGCTTTCAGTTTACTAACCCCAACGCAACTCAAACTTGCGGCTGTGGCAGTTCTTTTTCTACATAAATGGGAAAATGGAGCATAGGGGATTGGTAATTGCTAAATTGCTGAGAATGCCTCGGACTGCCTTGTTGCGTCCCGCACCCCATGCTCTTTCCCATCTAAAATCTCAAATCCCAAATCTAAAATCGAATGACCCCTGAAGAATTGTTTAAAGACGGTTTCGATCGCTACCAAGCTGGCGAAGCCCCGGCTCATCTGATCCCCGTGTTTAAAGAAGTGTGCGAGAAAGCTCCCAAAAATGGCAATGCCTGGGCTAGCCTCGCGTGGCTCTACCTGTTAGAAAATAAACCCGCACCGGCTCAAAAGGCAGCGAAAACCGCCGTTAAATTGAACCCTCACGACCCCCAAGCTCGCATCAACCTAGCAGTAGCAATCCTCGATCTCAAAGAAAAAGGAGTGCGCCCCCACGTAGAAGTGGCTCAGCAACTCCTGATGGCTTCCGAAGAGTTGCTCGACGAAGTTAAAAAAAATTTTGAAGAAGGATTAACCCGAAAACCCGACTGGAAAAGTCTCGCCCGCGTTAAACAGTGGCTTCTGGAGCCGTAACCGCGCAAACAAGTCGATTTTTGGGCGGGGATCGAAGAAATCGGTTTTGCGGTTTATTACGATGTCGTAATAAATCAATAAATAACTTTATGGAAAACTCAGGAAGTCAGTGCTAGTATTTGAAGACTTAGACGATTGACAAACCCGCTCAGCGGTTTTCAGATTTTACTACGAAAATACTAGGAGTTGTAAAAAGCATGAGCACTGACAGCCACGTTAACATCAAACCCGCAACCCGCAACCACAAAGGTTTCTTTATTCAGCCAGCTTCTTACAAGTTGATGAGCATCGATAAATCCGGCTGGGCCTTGATTTGCATGGACAAAGCAGTTTGTCATTATGTAGATCCTGATGATTTGCAATTGCCGAATAAATCGGGAATGTCTGAAGGTTAATTCTGAAGTTTTGAGAGACTTTAAGATGCTTTATTTGAGTAGCTGCCCTCCCTAGAGGGCAGCATCTTTTTTTGGTCAGGAAAAAGTCCGGCAACAAAGCCGTGTACGGGATTTAAGGGATAGAAGGAATTAAGGAAGAATTGCCGATTACAAATTAGCGATTACAAATTCCCTAATTGTTAGATTTGAACGCAAAAAGCATCTCCAACTGCGCTGTTGAGGGTGCTGTCGAAGCTGTGGCTACGCTAACTCCTCGGAGAGAATTCAGCAATTCAGCGACTGGCGGCGAAACTAAATTTGGCTGTACTGCGAGCAAATATTGGTTAGCCCAAGACATGGTTTTTTCCATATCTATATAAAAGTAACCTTGGTTGGCTTGCGGTAAAGAAGTGGCGATCGCCTGAAAACTCGGACTGCTGCTTAGCGGTTGCGGTGGCATCGAAGTAATCACATCGACTAAAGGCCCGCCGAAAGCTACAAACACAGAATTTTCATTCAGCCAACCGTGTCCGAATAAAGTGCCTTGCTGGGGTATTTGCCACTCCGTAACTTCTTTGCCTTGAACTTGTCTGGGGGCGACACTGACTGTAGGATTGCTTTTGGCGATCGCATCGAGTTTTTTCAGGGTTGCTTCGGCTGCAGGGCGATCGCTCGTTTCAAAAATCATCGCCGCCCCCATCCCCAACTGAGACAAAATGCCTTGATTGGAACCGATCGCCCCGATCGCAAATTCCCCATTCATCCAACCAAAAACATCCCGATCCGCATCCAAATCCAACCGCTTAAAACTATCCCTCACCTGCTGAACTCCCCTGTCAACTTCCGGGCTATCTTTTGCCTCAGCGGTTGCTTGCGACCAAATTTTATCGATGCCTTTGCCTCCGACTAAAGCAATAGTTTCATCCGGAAATCTGGGCAACAATTTCGATGCAAATTGTGGATTTTGCTGCACGAATTTAGGGTCTAACTGAGCAATAGTTTTTACCCTCAATCCCTCACTATCCGCCCCAATTCCCGCAACCAAAGACTTGACTTGTTTGAACTGCGAAAACACTGTCCAAGGCAACTGGATATCTGCGGGCAAATTAGCTTTCAATTGCTCAATTGCCGCCGGATAGTCAGCAATATAAACAGTTGCGATCGGATTCTTGACACCAGCACTCTCTGCAAAAAACTTAGTTGTGCTCTGCTGGGTGGCGAGGGAGGGTTCTCCTTTAAAAGTATCGATCGCCAATTCCACAGGCTTTTTCAAAGGAGCCATCACTAATTGGTCGTTCAGCAAAGCCACACTGTAGCGCTTGCCAGTTGGCTCTGCAATCTCATAAATTTTAACTCCTTTATACTCGGTTTCTTGAGTAGTTGCACCGGGCTGAGATTTTAATTTATTAGCAAAATTCCAAGCGCTAATTTTATTTTTCACGCTGACTACAACCAGCAGCTTAGGAGGCTCTGTATTCGCCGCAGCATCCGGGGGCAACAAAGCGACCATCACCCCCCCCAGCCAAGGCTTTAAGTCCCTGTCAAAGTCGATTTGAGTGCCTGCCAAGCTTTGTTCTTGAAAGGCCTTCAAACCCTGACCGACCAACTTTTGAGCCCCAGGGGTGCCAAATCGCTGCAACTTGGCCAGCGCTTGGGGATTGGGGGAGATGAACGCGGCCATCATTGCTTCGTCGGGCACAACTTTGGCGCTGTCTTGAGGGTTGGATACTTGTTGGCCCAAACCCTGGAAGTAAAAGTAGACCCCAGCGCTACCTGCTGCGGCGATGGAGGCAGCAATTAGAAGCTTTGATTTTTTTGCAGGCATGGTTTGTGTTCCTCGTGTCCCATATCAGTTTAATCAAAATACAGAAAGCTTGTGGGGAGGCGATCGAGGCTGCTCTTTATTTTTGTATAATTCAAAACAAGTTTGGACGATCGTCTAAACTACTGTTGATGTGCATTGCGGGTAAAAGATGAAAGTAGCGATCGCGGGAGCAACGGGATTTGTAGGTAGCCGACTGGTGGAAAAGCTGCAAGCTGCGGGACATCAAGTGGTAGTTTTGAGCAGGGATGCGGCGAAGGCTGGGCGAGTTTTTCCGGCTTCAGCTTATCCGAATTTGCAAGTTGTCGCCTACACTCCTGCGGAGTCTGGTGATTGGCAAAAGTCGATCGCGGGCTGCGACGCTGTTGTCAATTTAGCAGGAGTTCCGATTGCGGAGGAAAGGTGGACGGAGGCGCGCCAGCAAGCAATTCTGGACAGTCGCAAACTGACGACTGCAAAATTGGTCGAGGCGATCGTCAATGCTAATCCTAGACCATCTGTGTTGGTTAGCGCATCGGCGATCGGCTATTACGGAACCAGCGAAACCGCTGAGTTTGACGAAACGAGCCCTGCGGGAAACGATTTTTTAGCAGCAGTTTGCAAAGACTGGGAAGCAGCCGCCCAACCTGCCAAAAATGCGGGAACGCGGCTAGCAATTTTGCGGCTGGGGATAGTTTTGGGAATGGGAGGCGCGTTGGCAAAAATGCTGCCACCTTTTAAACTATTTGCAGGCGGCCCGATTGGGACAGGAAAACAGTGGTTTTCTTGGATTCACCGCGAGGATGTAGTTGATTTAATTTTGTATGCTCTGCAAAATTCGCAAGTTCAAGGTGTTTTGAATGCGACAGCACCTAATCCGGTGCGGATGAATGAATTGTGCCAAACTTTAGGAGAAGTTTTAAGTCGGCCTTCTTGGTTGCCGGTGCCAAGTTTTGCTTTAGAAATGCTGTTGGGAGACGGGGCAAAAGTTGTTTTGGAAGGGCAGAAAGTGTTGCCGAAACAAACTTTAGCTAGCGGTTTTCAATATCAATATCCGACGCTGAAATTAGCACTGGCAGAGATTTTAGCAGGTAATTAAATCCTTCGTCCCTAGGGGCAGAACCTGCCGAATATTAGTTCGATACTCATAGCGGTAAGGTGCGCAGTGCGCACCCTACAGATATAAATTCTACGTCCAGGACTGTTTACCAGAGTCAGCTTCGGTTATCTTCTCTTTTCTCTCTTCTCTTCCTCTGCGTTCTCTGCGCCCTCTGCGGTTCATTAAAAAAGAAAAAACTTATGAACAAAGAAGAAGTGGCAGCCACCTTTAAAATTCCCGCACAGCTTCCATTTCTTCAAGCTATCTGCTGGCAAATTGCTGATGTCAAAAAAATGACTCTCAAGGAAATGCTATCCCGCTACGAATCGGGCTGGAATTATTGGGGAGTATTGGGAAAACCTAGCTCCGAGGAACTGGCTTTTATTCAACTAATCAGCCAACACTATCAGTCTTGGTTAATAGCGGAACTGGGAAGCAGTTTATCGCCAAAAAATCCCGAAAATTGGGTAAGTTTTCAAGCAATGTTTAAACGCGAAATTCATCAAAAGATATTAACTGTACTCAGCCACTTAAATGTCGAATTTCTACAGGAATGTCGGGCGTATTTTGGCGGCGGAACGCTGGTAAGTATGGAACACGGAGAATATCGGTTGAGCCAGGATATTGACTTTATGTGTCCGATGGATGATGGCTACCATCTCCTGCGCCGAAAAGTTGCCGAAGGAGGCTATGATGCGATTTTTGCTAGTCGCGATTCTCTTGGGGATAGCTTCGCTTCACGCATTGTTCTCCCGAACGATATTCAAGCAAACCAGTATGGGATAAGATTTCCTGTTATTGTTGACGGCACTACTATTAAATTCGAGATGGTTTGTGAAGGGCGAATTGAGTTTGGCGAACCCAATTATCCAAATTGGTCGCCTGTTCCTTGTTTGAATCAAATGGATAGTATAGCAGAAAAGTTGTTGGCTAATGCGGATCGATGGCCGAGCGATCGGGTAAATTCTAGAGATTTAATTGACTTGGCTATGCAAAGGTTAGCGACTCCGATTCCCCAAGAGGCGATCGACAAAGCGGAAGCAGCTTATCAAGTTATGGAACCGCTCGATCGAGCGATTCAGTATTTCCAAGATCGTCCCGATTATCGGGAAAAATGCTATGATGTTTTGAGTATTGCACAGCCAAATAAAGTTATTGACGGTATCGATTTACTAGCTCAGGATTTAGGCAGGGAAATAACAGTCAGGACATTTAGCGAGACTATAAATGATGTTGATTAATAAGTGGTCAGTTTCCAGGCGAAACTGACCAGATATTACCCACAGTCAGGACACGGCCGTGCCGTTTCCCTACAATTAATCGGGCGATGGTTACATCTATGATGGAGTGTTCGTGATTATTTTGGGGTAGGGAAACGGCATTGCCGTGTCCGACCTTGCCGTGTTGTCGATGGTTATATCCGATCGCACTCATATCAATTCCGGCTGCACCGGAATGATATAGAGGACACGGCAGTGCCGTGTCCCTACAATTGATCGTGGTAGGGAAACGGCACTGCCGTGTCCTGATTGTGGGTAATATAATTCCGATGCAACCGGAATTGATATCACTTATTTCTCAGCAAGAATACCGTAAATTTCCCGTTTAACTTGTTCTAAAAGCTCGCGCACCCGATTGATTCGCTCAACATTGCCACTGCGAGCAACTTGCATCACAGCAGCAGCTAATTCTGTTGTCACATTCCGCAACTCAATAAACTCTTGGGGCTTACCCATCATTACGGTTTTGAAGGCATCCCAAGGAGAGCCTGAAGTTTCCTGTTGGGCACGCTCAGCCAAGAGTTGTCTGCCCTCATCAGTAATCGTGTAAATCTTCTTACCGCCTTCCTGTGTGCTGCTTAGATAACCACCGTCCTCCAGCATCTGGAGTGTTGGATATACTGAGCCGGGACTGAGACGACGGAAACCGCTATTGTGGGTTTCCATTTTTTTGATCAAATCGTAACCATGAGCAGGGTGTTCGGATAACAATTCCAGCAGGATGAACTTGATGTCACCCCGACGAGTCCGGTGTTCATCTCCCCACCCGCGACCAAATACTTCATCGCCAAAGTGCTTGCCGTGATGTCCGCGATGAGGCGTGCCACGATCCTTGCCATGCTCGAACCAATGACTGATAAACGATAGATCCTCTTCACTGACTCCTGCCGATACAAGCGCCGGAAAGTGGAAACGAAAGCGTCTAAACATATGTGAATCCAAAATCAACTTTCTCTACTATACGATATATCGCGATATATCGGTAATTTTTAGATAAAGATTTGTAAAGATACGGTGATTGAGTTTTTTGTTTTCTGGCAAAAGCCTGTCCTCGTTACCAGGAAGGAGTCTGGGAACGAGCTAAACCCAGTTTTTGAGTCCGCACGCGACCCTCCAAGAAACCGGGTTTCTGCGATAATTCTGGCATCTTCACGCGCGATTTTGTTAAGAAACCCGGTTTCTGAGCCCGGCGCGATCGTGAGCTTTGAGCAAACTCGCCGGATCGGGCCCAGCGGGGATAATGCAGCCGGGATTCAGCGGGAACAAATTGCCGTAATAATCGCGCTTCACAGCCTCCAAATCGCAAGTGCCAGCAACTCCCGGTAACTGGTACAAATCGCGCAGATAAGCTCCCAAATGCTCGTAATCTTGAATGCGGCGCACATTGCATTTGAACAAGCTGTAGTAAACTGCATCAAAACGGAATAGAGTCGTAAAAAGCCGCACGTCTGCTAATGTCACCCGATCGCCACAAAGATAACGACTCCTCAAGAGCGATCGATCGATCTCGTCTAAAACAGCAAACAATTCACTACAAGCCGAGTCATAAGCAGCTTGAGATTGCGCGAAACCGCAGCGATAAACGCCGTTATTCACCGATTGGTAAATCTTCTTATTCCACTGATCGATTTGTTCTCGCAAATCCAGAGGATAAAGATCCATTTGAGGATTGCTAGCAAACTCGTTAAACTCCGAGTTTAGCATCACAATAATTTCCGAACTCTCGTTATTGACGATCGCCTTTTTCGAGTCATCCCACAGCACCGGCACCGTACACCGCCCCTGATAGCCCGGTAAAGCCAACTGGTAAAGTTCCGGCATCGTGTTGCAGCCAAAAGTCTCCGACTCCATCACCCACATTCCCCCTTCCGAGGGATAGACAATAGACACGGATATCGCATCTTCCAGCCCTTTGAGCGCTCTCGTCACCAGAGTGCGGTGCGCCCAAGGGCATCCCGTACCCACGAAGAGGCGATATCGTGCTGTGGCGGGCCCGTGAGGGTTGTCTGCTTCTGTGCTGACAAAGTTGCGGAAACTGCTGCTGGGGCGAATGTATGCTCCGGTGCGATCGGGCGGCGCTAGTTTTGACATCATTAATTGCCACATTGATGTCCAGACAAATTTGCCGAGCTTGACTGTTACGGATGAAGGGAGCGATTTGTTTTTCACAATGCGATTAAAAGAGGTTTGCTAAACATAATCTGCTTATTTTAACTCACATTGCGATCGACGGTTTCTTAATCCCTCTCTGCTAGGACTTGATTTGTACGGCTGTAGGGACACGGCACTGCCGTGTCCCTACCCGATATCTGTACTTCACTCAACTGAGAAATGCTATATTCTAGTATCTGCCAAAGGCTATTTCGGCGTATGCTCGATCGATCAATTGGCGAGCAACCGTCTGAATTCCCGTGTGTTCGTAATAATTGGTAGTCATGTCTAAAAACGCGGCGACATAATCCAATTTGTCATCAGTAACATCAACGTATTGCTTGAGATTGCCTAAAACTGTGGCGGGAGTTAAGCCGCGAGACTGTACTAAATTGTTCATCCAACCTTGGGCTGAGGCGAAAGTTGCTGTCACAAATCCGAACTTTTGTGAATTATTTGTGCCGGGAATTAGGTTGCTGATATTTTGGAATGTTGAGTTTTGCTGCAAGCTTGAAGCATTCAATCCGCCTAGGGTATTTTGGGCTACTCGAAGGAAGTCCGGGCCAAGGGGAATTAAACCGTCAGCGCATACTAATGCAGCCATCCGCATCAGAGATTCGCCTTTGTAGTCTGATAAATAATTAGCAAAGCTTCCCACGTTGTTAAGGGAAATGTTGTTAAGTTTGCAGAAGACTATGAGCTCGATCGCCACTTTGACGCACAAGTCGATCGTTTGAGTTGTGTCAGCTTTGGGAGTGAGGCGGCTCATGAAGGAGAGTAAGCCGATTTTTTCGCCGATTTTATTCGCCATAGCCGTTGCACCTAACGCACTGTCGGCGCTGTCTGCTAACTGATAAAGCCTGACTGCGCCTTGATATGGCTCGTTGGGGTTGGCGTAAAGCTCGATCGCCCGGTCGCGAATTTTCCGAACAAATGTGCGATCGGTTTCCCCTGTCACCGCTTGAATAGTATTATCAAAACCCGTGAGATTATTCCACTCGCCCGGAACCACAAAATCCAGGGATTTTAGCATCATCACAGTAATCCCAGAAGACGGCAAATTGTCAACCAATTCAACAATTGATTTGCTCACGACAAACTCCTAAATAGCCATACTTGATAGTGTTCTTCCAAATACTCCATCTTCGGCAAATCCGATTCCAGATTCCTTTGTAAATTCCCCAGAACTAAATAGGTAAGCACAAATAAATATTATACCATCCCAGCCTGTTTTGCCCTACTCTTATCTTTTCTCTCTTTTCTTCCTCTGCGTTCTCTGCGCCCTCTGCGGTTCATTAAAAAAAGTCTTTTTCACAAAACATTTGCATTTCACTCGCCCGCACCAAGTTAAGTTTCATTATATTGACCAACTCAAAATCGCCCAAATGTGTTAAAGTAGAGGGCGCAAAATAGAAAAACCTAAAAGATGACTGTTGCAGTTAACAAAACTCCGGGATTAGCCTCGCGCTTAGTAAATGGCGTACTCTCCATCAAACCTTTGGCTAATCTAGCCAAGCACCAAGCACGGGAAATGATGATAAAAAGAGCCGAAAAAATCGGAGTGCATTGGCGACAAGAAGCCCAAGCACTTTTAGCTCGAAATTGGGATGCAGAATTGCTCAGCGTCCAAAATCCCGATCTTGTTTACCCGAAATATTATCTAACTTCATTCCACGCTTATGAAAAAGGTAATATGAGTTGGGAATCTGCTACAGAAGTTGAAGTTGCCGCCCGTACAGTTCACGCGGGAATTTGGCCGGAAGCGGGTGCAGAAGGCGATGCTAAACTCCGCGCCAGCTATCACGAAGTCATCAAATCTCAGATTGCTTCTTCACCGCAGGATATTGTAGATTTGGGATGCAGTGTGGGAATGAGTACCTTTGCTCTTGGGGATGTTTACCCGGAAGCGAAGATGACTGGGGTGGAATTGTCACCTTATTTCTTAGCAGTTGCTAAATACCGTTCCCAACAACGAGAATCTGAATTGTTAAATCAAAAATCTCCGACTTGGGTTCACGCTGCTGCTGAATCTACTGGTTTGCCGGCGGCTGCTTTTGATTTAGTTTCTATTTGTCTAGTTTGTCACGAATTGCCGCAGAAAGCTACTAGAGAAGTGTTCCGGGAAGCGAGGCGTTTGCTGCGTGTTGGCGGACATTTGACAATTATGGATATGAATCCTCGGTCGGAAGTTTATGCCAAAATGCCTCCTTATATTTTGACTTTGCTCAAGAGTACGGAGCCTTATTTGGATCAGTATTTTGGGTTGGATATTGAGCAAGCTTTAGTTGATTCTGGTTTTGCACAGCCGACAATCACTTGCAATACAGTCCGACACCGGACTATTGTTGCTGAGGCAATGTAGCGCTTTTCAGTATAGTGAACTACAGATATCGGATAGGGCACGGCACTGCCGTGTCTAAAGCTGTATTTCATCCGATTAAAACTGCTATAAATGGTAAAGTTGCATAGATATTATTCAATCCTTGGGACGGTGCGTGAGTGTAAATAGTCTAATCTGTGGATTTAAAGATTTCTGCAACCGCGCACCCTACCGATATAATAATTCCCATGCTACCGGATTTGATATTAGACAGCCGTAGGAGCTATTTACAGCCCCATTTGTTACACATTGTGATAAAACCCTAAAAGAAGGACATCTTCATGAACCCGACAGCCCCCTCTCAAAACGTCATCGATTGTTTGCAGGTTATCTTGGATGCCACTGCATCGAAGAATTACGAGCTTTTTACTACAGTCGGTGATGCAGGCTACAAAGCGAGCATTACACAAAAAATGTTTGACGATGTTAGCGAGCAGCTCGCTTCACGCATGAAAAAGGGATACTCATTTAATTATTTTGGCGACATAAAACAAGGTAATAGTCAGATTTATTTGTGGAAGCTGAGTTTTGAAGATGGTGGAGATGAATTTGTGGCACACATGACTATGAATGGAGACAAAGTTGCTGGGATTTTCATCGAATAACATATCTTTCTTGACACGGCGTTTTACTGAATCTAACGCCGATCGCCCACAACCGTTAATCGAAACCGATCGGGCGGCACAAAGGTGATTCCCCGGCGCGCCGGACGAATTGACCGATCGAGATTCGATACAAACTCACGCGAAGACAGCACCGTTGCTAAAACCAGCTTCATTTCAAACATCGATAACGCCATCCCGATGCAGCTTCGACTCCCGCCTCCAAACGGTAAAAATTCAGAGGCGGAAAACTTGCGGTCTAAAAAGCGATCGGGATTGAACCCGGCGGGATTTTCGTAGGTTTCAGGGCGACGGTGCGCCAAATAGACACAGGGGATTAAAATCGTTCCCGGTTGATATGTATAGCCTTCGAGTTCGATCGTCCGTTTCACCTTGCGCGGCTGCGAAATTAACGCAATTGGATAAATCCGCAGCGCTTCCTTGCAGACTGCTGTTAAATAGGGCGACTGCGAAAGCGCGATCGGATCGGGATTCTCGCCTAATTCATCCAATTCCTGCCGCAATCTAGCGAGACATTCGGGAAACTGATGCAGCCAGTAAAACGCCCAAGTCAACGCCGATCCAGTGGTTTCATGTCCCAACAACAACAGCGTCATCAACTGATCGCGCAATTCTCGATCGCCGATGGATTCGCCGGTGTCGTCCCGGGCCATCATCAACACCGACAGAATATCCGTGCGAGACGAATCGAGAGAATGCGATCGCCTCTCGGCAATTTCCGCATCAATCAGCGAGTCAATCTGCGCCATCTGCTGCAAAAACTGCCCCCACGGACTCCAAGATCCCAAATTTTGCTGCAACGGTTCAAAGAAAAATTGTATCGAGTACAGTTCAGAGGTAATCGCCTCTAAAAGCTTGCTGAGCAATTGTTTCAAGCGTTCGTAGCGCTCTCCCGGCACTAATCCAAACACGACTTGCAAGATTACTTGCAGCGAAATTTCTGACATTTCTTCGCGGACTGCGATCGCATCTGGGGCTTTCCAGTCGATCGTCTGCTTTTTCGTCAAATCAACAATCAAATGCCCTTGACTGTGCAACTGTTCCCGATGCAGGGCGGGCATTAATAGCTGTCGCTGTCGCAGATGTCGCGGCCCTTCATTCATAATGAGGGATTCATTTCCCACCAGCGGGCGAAATACGTTGGTCACTTTGCCAAACTCAAAGGCATCGGCTAACGTCGTAAACACCGCCTGAATGGCTTCTGGACGGCCCAGAAACACCACGGGGGGCGAAGCGGGCCCCAACACGCGGGCAGTAAATGTATCGCCGTATTTGGCAGAGTAGCGATCGAAAAATGCGATCGGGTCAGCTACCAGCGAAAGCGTTTGGAACAGGGCAGGAGAACGAGATCCGGTAGGCAGCGTCATTGCAAAACTGGCGATACAGGTAGGGTCGAGAGAAGATGGTAACATCTTCTCCCTCCCATTCGGAACCGTGCTTGCCACTTTCACCGCACACGGCTACTCGGGTGTACTCTTGTCATTTGAGGGCTTCCCCTTCTTCCGACTTGCTTGAGGTTTCTTTCCGGAAGATACGAGTTCCAGGTTATGTTTTCTGATTAATTCCAAGCCAGTTTTAGTTTTAACATCGTGACAATGCCGATGCAATAGTTGAAGATTTTTGTACTCATCCTTACCTCCAATGGCAAAAACAAGATCATGAGCAATTCTCAGAAAAGCCTAATTAGTCATATCTCCTGGGGACGTATTAAGATAACCACTGACGGCCAAACTTGTCAATTCAAAGATTGTAAAGTATGGTCGGGAGGTGCTAAGGAATGGGATTGGAGACTCACAGGTACTCGTCACCAACCAGGTATTCAACCTGCTGATATCGAAGAAATTTTAGAGCAAGGTATAGAATTTATGGTTTTGACACGTGGTATGGAACTCATGCTACATACCTGTCCCGAAACTGAAGAACTGCTGCATCAAAGAGGTATTGAGTATTATATTGGGCCTACCAAATTGGCTGTAGACCTTTTCAACAATTTAATGCAACAAGGTAAGAAGGTCGGGGGAATATTTCACTCAACGTGTTAACGCGGTACCGATGCAGCCAGGAAATTCTCTAGAACATTCGCTGAAAATAATCTTCAAGAACTAGGTAACAAAATAGATGAAAGCCCAAAAGCATCTTTTTATCAAGTTAGCTTCAGGTATCTCAGCATTTCTAGTTGTTGCCTATTTCGGCATCTCCGCTTATGCAGGACATACTCTTTCAAAGCCAAACAGATGCTTTGACCCTCTTAAAGCATCTGTTTTTGCTGTTCCTCCTGAAAATGTAACATTTCGTACACCTGATGGCGTGGAGATTGCTGGTTGGTTTATTCCAGAAAAAGCAACAGATAAAGTATTAATTTTAGTGCATGGATTGAATTCCAGTCGGACTTGTGAGCTTGCTGGAAAGTTTGCCGAGTTTGGTTCAGCTATGAATCAAAAAGGCTTTTCGATACTTACGATCGATCTGCGAGGACATGGGCAAAGTGCTGATTCTCGCTTCACCTTTGGAATTACAGAAAGGCGAGATGTTATTGCAGCAGTGGATTGGCTTAAAATCAGGGGCTTTAAGCCAAAAAAGATTGGGGTTTTAGGTTTTTCAATGGGTTCTGCTACTGTAATTGGAGCAGCAGCAGATGACTCTGACATCGGAGCAGTGGTCACTGACAGTAGTTACGCAGAGGTTTATCCAATTATTCAGAAGCATTGGCAGTCAGCTTCAGGATTACCTGGGATATTTCTTCTTTCTACCATGATGTTTGGACATTTGTTGACTGGATACGATCTAACTTCTTCTCAGCCCGTGCAGGAGATAGGTCGTATTTCCCCTAGACCAGTTTTGATCGTTCACAGTGCGATCGATCCTTATACGCCTATACAAAACGCTCGCCAACTCAGAGAAGCATATCCTTCGGCCGAATATTGGGAAACCAATGCGAAGAAACATCCAGAAAGCTACAATACGAACCCAAAAAGGTACGTTGACAAACTTGCTGATTTCTACAATCGGAGTCTCAAGTAGAAAGGAAGGGAGATTCTGATGGGGAGTAAGAAGGGGTTGACATACATCATTGAGCAGAGGTATTGTTTGATTATACTAGGTATTCTACCGCAACTTCGATACAATTATAAGTCTGGCCCACCTCCTATGAATAGAGACATTGAGAAAATTCAGAAAGTGTGGATCACCTCGGGACACGGGGAATTATGGGATTGTGATGGCACTTATTGTGTTGTTGACTATGGCAAGGTGCCCAAAATTGGTGATTTTCAAAATGACTTTTCGTGGCTATTTACAAATGATGGCCACCAATATTCGTGTACATTGGATTCGCCAAACAATACAATAGACAACCTAAAGGATGTTGTCCAAAAGTGCAGATTACTTGGGTTGTCAATTTCGGATTCATTCATTAGATTTCTTTCTGATAAGAATTTGCAGGCTCAGGTGCCGACTTGCACAGCATGTTTTCTGGAATTATCAGAAAGCCCAATTCCTGTCCCATGCAATCCGGGGTACTACGCATTGCGGTTCATGAATGATTCGCAGTCGTGCGTAATGTGGTATTTGCTGCTAAAAAATGATTTACCAAACACGGTGGTTGCCTCGTCATTGTTTTATGACAGAGATATATTTGACGCAATGATAAACGAAGACGATCCATTTGATTACTCTAATATAGTTAGCGAAACCGTGGAATGCGCAGAGACATTTCCGGAATTTATATATCGATTCTGGATTGAGAACTCAATTTGGTATTCAATTAACGATAATCTTCCTCTGTCTAATTTGCAGACCAAATATATTCAATCCGTCAAGGTCAGTAAGGTCAGGCAATAATGACCTAACAAGGAGATGCACCGGAATCGGCTTCGCCCGCCCGGTGAGCTTGGTCGTTAGACCACTTTATTCCTGCGAGGTGGTTCCGTGGGTTTTATCTCTTATCCCATATGACTTCCTCGGTTTATTCGCGTCGATAGTGTAGTCATGTAAATTCAGCTTTTCTTCCCGATCGATCGCAGATTGTATGGCTAGCTTCCCAACCTAAACTGCTAAAAGTTGTAGTTTTAGATGAAATGGATGCTAGCGATCGTTTGTTTGGCATTATGCTCGCGAAAATCAAATGACTTTGGGATACAATTGTTGTCAAAGCTGGTAGCCAGTTGGCTGAATTTGTGATGACATTAACATCCCGTGTTATTCATAGCGACCCCGACATTCTGGGGGGAACCCCTGTTTTTGTTGGGACTCGTGTGCCAATGAGAACCCTACTTGATTATCTTGAGGCTGGTGATTCATTAGAGGTATTTCTAGACCATTTCCCTAGTGTCAGTCGGGAACAGACAATTGCAGCTCTTGAATTAGCAAAGCAAATGCTGACAGCCGATGCGAATCCTGCTTGATGAATGTGCCCGACTGACCTTTACAGCGTGAACTTGCTGATTACGAGATACGCACAGTTGTTGAGATGGGATGGTCGGGAAAAAAGAACGGTGATTGAAGTCGGAGGTTCTTAAAAGTTCTCTAGGCGACGCAGCAAAACAACGCCAATGCACCCGATCGCACAGAGGTTATGTGTTGGGAACGGAGGTAGTCTGCGGCGGCTGATTGACACCGTTAGATGGCTCTATTCCTGCGAGGGTGGTTCCGCAGATTGTACGGCTAGCTTCCCAACCTAACATGACTGTTTTACGCTCTACTCCCCAGCCATAGCCACCGATTTCTCCAGATTCTCGAATGACTCGGTGACACGGAATTAGATAGCCGATCGGATTTTTACCGATCGCATTTCCTACAGCTCTAGCAGCAGTTGGGCGAGCTACCATTTGAGCTATACTCTGATAAGTTGCGATCGCCCCAAATGGCAATTGCAACAGTGCTCGCCAAACTTGAATCTGAAAGTTAGTGCCTTTTACCAAGAGCGTTAGTGGTTTTTGTTCGCTGAGAGTTTCTGAATTGAAAATCAGGTCACACAATGATTGAGTGGTTTGCTCATCGCGGATAATTTCAGCGTTTTTCCATGCCAATCGCAGTCTTTGTGTGGCGGCTTGTTCGTCTGTTGTCTCCAAGAAATAAAGATTACAAATACCGCGGGCAGTTGTAGCAATTAGAGATGTGCCAAACGGGGTATCATGAATGCCATAACGAATTTGCAAACCTGCTCCGCCTGCTTTGAACTCCCCAGGTGACATTGCTTCTAAGTTCACAAATAAATCGTGCAATCGTCCGGGACTCGATAGTCTCACGTCCAATGTTAGGTCTAGAAGGCTTTTAGTCTGAGTGATTTTTGACTTGGCATATTCAACTGTCAGATATTGCAAAAACCGCTTGGGGCTAATGCCGGCCCATTGAGTAAATAGCCGTTGAAAATGATATTCACTAAGTCCTATGTGTTGGGCCACAGTTGCCAGATTGGGCTGGTTTAGGTGGTGTTGTCGCATGAAGGCGATCGCCCGAGCAATCCGGTGATAATCTTCGCTAGCATAGACACTCGCATTCTTCATCGAATTCATCTGTCTAAGTCAAGGGAATTTTGGTTTTTCCTTACTTTAGCCATAGAGCAGGCTCAAAGCCACCCGTTTCTTGCGGTGAATGCAGCCAGTCGATTTTAGATTTTAGATTTTAGATTGAAGAAAGCGACCTCATTGCTAAACCCGGGGGCTTGCGATGAGGATTCAAAGCTTTTTTCTCACTCCACGGATGCCTCGGGGGGATTGTAACCAAATTGCTTTGCGTCAGTCGATTAACCGAATTCAGCCCTCACCCACCGCGCAACTGCGTTACCAAGTGAACTAATTCCGGTAAAATCAGCTTTTCCACAGCTAGTTTCACACCATTGCTAGAGCCCGGAAGAGAAAAGACTAACTTGCCTTGATACACGCCTGCAACAGCGCGAGAGGCGATCGCCCTCGAACCAATTTCTTGATAGCTCAAAAACCGAAATATCTCCCCAAATCCCGGTAAAATCCTGTCGAGCAAACTCTCCATCACATCATAAGTCGTATCTCGGGGAGCGATGCCCGTGCCGCCGTTAAAAATGATTGCATCCACATCTTCACGCTGGGAAAACGCCTGCATTTGCAATACAATTTTTGCCGCATCATCTTTAACAACAGTGTAAGCTACCACAGAGTGACCCGCATCTTTTAGCAGCCTCTTAGTTAACAAGCCGCTATTGTCTGTTTCTGCCGAGCGCGTGTCGCTAACAGTAATGATAGCGCAATTTACGGTTATCTTAGATAAGTCGGGGTGAGGAATTTGCGTCATAGTTTCTTCTTCTAAGCAATCGGTAATCGGCAACCGGCAACCGGCAACCGGCGATCGGCTAATTACCAATTACCCATTACCAACTACCCATTATGCCTTGCTAAATCCTAAGCCGTTTGCTTGCGAGTAGCGTTCCATGAACCGCATAAACCGATCCCATTCTGTGGAACTTCTCATTAGATAAAGAGCTTCCAAACCCGCAGGCTGACCGTTGATGAACTTAGCCTTAACCTCGCGAGTGAGGATTTCGCCTTCTTCGTCGATCATGTACATTCCAGTAATGTCTTCGGTACTGGTGCTGCTGAGAGCTTTGGGATTTTCAAAAATAAACGTGGCAGTGCCTTGATCTCCGCTTTTAGAACGGGTTAGGCGCACTTCGGGCACAGCATCTTCGTCTATACCCCGAGAGAATTGAATTTTAGCCATAATCTGACACTCGAACCTTAAGGATTGCTTAATTTCTTAATGTTTAATCATAAAACGATTCGGGTACTCGCAAATCAAGACTTGGGAGAGTGGGAGTGGGGGAGAGTGGGGGAGAGTGGGGGAGAGCGAGGGAATCGGAGACAAGGGAGAGGGGAGATGGGTTGGTTCTGTGTACCTGATATCGTTTCCGGCTGCATCGGAATGATACCGAGGACACCGCGAGAGCCTAAGTCCCTACAATTAATCGGGGTAGGGAAACGGCATTGCCGTGTCCTGACTGTGAGTAATATTAATTCCGATGCTACGGGACTTAGACGATGTAGGGAGAGTTAATTGGCTCGGCCCGCTTTGTGGCTACCAGAGTTTGGTAGATGAGGGCGGATATCTCGCCGCGGGTGATGTCGTGGGCGGGGGAAAGCTTTTCGCGCGCGGGATAGTTGACCACGATTTTGCGCTCTGTGGCGGTTGCTATCTCGTCGGTGGCAAAACTGGGAATCAGAGCTCGATCGACATAAACGCTCAAAGAATTGGGGTTGCCGCCCCCCAACTGCAAGCCGTTTACCAAAGATACGATCGCCTGAACTCTAGTCAAATTCTGCTCCGGGCGAAACGTGCTGTCTGGATATCCAACCAAAAAGCCAGCTCGATTAGCTTGGTCGATCGCTCCCTGCGCCCAAAAATCCGCCGCCACATCCTTAAAAACCGTCGCCTCACGGCGCGGCACCAATTCAAACGCCTTCGCCAACACAGCCGCATACTGAGCTCTAGTTACAATCTCGTAAGGTTGAAAAGTGCCGTTGGGAAACCCGCTAACAATATTCATCTTTGCCAAGCGATCGATAAAATCCTTAGCCCAATGCGTGCTGATATCGCTGAACTTTAGCCCGCCAGGAGTCGGAATTGGCGTCACATTGCCCAAATCAAATAAACCTTTCACCCGCGAAGAATTGAGCTGATTTCCCACCGCAGAAATCTTAACCCCAGTCGCGTTTTGCAAGTCTAATTCACCGTTATTCTGAAAAATATTGCCGCCCAAATCTTGAGCAGTACCAATATCTGGCCGCGACTTCCCCACCGCAGTTAAACCGTCTTCCGTATTTTTTTCAATGCGATTATTGCGTAAAATCGGCTGAGATTCCCCCGCTACAACTATACCGGAGCGATTTTCCAAAATTTGGTTGTCAGCAATCAAAGGAGCCGACTGACCTTCCAGAGAAATGCCGAAACCCGTCTTTTGAAAAATATTGCGCCGTATTACTCCCTTAGCAGTTCCCGCCGTAATTACGCCAGCCGCTGAGTTTTCCATAAATATGTTGTCGAGAATCGCAGGATTAGCGGTTCCCGTGGCAAAAACGCCTTCGCGCTTGCATTGAGTAAAAGTGCAGTTAGCCACAGTCGGAGAAGTTGACTCAATCCAGACTCCCGTGCCGCGACTATCGAGATTGGTGACAGTTACTCCGCGCAATTCCGAATTAGTTGCTAGCAGTATAGTGATATTTTGGCCCGCAGCGGTGGGACTGACAAATTTGCCGCTGCCTTGAATCAGAATGCCTCTACCTTTGTTAGTTTCATTGCCAATAACTTTTACTCCCGAGGGAATTTCCAAGGGGAATTGTTCGGCACTACCAACGCTGTAAGTTCCCGGTGATAACTGAATCGTAGTTCCCGATGCAGTGCGGGCGATCGCGCGGGCTATAGTTTTGAATGGGGCTGATTGGCTGCCGACTGCGGAATCGCTGCCTGTTTGCGGGTTGACGTAAAGTGTTGTCATGTTTTTGTTGAAGAGATAATTGGCGATCGAGCTTTTGTGCAATTTTCATTGTCTGCGAACTTGACCCCGAATCTATATTCACCTTTGATTACGGAGATTATTTAATTGCACGATAATATCCGCAACATCACCCCTCAGGAGTTGCAACCACAGGGGGGTTATCCCTATAAAAAACTGTATTTCTCGTTCCTAGCAACACCCGAACCAGACTTATTTAAGAATTCCGGGCTCTGAAGATGCTATTTTTTCCCGATGCTGCCAAAACCACTAAAATTGCGATCGCCAATTAGGAAAATCTAACGTCTTGCTGTCATGTACGATCGATCAAGATTCCCGGCCCAAAAACCTTAACCGCTTCAGCCAAATCAGTTTCACCCATTAAAATGCAGCGTCTTAGCAAATCGATATCCAGCGTTTCCAATCCCGACAGTTGACTCTGAATTACTTGCTCGTAGCCATCTTCCCGGAGATGATACAGGCGCAGCGTGCCATCTTCCCAAAACCAGATTTCAGGCACGCCCAAAGCTCGATATTTTGGCAACTTGCTCAGTCCACCGCTAGTATAAACCACCTCGATCGACAAATCGGGAATCAACTTAGGTTCTCCCAAACAAAACGATTTGTCTGCTTGAGTTGAAGCTTCTGGCGTCTTCTCCTGCGTCATTGAACCAGAAGGGTAAAACTTAATACCTTGTTGCAACACAAAAGTGGTCACCAAGTAACCAATGATTTCCGAAAAATTTTCGTGTTGGAATCCCGGCATCAGAATCTCGATCGCACCTGCAAAAAAGGACAACTTTATGCCAGGGGAATCTTCCGAAACCTTCTGGATTAACTTGAATTGCTCCCAAGTGCCGTTGAGCACCACTCGCCCATCGAGAATTTCGCGATCGAGAACTTGTGTCATTGACTCGCACCATTATCTCCTATCGGGATTATAACGCATTGTGCGATCGCTCCTACAGAAGAGCCATGCAGCAATTGTAGCTTCAGAATCCGAATAGTTCTTCTCGTTTTATCAGAGCCAGTACGAAGCACAATTGTATTATGTCCGGTCAATCGATCGCAATATTTCAGCAAGCTTGGGTGGGTTTACGAGACAGGACTTACCCAGGCACACTATATACAGTAATATCGCCTTTTTAACATCAAATAACCAAATGAAGATTGGAAAGCAGCAGGGATGGAAGCTTACGCTTGCTTATAAATCTATAGATGATAACTCTATTAACTTTTTTAACTTTTCTTCCTCTAGCTCTATTCTTTGTATTAAATTCATCGCAGGCCAGTTTGTATATGAATACTCAAAATTAAACCAAGGCAGAAAAGTTAATTTTTTCCATAAAGATGGTTTAATTGCTTTTTTACTGAAAGGGTTTTCTAAAATTACCGTATTTCTGGAAAAAGATATTATGACAGCATCTAATTTAGTAGGTTTAGTAGAATTTCTAAATCGTCCCGGATGACGCATTTTTTTTTCATCGTTAAGAGGCATATCCAAGCTAAAGTATTGAAAGATAGGAGCATCTTTCCATCCATAAAAGGCATACCATAATTCTCCCGAGTAAAAAGCTTTATTCCAAGTTCTTACAGGTAATACTCTATCGACTGTATCTAATAAGTCCCATACCTCATCTTGAAAATCTAACCATAGGATAGACGTATATTTTGTACTCATTTGATGTTCTCTTTGTTTTATAGCGCATAGTTTGCTTATAGCATTTTCAGTTACATTTTCATGTTCTTGGGGTTTTCCAAAAGGAACAGTTTTATGCTCACCAATAACCCCTCCTGTATTTCTGTCCCTGTTAGTCATTTCATTCCTTAAATCATTGTAGAATTTTTCTAACGATTCAGATTCTTTATCATGCAACTGCTTTGAGTGTACTTCTATCAAAACTTTTTCTTGGTTATCTTCAACCCAAAAATCCGCTCCGTTTCCGCTTATTGGTTTTACTGAAATACCAGCCTCTAGTATGTATCCAAAAGCTCTGATTTCTCCTAAAGCTCCAGAAGAAGTTGAATAATCATAAATATTAAGAAGCCTTGGCTTTAAATTCATAAGCCATTGAGTATGATGTTGCTTGAGATGCCTCAATGCTCTTTCAGTATTTGTTATAACTTGAAGGTCTCTTTTGCCTCCATCTCTGGGATCTAATAGTCTCTTGACAGGGTGACACCTATCTTTGATGGTAGTATTTCTTATATTTTCTATTTCCGATTCCGAAAGCTCTAAAAATTGTTTTAGTTTATCTGTCATTTATTTACAATAATTAACAATTTACAACAGGTATTTTCGATGAAAAACCCTTTATCAATTATAGACCCTCAACTAGCCGCGCAGTGGCATCCCACAAAGAATGGTGGCTCACTCCAGAACAAGTGCCAGCAGGCTCAGCAAAAAAAGCTTGGTGGAAATGCTCTAATGGGCCTGACCACGAATGGCCAGCTTCTATTACAGGAAAACCCTCAAGAGTGGGCGCATTACCATACTTTGTATCAAGAATCAAGAAAAGATTGGGCAGTTATTCCCTAGGAGGAGATGATTCGCTGGTGTCAACCACGTAGCGACTACACTATTGGTGATTTTGGTTGCGGTGAAGCAAAATTAGCTGAGGCAGTTTCAGATAGACATACAGTTTACAGCTTTGACCATATTGCTATCAATGATAATGCGATCGCCTGCGATGCCTTAATTCCCGGTCAATTTCACAATACAAGACGCATCCAAAACCACTAGAATTTCATTCTGAAAAACAGCACAACTTGTCATTGCTGAAGCTAAGGCGGGAATTTTCCCTTGTTTGAGAGAAATCATCGCCTGCGGTGTAGAATCAAAGTCATCGATCCAGCCGTAGTCCTCAACATACTGAAGAGTCAAAGCATTGCGATCGATCATCCAAAAATCTACTCCATATTGATTAATAAAATTTTGCAATACAGCTCTATCGGGCGTATATTGAGCGCGAATTAAATCGCTAACTCGCTGCCGATATCGGCTGTAGTAGCCTTTCTGATAAGGCACTGCATATTCCTTTGCCACCAACACCGAACGCTGACTAAATGTTGGCAAATAATCCGTCTCTGGGGCGATCGAAGCAATCAAGATATCTTTAGGTTGTTGCTGAAAAAAATTGTACAAACCTGGCATTTTACCTTCGGCATACCCGACTGTGGGGAATTTTTCGACTAAGCAGGGATAAAGGACAACGGCGATAGCGATTGTCGCTGTCGTAATTAGTGCAACTAAATTTTTAAAATGAAATGTTGTTGCGGTTTTTGAGGCCCAACGACCGACTCCATCGATAATTAAGGTTAGGACGATCGCACTTATCAACACAATAATAAATCGCAAGCTGTAGGCTGTATAGCGACCTGGTTGATACAACTTAAAAATGGTAGCATGAGCAGCAAAAAACATCGCCGAGGATGCTAAAAATAGCTGAAGCAAAAGCCAGATTTTGCTTTGAATCTGATTTGCTAAGGGAAAAGCCGATCGCAAAAACAGCAGCAGCGGAAATAGCAATCCGACACAGTGAGTTACAGGCGTAAACAGCGACTTGGGAAACATCCCGCTGCCCCGCCCTGTTAACCAATAATCTTTGGGATTTGGACGAAAAAAAGCATTTCTGCCGCCTGGCGCAAATTCGCCCATTTGCTTCGCTTCTGCTGCGGTATAAGTTGGGCCAAATTCAGAGTTATCTAAGGCATAGGGCAGCATTACTAAAAAGATTACTCCCAAACCTGTAGTGCAAAATAGGTAATTTGTTCGATCGCCCGACAAGCGCAAACCGCCGTTTTTCCAGGCTAGCAGGCGCAAAACTAAAATTCCGGCAGCAACCAAGGCGTAAGGAGGATAGAATAGTCCGATTAGCGCGATCGCCCCCAAACAAGGCAGCAACGAACGGCGCGACAAATAATATAAAAAAGCCAGAAATATCGGATAGATAAAAGCTCTTGGCGTTGTGGAAGCCAAATCGTCGGTCATCCACATATGCTGATTTAGCAGCAAAGATGCAATAAATCCAGTCATCGGCACTGGCAGCATTTCTAGACACAAGCCAAAACAGTAATAAGTCGAGATTAACCCAAGAAATAGCGGCAATATTTTGTGAAATAATAGCGGGTGAATGCCAACTGTTGCGGCTAATTTGTAGAGCGTGCTGTATCCTGCGGGGGCGACTGATTGAAAATAATTAGCAATGAAATCGTTGGGGAATAATTCAGGATCGACAAACCGCATCATCCAGAAAACGTGCTGCCTCGCATCGTCTTGCACCATATACTCGGCGCTGAAGACTTGCTTGAGTCCTAAAATAGCATAAAGTGCAGCAAATGTCAAGCTCAGAGTCAACCAAAATATTGTGCGCGATCGGGATGTGCGATCGACTGTAGCAGTTAGAAATTTGTGCAACCTAGCTATTAATACCATTTGAGATTGGAGATAAAAGAATCGGGAAGGACTGATTCTCAAACCTACGACTATATCATGCCCGGTCAATTACCCCTAATAAAAACCACTTTACTTTCAACTTCGCCTGATTTTAGATTATTTTCCAGGCCGCACACCCGCAATTTTAAGGCGAATCCGATACAGACTTGTATTTGCCGTAATGTAAAGCGTTTTGCGATCGCTTTCTCCCCAAGCCAAATTAGTCGCCGTCTCAGGCACCGAAATCTTCCCCAAAAGCTTACCATCCGGCGATAAAATCCACACTCCCCCCGGCCCGGTGCTGTAAACATTCCCCTCTAAATCAACTTTTAGACCGTCGGGAACTCCGCCTTGACTGGCGTCTTTTAAATCCGCAAAAAGCCGCTCATTTGTAACAGTTCCGTCCGGTTTTACATCGAAAACGGCAATGTATCCCGCTTCCGAATTGTTGACATAAAGTTTTTGCTCGTCTGGCGAAAAGGCGATGCCATTCGGCAGCACCAAATCCTTAACCAGCAGAGTTAATTTCCCATCGGGTGCCAGCCTGTAAACACCGTAAAAACCCAATTCTTCCTGGTCTTTACTAACACCATAAGACGGATCTGTAAAATAAATGCTGCCGTCGGATTTAACAACCAAATCGTTCGGACTGTTGAGCCGCTTGCCCTCGTATCTATCCGCCAATGTGATAACTTTGCCGTCCTTTTCTGTGCGGGATACGCGGCGATTTTCGTGTTCGGCAGTAAGTAAGCGGTTTTCTTTGTCTAAAGTATTCCCGTTGGCTTTTCCCGAAGGGCGGCGAAATACCTCAAATTGCTGGTTTGATGCGAATTTATAGATAATATTGGCGGGAATATCGCTGAATAGCAAAAAGCCGTCTGGATGCCAAATTGGACCTTCTATAAATTGGAAATTCCCAGCTAGTTTTTCTAATTTTGCGCTGTCATCAAGAAGATCTTGCACGGTGTTTTTTTTCTCCCTATTTTCCGTTTGGGCGGTCAATTTTGTAGATTTTGATGTTAATTTATTGGGCGAGTTGCCGTCAGGGAAAAGTTTTAAGAAATCATTTTTGAAAAACCTGTTGCTGAATGCTAGACTCAAAAGTATAAACGAGAGGATGATTGTAGCAATTTTGGCGGTCATGTTTGCCTTGTTAATTGCATTGATTGAGAGCGGTAGTGCAATCGATCGTACCGCATCTATCTTACATTTATATTAAGAATACAAAAGTGTAGCTTCAAACAGACGGCCGCGCGGATAACATAGTATAGCAATGTCATTTAAATTAGCGATCGCCATCTGCTGACATTCCTGAAGTTGTCACAACCGCGCCGCCATTTGATCCATTTGCAAATTGCCCATAAGTTGAATCAACTCTCCACACCAGACAGCGCCTGGGCTGGCGATATTGCCCGTCACGCGGCCATCGGGGGCGATCGAGAATTAGCAGCGTCTAGCGCCTTCTGTGCCGCCGAACGCTGCCTGAAATTGTTTGCCTACGCGGAAGCGTCCGATCTAGCTCAGCTTGGGATCGAGCAGTGTCAAGGACTTGACGATCGCACTCGGATTGAATTGCATTTAAAATTGCTGCGCGTTAGCGCGATCGCAGGCGTTACGGGCGATCGAGTTTCTCAACTCGACAGCGAGGTGCACCGCTTAATCGATGAAGCCAATGCTCTAGGTTTAGAAGAAGCAGAAGCCACGGGACTTGAGGCATTGGTGATCCTGCATTTCGATCGCAGCAACTTCGCTAACGTCCACCAACACTCGCTGCGGGCAGCAGAGGTAAGTCGGGCATCCAGTCCAGCTACGGCCGTGCGATTGCTGGTATATAGCGGGTCTTGCTTGGCTGAAATTGGACGGGAAATGAGGCGGGCAGAAGCTTTGTTGCTGGAGGCGCAGTCCCTGGCGGCGAGAGTTGGCGCTAAAAACATCGGAATTGCCCAAGGGTTGGGTGCCGTACACCGCCATCACGGGAACTATGCGGAAGCGCGAACTTTGTTGCAACAGGCGTGGCGATTGGCCGCGGCCCAGCAGGATCGCTGGTGCGAGTGTTATAACCTCAGCTATTTGGCGATGACGGAACTGGAAGCGGGCGATCCGGCGGCTGCCTTGCCTTATTGTCAGGAAATGGCGATCGTCGGAGCCAAAATCAAAGGCGAAGGCAGTGAAGGTGCGATCGCCCAGGCACTTTTAGCTTTAGCGAACTATCAGCTTCAGCAAATTGGAGCCGATGCTGCTTTGGAGCGAGCGATCGCGACTTTGCAACAGGTGGATGCCAAACGGATGCTGTCTTACGTGCTGATTGGGGCGGCTCAAGTGGATTTAGAGTGCGATCGACCTCTTTTGGCAACAGCCCGCGCTGAAGCTGCTTTAAAAGCTGCTCAGACGGTCGATCATCCCAGCGAGATTGCTCTGGCTTGGGCAATTTTGATTCAGGGTGCTTTAGCTTTGGGCGATCGAGAGGGGGCGACTGCGCGGTTTGAATCGCTGCGCGATCGCATCGATCGTCCTGCGCTGAGTTTCCGCGCCCGCACTGCTGTCGATCGGGCGATCGAACAGATTTAGTCATTAGTTATTAGTCATTAGTTGTAGCGAACTGCAACTAGGGATGGTGTTCATCACAGGGAACTTGACTTTACTTCATATCGCTCATCTAATTTTTTAAACTCTTCCGCTTGTTTGATAATTGCTTCATATTCCCCTTTTTTGCTAAATTATGCAAAACTTTTAGTATTACTGTAATTATTGTCTAGAGCGCTATGTTTAAACTAAATCGCCGTCAATTTCTATTAAGTAGCGCTGTAACGTTTGGTGCGGCAATAGCCCATGCTCAAGTTAAAGCCCAAAACTCCCGAACTCCAGGAGCATTAGAAAAAGGACTATCCTCTCAGAAAGTGATCGTCGTCGGAGCGGGGTTGTCTGGTTTGGTTGCCGCTTACGAGTTAGCAGCAGTAGGTCATACAGTAACAGTTTTAGAAGCCCGTGAGCGAGTAGGAGGGAGAGTTTTGACCTTGAGAGACAAATTTAGTGAGAATCATTTCGTAGAAACGGGACCAGCAAGAATTCCGTCTACTCACAATCTAACACTTAACTATGCTCAACATTTTGGATTGGCTATAAAGCCTTTTTACCCACCAGAGGGGTTTTACATTTCTGTTGAAAAGGGGCAACGTCTTCTTGTTTCTGCTGATGATTTCGCTAAAGCTATACCGGGAGGATACAGATCAAAGCTTGTTAAAATTGCTCAAGGTTCAGATCGATTGCCCCAAGCCTTTGCTACTGCTTTAGTTGATAAAATTCATCTAGGATCTGCGGTTACTCGCATTGAACAAAATTCTCTAGGGGTTCAAGTCTTGTGCCAATCAGGACAGCAGTACACAGCAGATTGCGTTCTATGTACTGTTCCCTTGCCAGTCTTAGGATTAATTAATTTTCAGCCTCCACTATCACCTCAAAAACAGCTTGCTATAGCTGGGGGCTATAGCTATGGCTCAGCAACACGAATGTTTGTAGAATTCTCCGAACGATTCTGGGAAAAACAAGGATTGAATGGTTGGGGAGTGTTTGATAGTGGTGTTGAAGAACTGTGGCACCCCACTTGGGATGCTTCTGGAAAAACAGGCATTTTGCACGCTTATCTGAGAGGGGAAAATGCCCTCGCTATGGATACCCTCCCTCCAGATCGACAATTCCCTCAATTACTACAGCGATGGGAAAAGATTCTTCCTGGTGTAAGTGCTTATCAGGGTAAAACCACCAGTTATTCTTGGGCTAAAGATCCGTGGTCAAGGTCAGCTTGGGCACAACCGACTAAAGAGCAAGAAAAAACGTTTTTTGATGAACTTGGACGGTCGGAAGGGAAAGTCTATTTTGCTGGAGAACACACTTCTACTAACAAGGCATGGATGCAGGGGGCATTAGCCTCTGGATTGAGAACTGCTCAAGAGATCCATCAGGCAAGAACTTAATTTTCTGATATTTTTGTGCGCTCATACTATCATTTACAGATTGGCTGAGAATGCGAGCGTAGAGCAGACTTTACCCACGTTTATGCTGGGGGGGGGTGACAACTCGCTCACTTTGTCCACTGCGAGGCGCTGAAAAAATTGGGGTGAGAGTGGGGAAAATCATCAATCGCTACAATTAGTCATGAGTCATTAGTTAACAGTCAACAGTTAACAGTCAACAGTCATTACTAATTAAGAGGAAGTAATTATGTCTCTCATCAAAGTTGAAACAACGACCGATCGACCCATAAGCGCAGAAATGTTAGCTGATACGCGAGTTTTGGATTGTCTTGGGGCAAGAAATGCCAAGTGGTGCTACTCTTTACTATCAGCCGATCGCGATCGCATGATTTGCACCTTTGAGGCACCAGATGCAGAGTCTGTGCGACAAGCTTATCGCCAAGCCGATGTTGGATTTATAGCGATCGCAAATGAATTGTAAATCACAAATCATGTATAATAATCAGGACGTAAATCTTAGTAGGAGTTGAGATGTCCCAAAAGAAATCGGCAGAAAAATTTGTGGAGCATGAAGTCCAAGCTTGATTGGAACTAGAAAATTTTATTGCCAGCAATCCCGACCCAAGAGAACTTAAAAGAGCTGCTTCTATCCGCATATTAATTGAAGGGGTCCGCCGCGAAACTATTCAAAAGATATTGGGAGTATCATCTCCATTTATCAGTAAGTGGAAAATCAATTATGCGTTGCATGGAATTGAAGGGTTGCGCTTAAATTATCAGGGTGCGCGGGGACAACTTAAGCCTGAAGAACGAGCCGAAATAATCCAATGGTTAACAAAGAAAAACCACGCTCGATTTATCCGAATTATCAAATTATATAGCAGAGCGATATCTGATTGAATTTCCATCAAAAACTAGCTACTACCAACTTTTAAATTCAGCGGGAATTAGCTGGAAAAAATCTCAAAAAAAGAATCCAAAACGTGATGAAGAACTCGTCAAAAAAAAGCACCAAGAAATCTGTGAGATTCTGGAAGAACACGCCAGAGCTATAGAATCGAGAAAGCTTGTGGTGTATTTGATTGATGAGTGTCATCTACTGTGGGGAGATGTCTGTGGTTATCTTTGGGGAAGGCGCAACGAGAGAATAGAAATACCACTGGTGAATCAGAGAGAAAAACAAACTTATTATGGCGCAGTAAATTATTTAACTTTCACAGTTTGTTCTGCGACAATATGCAACGGCAAATTCTGAGAATACAGTGGCTTTCTTAAAAGACTTACAATCTTTAAATCCCGAAGCCAGACATTTGATTATTTGGGATGGAGCCAGCTATCACAAATATAAAGAAATGAAAGCTTACCTAGAAGAAATTAATCAAGGTAAGGAGCGGGATGAATGGCCTTTAACTTGTGTCCTGTTTGCTCCTAATGCTAGGCGAGCAGAATCCAGTCGAAGATATTTGGCTTCATGCCAAGACTTGGGTGAGAAAATTTGGGAATCGGCTCAGTTCTTTTGCCTTGGTTAAATGGTTTTTCAATTTTACCATACAGTCACAAAGCTTTGACTTTCTCTCTTTTACACAAATTTGGTATTTTTGAACCAACACTCAATGGAACTGCTGTTCGATCGAACCCTTAATTAATTTACGAATGATTTGCGATCGCTATAGCAAGGTTTGGACAGCCCAAGTTATTGAACCTGAAGGTGTGCCACCTGTATGGAACGAACCAATCCTCAAGGTGTTGGAGGGAAGCTATCCGAATGGCTTTACCGATGAAGAGTGGAACGAAGCCCATCGATTAATTTTAGCGTGCTATCAGGAACGGGGTATTGAATGGGTGCGTTCCTATGCGTCGCTGGATAAAACTCGCGTGGTGTGCGAACTGAACGCGCCCGATGCCGAAGTGATTCGAGAAGCCCACGGTAAAGCTGGAATTCCCTTCGATCGCGTTTGGTGTGCCGAAGTTCTCAAACCTTGAATTCGTGCCGACGATCGCGCTTGGATGCTTTGGGAACGCTTCGAGAACGCTTTCGGAACGCTTTCGGAACGATCGCCTCGTTAGATTGATATCAAGTTAAGCAAACAACCAGCAAATTAACTAATCCCTTTACACTTTAAGGAGAAATGAAATGGCTGAATTTAACTTTGGTACCTTGATCCGCGATGCTAATCCCGTAGGCAAGCGTGAATTCGTTGGCAATACCGATATTAAAGACACCTACAGTTTTCGTCTGGGGAACGATAGCAATATCAACATCGCCCTGACTAATATGACCGCTAATGCCGATGTTCGATTCTTCCGAGACTTCAACGGCAATGGTGTACGCGATACCAACGATTCACAGATTGCAACATCATCAATTCGTTTTGGCAACCAACCTGAGTCAATTAACGTGTCATCTGGCCTTAACAACGTTGATACAGGTAGCTACCTGATTGAAGTCGATCGAGTTGGTACTGTTAATACCGAATACGATTTGAGAGTATCAACCAATGCCATTAGCAAACCCGGCAATCTCGTAACAGCCGAGACAGAGGTGGGAACCCTGACTGCTTCCCGCACCTTCAACGAAGCGATCGTTAATTCGGATACCTCTGATACTTACCATTTTGCTGTCAACTCAAGCCGCAATTTCCGCTTTAATCTCAGCGGTTTAAGTGGCGATATGGATATACGGCCGATCAACGATCGCAATAACGATTCAGTGGTAGATGCAAGTGAAGTCATTGTAAGTTCAACTGCCGCTGGCACTACGTCTGAATCAATTACTCAGTTCTTGACTCCAGGTAGCACCTACTATCTCCAAGTTTATCAACACAGTGGCGTTAGCAGCTACAACCTGAATATGACTCCTGTCTAGCACCTAGAGTCAACTGAATCGGCAACCGGGTTGCTTGAAAAATCCTTGGGTCTGAGAGGATAAAACCCGGTTTATTGAAGGCTGCATCAGTCAAAGTACATAACCATTGTAGGGACACGGCAGTGCCGTGTCCCTACGGCAAAAGCTTCATAAACGTGGAATCTGCTGTAAATCCGTTACACTCATCCGTTGCCGAACTTCTTCCATCCGTTAATCCGTTACACTCATCCGTTGCCGAACTTCCTTTTGCTATATGAACGCAGTTTTACAAATAGGAAATCGCACAATCAATGGGGAGGGAATTATTCCTCGACTTGCCAGCTACCAAATGCTGCCCCAATTATACCGCGAGAGCATCATTGATGAAGCGATCGCCCCCATCGATTGCACCGCCGAAGAAATCGTGAATGCCAGCCAGCAGTTCTACGAACAAAATCAACTGATCGACGAAACCACACAGCAGCTTTGGCTAAAACAGGACGGAATGAGTCTGGAATTTTTAGAGACTGTTTTCATTCCAAGGCTGCTCAAAATTGAGAAATTTAAACACCAAACTTGGCATCACAAACTAGAGTCATATTTTCTGCAAAGCAAGCGATCGCTAGATCGAGTCATCTATTCTTTGATTCGGGTTAAAGACGCAGAAATTGCGCGCGAACTGTATTTTCGGATTCAAGAAAAAGAGCAATCCTTTGCAGAACTGGCGCGCGATTATTCCCAAGGCCCAGAAGCTCAAGTCAATGGGATTCTTGGCCCGGCGGAACTCGGCACAATCCACCCCAATTTGGCGCATCTGTTGGCGATAAGCGGATCCGGTCAGCTTTGGCATCCTATCCGCATAGAAGAATGGCTGGTAATTGTCAGATTAGAAACATTGATTCCGGCGCAGTTCGATGTAGCCATGCGTCAAGGTTTGCTCCGCGAACTGTTTGAAAATTGGGTGCAAGAACAGATGCGTGAAATCAATTCCGGTAACACCGGAATGACTGTTGGCTGTTGACTGTTGGCTGTTGACTGTTGGCTGTTGACTGTTGACTGTTGGTTATTTGTTATTTGTTTGTTCTAATAACCAATCACCAATGACTAATGATTAATGACTAATGACTAATGACTTTTGAATACCATCACCATTAAATTATGATGACACAAACATTCGATCAAACCAAAGCCGAAGCATTCGCCGAACGGATGCTGGACATTCTCAACAGTGGCGCACTCGCAGTCATGATTTCGATCGGGCATCGCACCGAACTGTTCGACACAATGGCAGAATTGCCGACCTCTACCAGTCAACAAATTGCCGATGCTGCCGGATTGAACGAACGCTACGTGAGGGAATGGCTCGGTGCAATGGTAACGGGTCGCTTAGTGGATTATAATTCGATCGACAAAACCTACACTTTGCCGACAGAAAATGCAGCATTTCTGACCAGAGGTGCCAGTTCCGACAACATTGCCCCCTTTGCTCAATTCATTCCCCTACTGAGTTCAGTGGAGGATCGAATTATCGATTGCTTCTACAAAGGCGGTGGTGTACCCTACTCCGAGTTCAAACGTTTTCACGCGGTGATGGCAGAAGATAGCAATCAAACCGTGGTATCGGCGCTATTTGAGCACATTCTGCCACTGATTCCCGGGCTTACCGAAGCATTGGAAAAGGGTATTGAGGTGCTAGATGTCGGCTGCGGTTGCGGGCAAGCACTCAACAAGCTGGCTGAAGCTTTTCCGAATAGCCGATTCACAGGCTACGATTTTTCGGGAGAAGCAATCGCCAGTGCCAACACCGAAGCTCAATTGCGGAAATTAAGCAATATCCATTTTGAGGTAAAGGATGCCGCCACATTGGATGAATGCGATCGCTACAATTTGATTACCACATTCGATGCCATTCACGATCAAGCCAGACCAGATGTTGTGCTGCATAACATCTACAATGCGCTGCGATCCGATGGTGTTTACCTGATGCAAGATATCAACGCCACAACGGATGTCGGCGGTAATCTAGACCATCCCATTGCCCCCTTCCTCTACACCATTTCTTGTATGCACTGTATGAGTGTTTCTTTAGCCTATGGCGGCATGGGATTGGGCGCGATGTGGGGGCAAGAAAAAGCGCTACAAATGTTGAGCGAAGCTGGGTTTGCCAGCGTTGAAATCAAGCGGCTAGCCCATGATTTGATGAACAATTATTATCTTATCAAAAAGAGCTAAAATCATGTGCAAACTTTGTGCGATCGGTCAAAAATGGCAGAAGAAAAAACAGCCTAATTCAGGATTGTTGGATACCAGCCAATTTTCGGTATTTATCGATCTGAAGCAATTGTCTTCCACACCGGAATTCAAATCAGCTCAACCACTTAACAGCGATCGGTCATGAGTATAATCCCTGGGTGTTAAACCAGGGATTATACTCATGAAGAGGTTAATCTGTCAAGTGTTGAAGTTGACACTAATGCTTGAGTCCTTAACCCTGACTTAAGAGGAATAAAGTCTTCACTATGAAACTGTTTGTAGTAAGGACTTTATTCCTTTCAACTATTAAGCAGGAAATGATATAAATAGCGAGACAATACCGATCGCGATCGCCCCTATACCCATCACAACAGACCAGAAGCGGTGATAACTCTTAACCGTCGTACCGCTATCGCTTTCAAGCTGAATCAAATCCATCCAAGGTGCAACACCCCGGCGGAACCAACCCAAAGCGCTAACATCCATTCCAATCAAACTTTCAACCCGTTTCATCCCAAACAGAAAATTACCAATTGGTCCAAAACGAGAAGCATATCGCAGATAAATCATTCCCGTTCTATCTTGCAATTTCAAATCTGAACCAAACGCATAACCCGCATCGCCGCGACCAATTAATTCGCCTTGCAGTTTCGCAGGTTGACCTCGCAAAGGACTTGCATAAGGGTCAGACATTAAGCTTAAAACATCCAAATGTTCTGCTTGTTCGTAATTGGGGAACATCACCAGAGTTTTGAGCAAAATTCCCGCGCCCAAAGCGATTAAAGGACAAGCAACCATCATCATCGGATTCGCAGCAGACAGCGAAATGCCGATCGCAAAACCCACCGCTAAGCCCAGAGTTTCTGCACTGTACAGCAGCACATCAAACACAAAATTGCCGTACAATCTCCGCTTGCTCAAAAGATTGCCTTCGCCAACAATCCGGCCCATATCAAACTCAACATCCAAGCCTAATTGTTCGGCATAAGTGCTCAAAGCGCGAACTCGTTTACCAGTCAGCGGGTGAGTAGAGTTCAACTCCATCCACCAACCCCACGGATTAAACATATCCCACAAAAACACTCGCCCTATTTTTTCGGGTTCCGAAGAAATCCTGTAAGCAGTGCCGGTAGATGTGGCAGCTTTGGCATCGTAAATGCCTAAAGCGCGAGTTCCTTCTAACAAACGGCTGGGTTCAGTTGCTGTTTGTCCTTCTTCCAAAATACCGTAAGCAATTTTTACCAAAGCGCGGGATAAAGCATTGGGGTTGCCAGTAGTTTCGGCGGCAAAATGGTCGGCAAAATATTCTCGCGTCCGCGACAAATACAGCAATAAATAAGTGCCGGCGATGTAAAACAAATAAGCAACAGCAGCTACAGTACCGGCCGCATCTTTAGCTTTGTCGCCACCACTTCTACCCATTCTTTGAGCTGTAGTGTAAATTAAATAAGTAATCTGCACCAAAGTCGAAGCTAAAGTCATTACTGCAAAGTCCCAGTGGACGATGTGACCGAGTTCGTGGGCGTAAACAGTGGCAATTTCCTCGTCGTCTAAATAGGTAAAAAGACCTTGACTGACAACTAAGCGAGCGCTGTTTGGAAATGAACCGTAAGTAAAAGCAGTAGGGTTTTGGTCGTCGATAATTCCTAAACGCGGCTGCTGGAGTTTTTTCTGCTTGCAAACCTTCTGAATAACTTTCGCTGTTTCGGGACTTAGGCTTTCAATTTCTGCTAGGGAAACCCAGCGAGTATTGTAGAGCCAATTTTGGGTTAAGTCCATCAAGTAAGGCGATAGGAAAAAAGCAGCGATGTTAAAAATCAGGGTAATCGGAAGTGCGATCGCCAATCCGGTGACTGGATCGGGACTGTTGAGAATCAAAACAGAGGCTAAAGATAGCGCTAACACCATACCAAACAGCAGGCTGAGGGTGACGCCGGAAGCTAAAACGAGGTTTCCCCCAGTTTTCTGTATCAGTTTAACGCCGGCTTTGGCGGCTCGCCCTGCCTTGCGTAAAGGGGCATGAGATGACATAATAATAATCTCCAAAGGTTATTGACAAATGGAAATGACCGTGGGATTTTATCTATACTTCACTGTTTTAACCTATTAATGCGGATTGCTGTAAGGGGTCTCAACAAAAATATAGAATTTTCTCTAGAATTGTTAAGACTGAAAACCGCCCCTAAATTTATTTTTTGGGGATTCAATTCAAAAGTCAAAACCCAACAATCAAAACAATTTAAAAGTTACTGCCATGTCTATTATTGAAATTGCCCAAAAAACGCGCGTATCTGCTAGAAAATTGGCAGTTTTGTCCGCTGATGCCAAAAATCAAGCTATTGAGGCTATAGCTAAAGCTTTAGAAGCTGCTGCGCCGGATATTGTGGCGGCGAATGCTGCTGACTGCAAGGCGGCTGAGGCGGATGGAATTGCGAAACCGCTGTACGATCGCCTAAAGTTGGATGAGAGCAAGTTGAAAAGTGCGATCGCAGGCGTGCGCGACGTTGCGAAACTCCCAGATCCCGTAGGTTCCGTGCAAATCCACCGTGAATTGGATACAGGATTAATTCTGAAGCGCGTCACCTGTCCTTTGGGCGTTTTAGGCATTATTTTTGAAGCGCGCCCCGAAGCTTTAATTCAGATAGTATCCTTGGCAATCAAATCAGGAAACGGCGTCATTCTCAAAGGTGGCAAAGAGGCAGTCCGTTCCTGCGAAATATTGACAAAAGTGATACATCAAGCATTAGCTGAAACCGCAGTCAATCCAGAAGTCGTGCAGTTGCTGACCACGCGGGAAGAAACAATCGAACTGCTGAAAATGGATGAATATGTAGATTTGATTATTCCCAGAGGTTCTAATTCCTTCGTGCGCTTTGTGCAGGAAAATACCCGAATTCCCGTGTTGGGACACGCCGACGGAATTTGTCATTTGTACGCAGACAAAGCAGCGGATATTCAGAAAGCAGTAGAGATTGCAGTCGATGCAAAAACTCAGTACCCAGCCGCCTGCAATGCCATTGAAACCTTGTTAGTTCACAGTGCGATCGCCCCCGTTTTCTTGCCCGCAGTTGCCGAAGCTTTGCAGCAGAAAAAAGTAGAACTGCGGGGAGACGAAAAAACTAGCGAAATCTTGGATATTGCCGAAGCAAATGAAGCGGATTGGTCTACAGAATACAGCGATTTGATTTTGTCAATCAAAATAGTAGATTCTGTGGAAGAGGCAATTAACCATATCAATACATACGGTTCCAGACATACAGATGTGATTGTTACCGAAGATAGCGAAACCGCCGAAACATTTTTAAATGGAGTAGATGCGGCCGGAGTTTATCACAATTGTTCGACTCGATTTGCCGACGGTTTCCGCTACGGCTTCGGTGCAGAAGTGGGGATTAGCACGCAGCAAATGCCACCTCGCGGGCCTGTTGGTTTAGAGGGGTTGATTACCTATAAGTATCGAGTTGTTGGAGATGGCCATGTTGCCGCGAGTTATGTAGGGAAGGATGCGAAGGAGTTTACTCATCGGGATTTGTAATACAAGATTTACGCAACTGGCATAATTAGTAGGGTGCGTCAGAATTCGAGACCCTGAATAATCACCCTAGAACTGAGTTTGACCCACCCTTAAACTGGATAGATGTGTGACACTTACGTAAGTCCCGATTATGACAGAAAATCCAAATCAACCCAGAGAATACGATGCTGTCCTTGGCGGTGAATCTCAAGTGCCATTAGGTGCGGCTGTCTTAGGCGGGATTCCCGGTATTAAAATTCGATTAGCTTCTCCCATTGTTGAGGTGAAAGTTGCTGCACTGTCTGAAGCACTCAGCAGATATGGGGACGCAGGTTTAGATTTAATAATTGCGGCACTGAAAGATGAATCAATCGCGGTTAAATTTGCAGCCTATTCGCTGCTGAAGGATAGAGATGAACCAAATCTCAAACAGCAGTTCCAAAAATATTTGCCTACTTTTCACTTTGATGTCATCACAGTTGATGCTGAAGGAAAAGAAAACAGTCGCCGCCGTCAATATGCTCACTTCTTCCCCGAAGATTTAGGGAATGGAAGTGTACTGGAAATGGTTTATATTCCCGGCGGCACATTTATGATGGGTTCCCCAGCCACAGAGGAAGATAGAAGAGATAATGAAAGTCCGCAGCATCAAGTAACAGTACCCGCTTTTTTTGCAGGCAAATATCCCATCACCCAAGCACAGTGGCAAGCAGTGATGGGATGCAACCGATCCTTTTTCAAAGGTGAAAAACGTCCTGTTGAATCTGTATCGTGGAAAATGGCCGTCGGATTCTGTCGCCAACTCTCGCAACAAACCGGGAAAAAATATCGCCTCCTGAGTGAAGCAGAATGGGAATACGCCTGTCGTGGGGGTACAACAACCCCATTTTATTTTGGGGAAACCATTACCCCGAAATTAGTCAACTATGGGGGATACTCCCCCTACGCAAACGCCCCCCAAGGGCTTAACCGCAGAAAAACAACTGCTGTCGGGAGTTTTCCCCCGAATGCCTTTGGGATGTACGATATGCACGGCAATGTTTGGGAATGGTGCAGCGATAGGTGGCACGAAAACTATAGCGGCGCACCAACTGACGGAAGTTCGTGGGAAACTGGCAGAGACGATCGCCGGGTGCTGCGTGGGGGTTCCTGGGAAATCTATGCAGTCCGTTGCCGCAGTGCCGTTCGTGAGTGGCTATCGGCGGATCACAGTTGGAGGCCCTGGGGTTTTCGCGTAGCGGTAGCGTCGGTTTCTCCGTCGTCCTAGTTTTCCCGGCGAAGACTCTTCTTTACCCTTTTACCCTCTGCACTTTTGCCTTTTCCCTGACGGCAGAAGGGCGCTCGAAATCGAATTGTACCTAAATTTTAAAAGAGAAAGCTGTTAAGCTGTTTCGCATTAAAACTGGTATAATAATAAATCACAAGTCACAGAAAAGCCAGAAGTATGCCAGCCAAAAATCATCTAAATGCAGAGCAAGTCAAAAAGCTTCAACAAGCATTAAAACAAGAAGAAAATGGAGAAATTAGAGAGAGAATCTTAATCTTACTATTGCTCAATGATGGAAAGACGCAAAAAGAAATTGCTAAATTTATCGGGTGTTCGCACAACAAAATCTGTTTCTGGTGCGTACATGGCGATCCAGATAATTTAGAGAGTCTTAAAGATGAGAAGATGAAAGGGAACCATCACAAAGCTACAGAAAAATACATAGAAATATTACTAGAAACAATTGACAAAGATCCTCAAGAGCTAGGATATGAGTTTGGTCGATGGTCAGCTAAAAGATTGGCTACTTATTTAGAGTAATCCAAGGAAAAAATGATCCAAAATCAGGGATACTAAGAGAATAATTAATGTGCAATCTGCTGTATGTCTCCAGAATCGTTAATGCAACTAAGTGATAGTCTGAGGTCGTTGTACATCAAGACAGCAAAAAAACTAAAGGGAAGTGACCGAAGACAATTCATGGCAGAGGTGGTGAAAGGATGGGGAAGAGGAGGAGCAACAATAGCAGAAAGAGAACTAGGATGGAATCGACGGACAATTCGGAAAGGGATGCAGGAATTAGAGCATGGAATATCGATAGCAGACTCATTCCGACTCAGAGGCAGTAAACCAATTGAACATAGGCTGCCAAACTTACTGTCAGATATACGCTCAATTGTAGAGCCACAAAGCCAAACAGACCCGAGTTTTGATAGTACCCGTTTGTATACCAGACTATCAGCAGCGCAAGTTCGTCATCAGTTGATAGAAATCAAAGGGTATCAAGATCAAGAACTCCCAACAGCGGAGGTAATTCGACAACGATTAAATCAACTAGGTTATGGATTAAAAAGGGTGGCTCAAACAAAACCAATCAAACAGATACCAGAAACAGAAGCCATCTTTAAAGAAGTTAACCGCATTAATCAGCAAGCCGATGATGACTCAACAACATTGAGA